>NZ_CP025804.1:3082344-3423516 GCF_003352085.1 Sulfitobacter sp. SK012
ATGCCAACTTTGCCTCTAGGTCAGTCAAATCATTGTGGGCCCAGATTATCTTTTCGGCCTTAGAATGCCGGATACCTTCAATCATTGACGCATGGTTAAGGGCATCCGATAAAATAACACAATCAGGGATACGACTTGCCAGCGTACTGATTGCAGCAGAGTTTGACACGTAGCCAGATGTGAAAAGCAAAGCCGCTTCTTTGCCATGCAAATCGGCCAACTCGGCTTCAAGCAAAACATGATCGTGCGTGGTTCCAGAAATGTTGCGCGTACCACCAGCCCCTGCCCCGCATCGGTCAAGCGCTTCATGCATGGCTTCAAGCACCTTGGGATGTTGACCCATTCCGAGATAGTCATTTGAACACCAGATGATAACGTCAGCGTTTGCGGTGCCATGTGATGTGGCACGAGGGAAAGACCCACAATGGCGCTCAAGCTCTGCAAAGGTCCGGTAGTTACCTTGGTCGCGCAACCGGTCTAGCGCACCTTTGAAAAACGTCTGATAATCCATTATTCCCCCACCGCTTCTTGGACAATCCCGTCCAACAACCTCTGCACTTCCTGCATCGCACCCTCTGGATAGTTGCGATATCCAACCATGACCTTGCCTTCACGTTCGGCAACAAAAATCCCGTACGGGCAATGCGCGATATTCATGGGGTCAATTTCCATGACTTTTCTTGAGACAACTGCAGAGCAAAAGATAAAAATATCAGCTTCGTCAAAGAGCTTCACGTCACTGCCAGTATCAGCACCGGTACGATTCAACATTTCTCCAGTGTGACTGACGTAGTCGATTACTAGGCCTTTTCCGATAATCGCGCTTTCGACGCTGAATGTTGCATCGTCAAAACTACCGTCAAAATCATAGACCGTTGATGTTCCATCTGCTTGGGCTAGCCCGGTGATAGCAAAACTTAGCAGCACACTTATCAAAAATGACTTCATAAATTAGTTCCCCCTTTTGGTTGGTTAACCCTACAAAAACCCTGGTAGAGAGCCTTGATAGAAATCATGGCTCTCTAGATTGTTATCCGAACATGTCAGCGGTGATACCTTTGTACCAGCCCTCGGACTCTTCGTAGGTCGCTTTGCGCAACTCGGCACTTTCACCAGTCTGTGAGATAAAGCCGTCGACCTTAGAAATCTTCTCACCCGTCGCTTCATAAGTTGCACCAACTTTGACACCATCGTTAGTATCAATCAGCGACCAGCAGGTGTTCGAGAACTTCGCGGGGAACACTTTGGATCCTGTCAAAGCACCGCGCACTGCATTGGCACAAACTTTGGCTTGGCTGTTGGCAGAGAAACCAGACTTCGGCATGTCGCCTTGCGACGATGCATCCCCGAGTACGTAAATGTCAGCATCCGCCTTAGTTGACATGTCAGCCGCATTTACTGTTGCCCAGTTACCATCCGTCACACCGGCAAGCTCTGCGATACGCCCAGCCTTCATGGCTGGGATAACGTTACAAACATCAACTTTGGTGACTTCACCGTCAATTGTCACGGTCATTGCAGCCGGATCAACAGATACGTTGCCACCACCAAAGTCTTCGCCGATCCAATCAATCATACCTTCATAGTGGTTTCCCCAGCCTTCCTGGAACAAGCCCTGCTTTGAAAACTTAGGCTTAGGGTCGGCCACGATGATCTTGGCTGTTGGGTTGTTAGATTTGAGATAGTGCGCAACCATGGAAACCCGCTCGTACGGGCCAGGAGGGCAGCGAAACGGGTTTGGCGGTGCGACCATCGCAAATGTACCGCCGTCTGGCATTGCAGCGATCTGCGCTTTGAGCAACTCAGTTTGCGAGCCACCTTTGTAAGCGTGTGGCATCGCGTTTTGTGCGGACAAGTCCCAACCTTCAACGGCACCCTCAACAAAGTCGATGCCGGGTGACAGGATCAGCTTGTCGTATTGCACAGAACCGCCACCGGCCAATGCGACAGTTTTGGCATCGCGATCAACACCAACGGCCCAATCATGTACGACATTCACGCCACCGGCGGCCAAGTTGCCGTAGGAGTGGCCAAGATCATCAATCTCTTTAACGCCACCCAGATAGAGGTTCGAGAAGAAGCATGTGTAGTACATGCGCGTTGGCTCAATCAGCGTAACGGCGATCTCACCCTTGCTGTCTTTGGCGATGTAGCGCGCTGCAGTTGCACCACCGGCACCACCACCAACGACGACTACACGCGGTTTGCTGTGGCCGTCTGCAAATACAGTTGGTGCGGCAAGCGTCGCTGCTGCTGCAGCGCCCGTACCTAGGAATAAACGTCTATTCAGTTTCATGGTTTTCTCCTCCCAGAGTATTACCTCTTATTCGAAGTCCTTAAAATACGCAGCAATCGCTGCGATCTCTTCATCAGACAAGCGTCCTGCCATCATTTGCATGACGGGGTGTGGTCTGAGTTTTCGTTTGTAAGCGTGCATGGCAACAACGAAGTCTTCCGTAGGCCATCCATTGATGCCGGGGATGCCATCATCGTCACCGCTGACTTGGTGGCAGGTCATGCATTCACTGGCGAGGTATTCGCCGTATTCGGGGTCACCAACAATTGCGAGAATTGCTGGATCGATATCGTGATCTGTTCCGGTGGCAGTCGGTTCCGCCTCTGGAATGTTTGAGGGGTTGTCCGAATAGACCCTCAAGTATGCCAACAAGTCTGATCGTTGCTCCGCATCAGATATCCCGCGAAAGCTCATCCGCGTTTTCGAGATAAGAGCCTTTGGGTTTTCGATATAGGCGTCTAGCGTTTCTTCGGTCCAAACCAGACCGTCATCACCGGCACGCAACATGCTCTTGGAATATTTAACACCGTCCACAGACCCTGCGACGCGGCCAAAAACGCCGTTCAGCTGCGGCCCGATACGGCTCTTCGAACCTTCACCAATCTGGTGACAGGACTTGCACTTTTTGAAGACATCAGCGCCCTTTTCAGGATCGCCAAATTCATTGGCCCAAGCGACCCCTGCTGCGAAGAATGCAGCAAGGGTCAAGGAAGTTTGCAAACGAATACCCAATGCTTAGTCCTCGAACGACTTCAGGTATTCGACGATCGCCGCCTGATCGCTTTCTTTCTTCAAGCCCGCAAAGGACATTTTAGTCCCCTTCATATAGGCTTTAGGCTTGGCAAGAAACGCTACAAGATCTTCTTCGGTCCACATCAGCCCTGCATCGGCCATTTTCTTGAGCGCCTTGGAGTACTTAAAATTGTCAACGGCGCCTGCTGCATTATCGACAATGCCTGTTAGGATTGGACCCGACCGGTTTTTCGCACCTTCACCAATCTGATGGCAAGATTTACATTTTTTGAAGACTTTCTCCCCTTTGGCAGCCAAGTCAGAGTCAAAAGATGCAGTCACAACCTCTTCTACTTCTTCTTTAACCGGCGCTTCAGTCACCTCAGCGACTTCCACCCCTGCGGCTTCTGCGACACCTTTTTCTTGGGGCGTGACGTCCAGCACCATCGCGCGCATGGTCACCTTTACCTCATCCTTACAGTTCTCCATGCAAGGCTCGCCTGTCCACTGGGCGTATTCCGCTTCGGCACGGTTATCGACGACGAAACCAGCCGCATTAGGCATCTCAACATCAAAGAAGGTCTCTTTCGACAAAACGAAATCGTCATCGATCAGGTCGTTGGAATAGAGGATGTACGCCAAAATGGCATAGACTTCATCATCGTTCAGCGTGCCTGCATTGCCATAAGGCATGGACCGTTTGATATAGTCATACCCTGTGGACAGATAGGGCCAGTACGATCCAACAGTTTTGAGCGGGTCATCATGATCCAACGTGCCAGCACCACCAGCCAGTTTGGGCCAATTATCAATGCCCTCAGCAAAGTCACCATGACATGAGGCGCATTGAGTGGCAAAAATCTCTTCACCATCGATTGCGTCACCTGAGCCTGCGGGTAAGCCTTTGCCGTCGGGGCTCACGTCACCGTCCCAAGCTGCGATTTCTTCAGGCAACGCAGCTCGACCTAAGCCAAGTTTTTCCGCCAAAGCAGGGCTTGCGATCAATCCAAGTGCCGCAACAAGAACAGCAGATTTAAGAAACTTCGACATTTTCAGCCTCACCGTTAGAGCGTACCAGCCATGTTTGAATGCAGTTGTTGTGATAGATGGAATTTAGACCCCGGACTTCGCGCAGCTGCGTTTTGGTTGGCTGAACATAGCCCGTGTCATCCATAGCACGCGATTGCAGCATCATCTCAGAACCATCCCAAATTGTGTCGAGATAGAAGCGGGTCATCGCCATCTTTTCACCCGGTTTAGCCAGACGCGCGGTCTCCCACGTCATACCCCCATCTTTGGAGACATCGACTCGGGTAATTGCACCGTGACCAGTCCAAGCCAAGCCCGTGATAACCAGAGGTCCCGTGCCATGTGTGATCGGAGCTTGCGGGCTGGGGCTTGTCACAACAGATTTGGCATCCATCGCCCAAGTCCATTTGCGGGCAACACCGTCTTCCAAAACATCAGTGTATTTGCTGGTCTCTTCTCGGCTTTCTACTGGACCATCCATTACCTCAATGCGGCGGATCCATTTGACCCACATGTTGCCTTCCCAACCGGGCACGACAAGGCGCACAGGATAGCCGTGTTCTTTGCGCAAAGCCTCGCCGTTGGCTTTGAAAGCCACCAGCACATCATCCAGTGCTTTTTCCATTGGGATAGAGCGCCCATTTGAAGATGCATCCGCCCCCTCGACAAACACCCATTTGTCCTTGAGATCGCCAGCCGTATCAAGGCCCGCTTCTTCCAGCAGAGTGCGCAAAGGCACGCCAGTGTATTCCATGTTGTGGATCATACCGTGGGTAAACTGCGCACCGTTCAACTGTGCGCCTGCCCACTCCATGCCGGTGTTGGCGGCACATTCACAAAAATAGACGTGGTTTTCGCGCGGGAAGCGTTCCAGATCCGCGTAGGAAAACACCAGCGGGTTATCGACCAACCCGTTGATCATCAAACGATAGTCTTCTTTCTTGAGATCGATCGCGCCAGAATGGTGGCGCTCAAACGCACACCCTTGGGGCGTGATTGTACCGTCCAGCGCATGGATTGGCGTAAAGTTGATCGAGCTTACGGTGTCCGCTGTCAGCCATTCTACGTTGCGGCGCACAACGTCACTTTCGTATTCGATCGGCAGCCCGTAGGGTGTTTCGTCGACACCATCACCGAATGCCTGTGCCCATGGTTGGACTTCAGTGATCAATAAATCAGGTGTTTGCGCACTTGCTTTACTTGCAAGTCCAGCCGCCGCTCCAGCGGCTATGCTGTTGGTTAGAAACGCTCTGCGTGATTTGCGGTCTGACATGTCGCCTCCGTGTCGATTATAGTCAAAATTTGATGATTAAGGTCGAATGTAAGCATAGCCGTCTTCTTGGAGCGAAATCAGCTGCACCACACCAGACGGTACCACCTCTGCTTCATCCAAGAGAACGACATCTTTACCGGACTTCTTCTTCATACCGGCCATCGTGTTTGCACATGCTGCAAAGGTCAGGTTTTCCATTTCAAGCGACATCGTTGCGACGCGGTCTGCAACGGGGCTTTTGCCGTCGATAAGCATGTTGAGGCCGGGGCCGTAAGTGACAACTTCGACGATCACTTTGTCGCCTTGGCCTTCGTAATAGGAAGTCAAGTTCGCCACGTTATTAAGCGCCATGTTCATCACCTGAGGATCGTTTTCGTCCACATGAACGGCAACGCGGTGTGTCACACCTTCAGCCCACGCGCCTGTCGCAAGTGTGGTTACCAGAACTGCCGTTGCAAGTAATTTGATCATAGTCTCACTCCCAAATGCGGGCCGTATTAAGCGCCGACCACTTTCACGCTGTTATTTGGATCAAGGGAGATAACATCTTGTTTGGCGATATGCGCCTCGACAACATCCCAGATTTGCGGGCCTTCAGTGCCTTCGTTGACTGATGCCCAACCGGCGACCTGATAGGTCTTGGACGGATCAATCGCTTCGCCTGTTTTAAGCAAAGTCATTTCTGTGATCCGTTCACCTTGTGGTTTTGTAATGTCGATCCGGTAACCAAGACCACCAACACGCACCATGTCGCCGCCCTGCTGATAGTAAGGATCAGGATTGAAGAGGTTATCGGCAACATCTTCTAGAACGACATGAAGGAACTCCCCAGTCATTTCGTTTCTGTATGCCTCACCGTAGGACATTGATGTGACATTCCAGATGTCTTCACGTGTGATATCTTGCCCCGGCAAAATCGAGGGGCCCCAACGCACGCCGGGCGAAAGGGCGATGTCTGCGTCTCGTTCTGAAATCAAGGCATCACAGATCAAGTCGTCCCATGTGCCGTTGAAGTTACCACGACGGTACAGGGTCTGATCTTCAGCGGTCTTACCGATCACCTCTGTCAACGCACCCATGTGGGGTGCCCGCTGTTCTTCGATTACTTTTGCAACTTCGGCATCAGGCTCGATAACGTCTGAAAATATCGGGATCAGCTTATGGCGAAAGCCCATCATACGCCCATCACGCACGTCAAGATCAACGCGGCTCACAAATTTACCAGTAGAGCCAGACGCAACGATGACCGTTTCGCCGATCAAAACTGGTTCTGGCAGCGCGTCATGTGTGTGACCTGACAGGATCACGTCAATGCCGGTCACTTTACCAGCCATCTTTTTGTCGACATCAAAGCCATTGTGGCTAAGGCAAACAACCAACTCTGCGCCAGCTGCCCGCACTTCATCAACCATTTCCTGCATGCGTTCATCACGGATACCAAAAGAGTATTCCGGGAACATCCAACCAGGGTTGGCGATAGGCATATAGGGAAAAGCTTGACCGATAACGGCAATTTTCACACCACCGCGTTCGAAAAACTTGTATGGCGGGAAAAGTTCTGTTGGCTCGTCCCACTCAGCGTCAAATATATTCTGGCCAAGTGCCGCGAACGGCAGGCCTTCCACGATTTCATTGACCCGGTCTGAACCCAAAGTGAATTCCCAATGAAAGGTCATCGCATCAGGCTGAAGCGCATTCATGACATTGACCATGTCTTGGCCTTGGGTTTGATAACACGTGTAGCTACCGTGCCATGTATCACCACCGTCAAGTAGCAATGCGTCTGGACGATCTGCACGAATTGATTTGATGACAGTCGCCACCCGATCCACCCCGCCAATGCGACCATACCCTTTTGCTAGCGAAGCAAAATCATCGTAAGTCAGGGCGTAGGCGGAAGGGCTACCATCATCGATGCCATAGAGCTTTCTGAAATCAGCGCCAGTAACATGCGGCACTGCCCCCTTGTTGCTACCAACGCCGATATTGACCGATGGCTCTCGAAAGAAGTGAGGCACCAGCTGAGCATGAATGTCCGTGATATGGATCAATGAGACGTTTCCATACGTGTCAAACTCCAACAACTTGTCCTGTGTCAACAACTGTTGGGCAGCGACTCTGCTCCAATTGCCAAACCCAGAGCCACCATAGAGGGCAGCCGCAGCCATGGTCGTTTGCAGAAAGTCACGGCGAGAAATCATTGGAGGCTCCAAATCATGCGCACGTATGCGCATTTGAGAATGTTAAAACAAAAAAACGGCCCCACCCAGTACCTGGATGGGGCCGTTCGAAAGTTTAGTTTCGGATGGAGGGCCCTTCGACGCTCAGGCCGTTGCCGCGAGAAGCCACATATAGTTCAAGTGCGATGAACTCGGCGCTTCCCGGCTTGTAGGTTTCTGCCCTCGTGTCGCGAACACAACCTTTGAAACGCGAGTGGGCACCGTTCAGCTTTGTATTTTTCAACCGATAGACCGGGAAACCGTTGATCTGGCCTTGGCTCAAATGGTCCGCACGGATCATCATGCCGTAGCTGTCTTCATGGCAATTAGCGCATGATAGCTCAAGCTGACCCGTGCGTGTGTAATACAGCTCTTTGCCAAGCTCCCAAGTCGATTGCGCAGGCCCGTCGATCGCAACGTTGACAGGCAGCCCACGCGACACGGAAGACAACGCAGCCTCCATGTTGATCGCATCGCCTTTATCATACTTCCAGGCTTCGGCACCCATACGGTCGGTGCGACAGGCGTTCACCTGCATTTGCAGGGTGCGGACTTCGCCAGCTTCTTCGTTCCATTTCGGATAGGTCGCTTTGACGCCTGCCATGCTGTCCATGTCATCATGACAGGACGAGCAGGACTTGCCTTCGGTACCTTCGGCAGTCACCCAAGCATCTTGCGCCTTTTCAACAAAGATCATGCCCGGATTATCAAAATCGTCCATTTGCATTGCGCGGGTTTCTTTACCGCGGAACAGCCAGCCTGACATCACCTCATCAAGAGCTTCTGAGACATGTGCTGGGGCTGCCGTCCGAGTAACCAATTCTGTTTCTTCATTCAGGATCAGTTTGTCGTCAACTGGGTCCGCATGGCTGACCGTTGTTGCCAACAAAGTAGCCAAAATGGCGCCTGTCAATTTTCTCATGATGTCCCTCCCAAGACTATTGGTTCAGCCGATGGTGATTTTTTTAGATTCTTCGTAGACCGAACCATCATCGTCATACCAAGTAAACTTGAACTCGCCTGCTTCGGGTACAAGTGCTTCGAACTCCAGATACGGATTGGTCGAAATTGCGGGTTCCAGGGTTACGTCAATAACTTTTTCGCCGTTAAAGTCGCACGTGAACCGATTGATAATCGAGCGCGGAACAACATTGCCCTCTTTATCTTTACGTTGACCGGATTCCATCTTGTGACTGATCAGCGTTTTGATGGTGATCCCTTCACCAGCCGCTGCTTTTTTTGGAACTTTGACGCGAGGCTTTACACCAGATGCCATAATAAATCTCCTTGAGTTCTTTTAACCGCCGCAGCCGCCGATTGTGACTTTGACGGTGCTTGACGCTTGAACGAATGAACCATCCTCAAGCTTGGCAATCGCCAAGACATCTTGCGTCCCGGCAAGACGGATGCGCGTCGAGGCTGACCGCGATGCCGCAAGCTTACCGAACTTAAACGTCGCGACGCTTGGTGTTGGGTTGCCCGTCGCCAAGACCATGATTTCGACAGCTGTATCGGATGACACTTCGATTGGCACCGTGTTGCCATTCTCTGCGATCTCAGGTGCCGTCAGCTTGATATCACCCGTGCCAACTTCGGCTCCGCCCGTGAACGCAGCGATTGCGTCCTCTGTAGCAGCCGACGCACGAAAGGGCAGTCCAGCGACGAGGAAAGCCCCTGCCCCCATTAGGATTGCGTTACGTCTTGTCAGTTCCATATTTAATGCTCCTTCATTCCCAAGGGGATTGATTATTCCTTGAGTGTGGACAGATAGGCCACGACATCTTCGATTTGTTGCGCGCTCAGGAGGGGGCCAAATGTATCGTCAGCCGCCTCTCCGGTATAGGCGTTGCCTGGACGAATGAAGCCTTCGGTCTTGTAGAACGACGGCATCAGGCTGTCCTCAAACATCACCTTGGCGTTTGCAACGATTCCGCGCAGTTCTGCTTCTGACCAACGTTCGCCAGCGCCATCAAGCATCGGCCCGATTTCACCTTGGAATGGTACATCCGCAAGATCGCTCACTTGATGGCACGCGACACAATTGCCTTGTTTTTTGTCACCTACAATGATGCGCCCGTTTGCTGCATCACCGGCAGCACCGGACAAGGACTGCTCAACAGAGCCTTCATTGAAGCTAACAGCTGTTGGCGAAACTTCTTCTGCATAGGCATATGATGAGATGGTCCCTGCTAGAAAAGCGGCTGTAAAAAGAATCCTCATGCGTCCTCCCAAACACTACGTTTTGTATACCGTAGCGCACGAAGCTGTGATGACGCAACAACAAATTCAACTGTTTGAATTCAAATATATGACTGGCAAAGGCCCCAAAAAAAGGGTTCTAGTCGTTCCGATCTGCAAACTTACGCGCATGATATTTCTGGAAACTTTCGTCTCCATCATAGCCTTTCTCCACGACCCAGTTAAGCATGTTGTAGGTTGTGTGTTGCCCGAACGCCCCTGGCATTTTCGCAACGGCAGCCTGCATCGCAGAGATATCAGGCCCAACTTCTTCGGGAAAAAACAGAACCATGGGCGTGAACAATGCGCCCCACTTCTTCACCATGTCTTTCTCGGGAAGCGTCGTGCCGTCAAAATCAGTGACCTCAACATCGCCGAACATGTTGACCTGGACGACAAAGTAGTTATCGCCAATGAATGAAGCTATTTCGTCAATCGGGAATACTTCTTCATGCATCTTTTTGCAGTAGATGCATCCCCGCTGCTCAATCATAACAATGAGACGTTTGCCTTCTGCATTCGCCTCCTCCAGATCCTCAGCCAGATCCTTAAAGGTGTCGCGCATCCACGGCGCTTTGTGCAGGCCATCGTCTCCGACTTCGGTAGCAAATGAATGAAGTGTCATCGCCAGGAAGACGGCAAAAGCAGTCAGTAGAGTCTTCATTGAGTATCCTCAAAGGTTAGAGCAAAAGCCACAAGTCGGGCGCAATTCCGAGCATCCATTGCGCAATATAGTTCACCGAGTTGGTTGCAATCAAAACCCCAAACAGGACCAGCATCGCGCCCATAATCTTCTCGACCAAGCCAAGGTGGCGGCGGAAACGAACCATCCACCGCATGAAAGGACCGATGAATAGAGCCGCGAGAATGAAAGGCGCTGTCATCCCCAAACCGTAAACGAACAATAGCCCTGCCCCTGTTGTCGCAGTTTCGGCACCTGCCGCTGTGAACAGGATCGCAGCCAGCACCGGACCAACGCACGGTGTCCAACCAAACGCAAAGGCAAGGCCGATAGCATAGGCCCCAAGAAGACTGACATTTGATGTATCGCCGGTATCTGCCCGCAATTGACGATACAGAAACCCAATCCTGATCAGCCCTAAAAAGTGCAGTCCCATCGCGATAATGATCGCGGCCGCAAGCCATCTAAGGACGTCAAAATACTCGCGCACCAACTGACCAAAGGCAGTAGCCGCGGCCCCCAATCCCATAAAGATTGTGATGACACCGGCTGCGAAAAAGCAGGCAGCAACAACGGCGCGTTTGCGTGTTTTTGGATCAATATCAGCATCAGCAGATATTTGGTTCATTCCTACGCCAGCTAGATAGCTTAAGTAAAAGGGCACGATTGGCAGAATGCAGGGCGACAGAAACGACAACAGACCTGCAAAAGCAGCGCCTAAATAGGAAATCTCCATCATAACTGCCACTTGTCCTTGTACAACTTACATATTCACATTACGTTGTATGTTAGGCAAAGGTCAATTTAGTATGTTAATCCGCCCTCTAGTCATCAGCCTCTTTTTGAGCTTATCCTCAACGGTCACAGCCACGGCTGATGCCATCTTGATTATGGTTGAGGAACATGGCTGCATCTGGTGCGAACGGTGGAACGACGAAATTTCACATATCTACCCGAAGACCGACGAAGGCAAAGCCGCGCCTCTTCAGCGAATAGATATTCACGCCAAACGACCCGAAGGCATTACCTTTGCCCGCCGGCTCAGTTTTACGCCAACATTCGTTCTGGTGGTTGACGAAACAGAGGTGTCTCGTATCGAAGGGTATCCCGGGGAAGATTTCTTTTGGGGATTGCTTGAGAAAATGCTTATCAGAGCCAAGATTGATATAACGGGAAGCTAAGTATATGAACCCTCATAACACGGCTATAGTTGCCAATGCTCTTCCAAACACTGAGGAAAAAATGGGCTTACCAATTTTTGACGTTAACATGTGCGCAGAAGATATGGACAAAATGGCAGCCAATGCCTTGCAGGCGTCCAACTTCTTAAAAGCAATCAGCCATGAAGGGCGTTTGATGATCCTGTGTCACCTTGCTTCGGGTGAAAAATCTGTAACGGAACTTGAAGAGTTATTGTCCGCACGACAGGCGTCTGTATCACAACAGCTTTCGCGTCTGCGCCTGGAAGGTCTTGTCACGCCGCGGCGTGATGGAAAAACCATTTATTATAGTTTGAAAGATGACCGTCCTAAACAAATTATGGAGGTCGTGTACGATCTGTTCTGTCGCGAAAAGTGATTGGGACGCTGCAATCAATTGCGCACCGTATGAAAGACCGATCTCATGCTTGATTTTGTTTCAGAGCCAGTTGCAGTAGCGCTTTTCGGGTTGTTTGGAGGTATACTGTTAGGGCTCGCTGCGCGCCTCGGCAGATTTTGTACACTTGGGGCAATAGAAGACCTCTACTATGGTGAAAATCCCTTGCGATTGCGCATGTGGGGGATTGCCATTGGCGTATCAGTCATCGGTACTTTTGCGCTCTCTTCTTTTGGTTTCCTTGACCTACAGCAAACCCTTTATCTGTCACGAAGCTGGAACCCATTTGAGAGCATTATAGGGGGCTTGGTTTTTGGCTACGGCATGGCACTTGCTGGCAACTGTGGCTATGGCGCTCTGGCCCGAGCGGGTGGCGGAGATTTACGCTCGCTCCTCATCGTTTTGATTATGGGAATATCTGCCTACATGACATTGGGCGGGCCTTTGTCAGGACTGCGGGTATGGATTTTTGGGGGCTCCCAGGAGGCCACCAATACACCGACGTTTGCACATACACTGGCCCAGGCGAGTGGAGCCTCTATCGAAACGACTGGGATAGTGCTTGGATGTGTCATTCTGATCGCAACCTTACTCAGCCGCCGTCTTCGTAATTCCGTGAGCCATATCTTTTGGGGTGCTGTAGCCGGCCTTGCAATAGTGACAGGTTGGGCCGGCACACAGTGGGTAGCGAGCAACGGTTTTGACGCGACCTCAGTCGTCAGCCATACGTTCTCTGCACCGATTGGCGAAACAATTCTATATGCAATGACCTCTTCAGGAAATTCCATCAGTTTTGGAACAGGCTCAGTCAGTGGCGTTCTTTTGGGTGCATTCATTGGAAGCCTGATCAAAGGTCACTTTCGCTGGGAATCCTGTGATGATCCTCGAGAGTTACGCCGCCAGATTCTTGGTGCTGTACTTATGGGCATAGGTGCGGTCGTGGCCGTTGGATGTAGCATCGGTCAAGGGCTATCGGCGTTTTCAGTGTTGTCATTTAGCGCCCCGATAACCTTGCTTAGCATCATGGGCGGTGCTGCTATTGGGCTAAGACAACTAATTCTTGGCTTCGCGCCATCTGTCTAGCAATTGTATTTTTAAGTGTGAAGATAGGCTCATTTATTCCCAATCCGACTTACTAACATGCCACTATCCGAACTCTTGGCTACTTGACACATTAAGACAATTTATGGGGGAAATGCGCCGTCTAGCGTTTTTGCTGCGTAACTTGACTTTGCTCTGCTAGCTCAGCTTCAACCAGTTTTGGGCTTCGTTTTCACTGTCAAAACTGAAATACCGCATCTCAGACTTTGTGAACAATGACGCCAACCATGCCCCAAATTCTTCCGACTTCGTATTGCCCACTACTGCGATGGCCCCAATTTTACCAATGTGTTCGATGCCAAATTTCAGTTCCTCCCACAATGCCCCGATTTCCAAACCGTGGAAATCTTCTAGGCGAACCAACAGCTTCAGAGGGTGCTTTGCCAACACCATCGCGTTCTCGATCTCAGGTAGCGCCCTATCAAAGTCAGCGCGGACAAGCGTTCCTGAGAGCTATGACTGAATCTGGTGTTTGGGGGATTTGAAGGTTGGCGGCGTATCTGGTTGATTTGTTGTTGCGAGACAGCAGCCCAACCGAAGGAGATACACCACCATGGAAACGACTAACATTGTTGATTTTTCGCGTCGAGACGGGATCACGGACGCGCTGACGGATTTATTGAGAACAGGAGCGCAGCAATTGATCGCAACAGCCGTTGAAGCTGAGCTTGAAAGCTATCTGTCTCAGTTTACCACCGCGCGCACTGAGGCCGGTCATGCGACTGTTGTGCGCAATGGGCATCATCCCGAGCGCCCGTTCCAAACGGGCATCGGCCCCGTGAACGTGCGCATTCCCAAGGTTCGCTCAAAAAACGGCCAGCCCGTGACATTCCATTCGGCCCTGGTGCCACCGTACGTGCGCAGAACCAAAACGTTGGAAGCGGCCTTGCCATGGCTGTATCTGAAGGGCATCTCCAGCGGTGAAATGGGCTCGGCTCTCAAGGTTCTTCTGGGCCCTGATGCGGCGGGATTGTCGGCAAATACGGTCTCACGGCTCAAGCGCGATTGGGCCAACGAATACGGCGAGTGGAGAAAGGCAGCGTTGGACGATGAGCCCTTGGTCTACATCTGGGCTGACGGTGTCCACAGCGGCCTTCGGGGCGAGGATGACAAGCTCTGCGCCCTTGTGATTGTGGGGGTAACAGCCCGTGGCAAGAAGCGGTTCTTGGCTATTGAGGACGGGGTGCGCGAGTCCACGCAGAGCTGGCGCGAGGCTCTCCTCAGCCTCAAAAGCCGGGGAATGAACGCCCCGAAACTTGCTATTGGAGATGGTGCCATGGGGTTCTGGGCCGCCATAGATGAAGTCTATCCTGAGACCCGTCATCAACGCTGTTGGCAACACAAAACTATGAATGTGCTCAACTGTTTGCCCAAGCTGTCTCAGCCAAAGGCCAAAGCTGCGATCCACAACATCTGGCAGGCTGAGACCAAAGATGATGCGGGCAAGGCCTTAGATTTGTTCATCAAAACCTACGAACCCAAATACCCCAAGGCGACGCTGTGCCTGCAAAAGGACCGCGAGGAACTCATGGCATTCTTCGACTTTCCAGCACAACACTGGCAAAGCATCCGCACCAGTAATCCAATTGAATCCGCCTTTGCCACGATCCGTCATCGCACCAAACGATCAAAGGGCTGCCTCTCACGCGCCGGCATGCTGCACATGATGTTCAAGCTGGGGCAATGCGCCGAGCAAAACTGGAGGAAACTACGCGGCTTTGACTACCTCGCCAAAGTCATCACCGGCGTCGCATTCAAAGACGGAATTGAAGCCACTGAAAACAGCCAGATCGCCGCATGACCAGAAACCCTTAAACACCAGATTTGACAATAACTCCGTTCCTGAGGCGCGCAGCGTGATACATGCTCCACTTTTGCTGTGTTCAATCTCTATCATCTAGTTACCTCATCTTACTCCAGATCAATTGCAGAATGCATCATTGGGCATTCAACCGTTAAGCCTTTTTTCTCCAACTCATTTTTCAGGTGCTGTCAGACGAATGCGAACCAGTCTCTGCAAGGACAATGAAGCTGCCCTTTTCCGCCTAGGTCAAGATCTGTTGAAGTTGGCGCACAACCGAAATTGCGCTTGAGCCAACCGCTGCCAAAATGAATAGCACACCGCTGGCGTTGGACGGGTTGGGTCAGCTATCTGGCAAGGATGCGTTCGATGCCGCCTACATGTGGGAAACCGGCACAGGCGACACGATGATTGGTGACGGCAACGGTAACACCATTCGCCTTGAAAACATCGACATGAGTGATCATCACAGCCGATGACTTCATCTTCTAAAAGCTAAAAAGCCATTTAGCTAAAAAGCGAAAGAAGCCCCTACCCTAGTTGGTTGGGGCTTTTTCTATGCTGAAATGCTGAATGCTCCGGCGATCAGTCTAAATACGGATATGCTGCTTCGTAGCAATCTAGTAAAGCCTTGTCCCAGAATTTAGATTTCTGCTCTACTCTGGCCCCGTAGTCATCAACTAGAGGTAGCTCATAGGCGTTTACAATCATCTGCATAAATAAATTCCTCTCGAACGTATACTCACCCATCTTGGAGAAGTCTAATTCCGGAGCACGAGTTGTCATCGGGAAGCCTTGATAATGATCATCAATGACACCACGGGATATATTGGCATGAGCCTCACACATCACCTTGATACCTTCGAGCATCCTTTCGTTACGAGTCTCTGCTGACACGCTACCTGCCCCGATGATCAGTGCTGCGACTAATGCTGTGATTTTCATATCGTTTCCTTGATTCCAAAAGTGGACATACCGTTGAGTTGTAAGTTGTTTCATCCCTAATCTGAGCGCGCTCTGCAAAAATTCGACATATTTTTATTTCTAAGTTAACGATGTTTTGTGACTTCTGACGTGTGCTTCACGAGACAGATAGAGTGGCTCTTTCTGCTCTTCCATTGTCGCGCCTCATCTCAGCCGGTATTCCGATAACTTCTCAATCGCGTCCGCTTTCGTCTTGATTGTCACATCCCCATAATGGTCTGCGGCGGTTCTGCCTACATGGCCTTGGATTGCATCCGCAACGCGGTCAGAGATTCCCAGCTCCCGGCACGACGTCTTGAAACGATGTCGCCATGCGTGGTTTGGTTGTAACCCCTCGGGTCGCAGACCGCTCACACGTAGCCAGTCGGACAGTTTATTCGAAACGATAACGGCAGCGCTTCTGAACTTTTCCTGCTCCGTCGCGTTGTGAAAGAGCGGGCCAGGTTGCGCTGATGCAACAAATTCTCCAAAGCCCTCTTCAACGATTTGACGATGTAGTGGCACATCGCGATAGCCACCTGACTTCACGGTCCCCGCATCAGGCGTGATCCGAAACATCCAGAGGCCCCCAACTTGCGTCACGTCCTCTTTGCGCAGTTGGATAATCTCGGACACTCGTGCGCCGGTAAATGCACAAATGATCGGCACCCACCGCTTTACGTTCACCATCTTCTCGGATTCGCGCACCCGCCCCTGCTCATCGGGCGTTGCTTCATATGAACGCGATGCTTGCAGAACCGTTTCGGCCTCCGCAGCGGTGTATCCCCTTTCGCGGCCATAGACCTTGCGCGGTTTGGGCTGCCTTACAGTTGCCGCAATATTTTCGGTCAGCCTGTCATTCTCAACAGCCCAAGCAAAAACCGATTTCATCGCAGACAGGTAAATGTCGTTGACCGTCTTAGCCGTGAGTGTTTGCATCAACATGTCTCGCCAGGAAAGAAGATCTTTCTTTGTCACTCGGGCTGCATCGTTTTGTTTCAGAAATTTGCGCAGACTGTCGATGACCGGACGTTGCCTTTGCCCTTTGTCACGCATGAAACCTGCCTGCATGCGGCTCTTCAGGTAGTCATCCCAAAGGTCGGTAAGGCTCACTGGCAAAGTCAGCTCGACCTGTAGCTCAGCATCCTTAAGAATCTGCGCCTTGATCACCCCCGTATAGTCACCTTCGTCACGCTCCACGACACGCTCAAGCGCCTCATACTCAGCTAGGCACATCGCGCGGGCGATCACCCGCCATTCGTCACTACCTTGTAGTGCATCTAGGTTCCCAACGGCACGGAAACGCTCAATTTCATTGCCGATCAGATCTTGCAGTTCTCCGTTACTGGCACGCCCTGCAATCGCTTCGCGCAAGCGCTTCACAAGCATGTCGTCTATACTCACCTGCGCGTAACGTGGATCGTTTCGAAGTTCTTCGTCAAACGCTAGGCGCTGCTGATAATGACGAAGGGCCAATTGATCCGGTGCAAGAGAGTATCGCGCCGTTTCGGTCTGCGCTCTCCCCTGCCCTGATGAGTTATTGTCAAATCTGGTGTTTAAGGGTTTCTGGTCATGCGGCGATCTGGCTGTTTTCAGTGGCTTCAATTCCGTCTTTGAATGCGACGCCGGTGATGACTTTGGCGAGGTAGTCAAAGCCGCGTAGTTTCCTCCAGTTTTGCTCGGCGCATTGCCCCAGCTTGAACATCATGTGCAGCATGCCGTCGCGTGAGAGGCAGCCCTTTGATCGTTTGGTGCGATGACGGATCGTGGCAAAGGCGGATTCAATTGGATTACTGGTGCGGATGCTTTGCCAGTGTTGTGCTGGAAAGTCGAAGAATGCCATGAGTTCCTCGCGGTCCTTTTGCAGGCACAGCGTCGCCTTGGGGTATTTGGGTTCGTAGGTTTTGATGAACAAATCTAAGGCCTTGCCCGCATCATCTTTGGTCTCAGCCTGCCGGATGTTGTGGATCGCAGCTTTGGCCTTTGGCTGAGACAGCTTGGGCAAACAGTTGAGCACATTCATAGTTTTGTGTTGCCAACAGCGTTGATGACGGGTCTCAGGATAGACTTCATCTATGGCGGCCCAGAACCCCATGGCACCATCTCCAATAGCAAGTTTCGGGGCGTTCATTCCCCGGCTTTTGAGGCTGAGGAGAGCCTCGCGCCAGCTCTGCGTGGACTCGCGCACCCCGTCCTCAATAGCCAAGAACCGCTTCTTGCCACGGGCTGTTACCCCCACAATCACAAGGGCGCAGAGCTTGTCATCCTCGCCCCGAAGGCCGCTGTGGACACCGTCAGCCCAGATGTAGACCAAGGGCTCATCGTCCAACGCTGCCTTTCTCCACTCGCCGTATTCGTTGGCCCAATCGCGCTTGAGCCGTGAGACCGTATTTGCCGACAATCCCGCCGCATCAGGGCCCAGAAGAACCTTGAGAGCCGAGCCCATTTCACCGCTGGAGATGCCCTTCAGATACAGCCATGGCAAGGCCGCTTCCAACGTTTTGGTTCTGCGCACGTACGGTGGCACCAGGGCCGAATGGAATGTCACGGGCTGGCCGTTTTTTGAGCGAACCTTGGGAATGCGCACGTTCACGGGGCCGATGCCCGTTTGGAACGGGCGCTCGGGATGATGCCCATTGCGCACAACAGTCGCATGACCGGCCTCAGTGCGCGCGGTGGTAAACTGAGACAGATAGCTTTCAAGCTCAGCTTCAACGGCTGTTGCGATCAATTGCTGCGCTCCTGTTCTCAATAAATCCGTCAGCGCGTCCGTGATCCCGTCTCGACGCGAAAAATCAACAATGTTAGTCGTTTCCATGGTGGTGTATCTCCTTCGGTTGGGCTGCTGTCTCGCAACAACAAATCAACCAGATACGCCGCCAACCTTCAAATCCCCCAAACACCAGATTCAGTCATAGCTCTGCCCTGATTTACGCTCGGCCAAAGCAATTATGTGCTGAAGCTGTGTCACCGAACCCGGCAAAAGCTTTATCGCCTGGCGGTAATCTGCGCCCAATGGGGTCCGCAGTTCCGTTTTACCTATAATTTTTCGCAGTCCTTTTGGGACAACTAGTCGCGCATGATACCGGCCTGACCGATTTACTAGGTGCCTGACTTTTCCGACCATTTTCCAAACTCGATTGTAACCAAGGTTGTAACCGTTGAACGGACTTTGAGCCCTGTTAGCAAGGGGCTTGTTTGTTTTCAAAGGGATAGAGTGGTACGGGTGAAGGGACTCGAACCCCCACGCCATAGGCGCTTGGACCTAAACCAAGTGCGTCTACCAATTCCGCCACACCCGCACTGACGCCGTCCTTAGGTGGTGACAGCGCGGGATGCAAGCCGATCTTGTGGCTTTAGCCTGTCATTTTTTGCACCCTTGTGGCCCTACCACATCCTGTCCTAGGTGCAAAAAACACGCGACATTAAGGGGGTATTGTCGTATATCGTGGTTACCTGAGGCAGGTAGACAAGAAAGAGACGCCCATGAAACCGAAAACGGTCGGGCGCGTTGGCGGGCAGAATCCGCAGGCGGGCCGATATCAATCTTACGCGTCCCTTGATACGGGGTTGCTGCGCGGCGCTATATTGCTGACCCTCGACGGGGAAATCCCGGTCGAATTCCTGAGTGTTGGCGATAAAATCATCACACGCGACAGCGGCATTGCAAAGGTCGAGCATATTCAGCGCAGCACGCGCGCCGTGCGCACCATATCTTTTGCCGCGGGATCGTTGGGCGATACCCGCCCAGAACACGATGCTTTGCTTGCCGGCGATCAGATGTGTCTGATCCGCGACTGGCGTGCCCAAGGTATTTTTCATGTCGATCGCGCTTTAGTTGCCGCACGCACACTGGTGGACGGCGAATTCATCACAGATTTGGGCTACATCGAACAAACGGTCTTTCAACTTTTCTGCGACGGGCCACATATCATCTATGCGGACGGGCTTGAGCTTGGAACTGCGGACGCCATGCACGCACGAGGCGATGTGCTGAACGCGGCGTAGGCTGCGCGGATATTGCCTACGATCCAAGATGCAAATGCGGTTTTGACCTGGAATAACAAGCTGGTCAGGTTACCTTTAACCTCTAAGAGCCTGCCCTGATTAATTTCCATAGTCTGTAGCGTCGAATGCAGCATCCAAGAGATACTGCCCTGCCCCACTACTGGGCGAAAAAATACAACGTGCCTTGCTAGGCGAGTTTTGCCAGATCGCAAATGTACGAAACGGCCAGAATCAGCAGCTGCAAGCTTCGATGGGGGGCCCTGCCGCCCACCAGAACCTAATTTGCCCTTCAAATTGATTCAGTATCGCACATAATTTAAGCTTATAGCTCAAAGGGTGTGCAAATAAGGGTGGTATGAGCCGTCCCTACTGGCCAGCTTACCGGTGGCTGATGGACCCCGAACACCCAAAATGAAATGACCAAAATGTGACGCGCGCAGCGCAACTGGAGGCACTATGAAAAAGATCGAGGCAATCATTAAGCCATTCAAGCTCGATGAGGTTAAAGAGGCGCTACAAGAAGTCGGCGTTCAAGGCCTTAGCGTAATTGAAGTCAAAGGTTTCGGCCGTCAAAAAGGCCATACCGAACTATACCGAGGAGCCGAATACGTCGTCGACTTTCTGCCAAAGGTGAAAGTCGAAGTTGTGTTGGACGATGATCAAGTTGACGCCGCCATTGAGGCTATCGTGAACGCCGCCAAAACCGAAAAAATCGGCGACGGCAAGATTTTCGTTTCGCCTGTCGAACAAACAATTCGCATTCGGACCGGGGAAACCGGGTCGGACGCGCTGTAAACAAATTCAAAGCTAAATCTAAAAGGACATCGCCATGAGCAACAAGGACCTGCTGAAACAGATCAAAGATGAGGACATCGCTTACGTCGATATCCGCTTTACCGATACGCGCGGCAAGCTGCAGCACGTCACGGTTGATTGTGATCTTGTGGACGAGGATTTCCTCGAAGAAGGCTTCATGTTTGACGGCTCTTCCATCGCTGGTTGGAAGTCGATTGAATCTTCAGACATGAAACTGATGCCCGATGCGTCGAGTGCCTATATCGATCCTTTCTATGCGGAAAAGACGATCTGCGTGCACTGCTCAATCGTGGAGCCTGACACAGGCGAAAGCTATGAGCGTGACCCTCGCGGCACGGCTCAAAAGGCTGAAGCGTACCTCAAGTCATCCGGTATTGGTGATGTGGCCTACATGGGTCCAGAGGCCGAGTTCTTCTTGTTTGATAACGTGAAATTCTCCAACACAATCAATAAAGTATCCTACGAAGTTGATGCGTCTGACGCATCGTGGAATACGGATGCTGATTTCGAGATGGGCAACATGGGCCACCGCCCTGGTCTTAAAGGTGGGTACTTCCCGGTTAACCCAATCGATGAAGCACAAGACCTTCGCTCAGAGATGCTCTCGACGATGAAGCGTCTTGGCATGAAGGTTGACAAGCACCACCACGAGGTGGCGTCCTGTCAGCACGAACTTGGCTTGATCTTTGACAGCCTTACCAAACAAGCTGATGAGCTGCAGAAGTACAAATACGTGATCCACAACGTGGCGCACGCTTACGGCAAGTCCGCGACATTCATGCCCAAGCCGATCTACGGCGACAACGGGTCTGGCATGCACGTGAACATGTCTATCTGGAAAGACGGCAAGCCGATTTTTGCAGGCGACAAATACGCCGATCTAAGCCAAGAAGCCCTGTGGTTCATTGGTGGCATCCTGACCCATGCAAAAGCGCTGAACGCCTTCACCAACCCGGCGACAAACAGCTACAAGCGTTTGATCCCTGGCTTTGAAGCGCCCGTACTGCGTGCCTATTCTGCTCGCAACCGCTCGGGTTGTGTCCGGATCCCATGGACTGAATCGCCCAAGGCAAAACGTGTTGAGGCGCGCTTCCCCGATCCGGCAGCCAACCCTTACTTGTGTTTCGCTGCGTTGCTGATGGCCGGCCTTGACGGCATCAAAAACAAAATCGATCCCGGCGAAGCCATGGATAAAAACCTCTATGATCTACCTGCCGAAGAACTGGCCGGCATCCCAACTGTCTGTGGGTCTTTGCGCGAAGCACTCGACGAGCTGACAAAAGATATGGACTTCTTGCTGGCCGGTGACGTGTTCACCAAAGACCAGGTAGACGGCTATATCGACCTGAAGATGGAAGAGGTTCACCAGTACGAGCACACGCCGCACCCTGTTGAATTTGGCATGTACTACAGCTGCTAAGCCGCACCTAAAATCCAATACCTCGAAGGGCGTCCCACATTGGGGCGCTCTTTTTACATGTCGCCCCCTCGAAACCTCTGCGGGGGCTCTCTAACGGTTGTTGCGCATTGATGTTTGCATGTCTGGCAACGCTGGCTAAACTAACCGGCAGCCACATAGCATTACCAATCTGAGGTCTATTTCATGGGTTTTCTTCGCTCTGCCGTTCTTGCCACAACTGCGACAATTATCTTTTCGACCCCTGCCCTTGCGGCGCAATGTGGGAACAACGCGGGCGGCTTTGACGCGTGGAAAGCGTCTTTTGCTGCCGAAGCAAAAGCGGCTGGCGTAAAACAGCCCGGCCTCAATGCCTTGGCGCAGGCGCGTTATGCTACGGGCACGATCAAAGCAGACCGCAACCAAAAGTCGTTCAAATACACCTTGGACAAATTCATGCAGGTGCGCGGTGCCAATACGATCATCAACAAAGGCCGCTCGCGCAAAGCGGCGAATGCGAATTTCTATGCCGCGCTTGAGCGCCAATACGGTGTGCCCGCTGGCGTCTTGCTGGCCATCCACGGAATGGAAACCGCCTTTGGGGGGTTTATGGGGAACTCGGCGGTTGTCTCTGCGATCACCACACTGGCCTATGACTGCCGCCGCTCAGCGTTCTTTGTGCCCCATGCGGTTGGCGCGCTCATGCTGGTTGATCGCGGCAGCATCAATAGTAACACCAAGGGTGCCAAGCATGGCGAGCTGGGTCACACACAGTTCTTACCTGGCAATGCGTTGCGCTACGGGGTGGATGCATCCGGCGACGGGCGTGTGGATCTGTACAACCAGACAGACGCATTGGCGTCGACCGCCAATTTCCTGCGCAAGAAAGGGTGGAAGCCAGGCCAAGGCTATCAAGAAGGGCAGCCAAACTTTCAAGTGATCAAAAAGTGGAACGCGGCGACCGTGTACCAGCAAGCCATTGCGATCATGGGAGCCAAGATCGACGGCTAAGTTAGCGCGGCACCACATAGGTATGAATTGAGAAAATAACCGCCTGAGTGCGTGGCAGACGCAAGATGCACTGGCGTTCGGCGCGGATGAACGGGTGATCGTCCTCAATCTCGCGATGGGCCAGCACTGATAACGGCTGGTGCAAATCTGCGTCCGCATAGGTCAAGTAGTTGAAGCGCCACATTGGCTTGCCAACCCGTACGCCATCAAACAATCGCTGCACACGGCGGGCAAGGTCGCGTCCGTATTCATCGACAGTATCGTGGATCCCCGTGAGCGGCCGGCCCACTTTTTCCGACAAGAGCCAACTTGCCGGAAAGCACAGCACCGCCCCTGTCAGCACGTGTTCATCGCCGCGTTTTTGCATCAGGCAGATGTCTTCTTGGACCAGCAAGCCCAGAGTGCCCAACGGATCGGTCATGTCGATCATCACTCGGCGTCCATCAGGACAGGTCACCCCCTGAGCATCGCAGACAAACCCAAGCGCGGGCAGCAGGGTTAACGCCTCTTCGAGAACCTCAACAGCGGCCGCTAGAGCGTCTGGATCCAACCACAGCACTGAAGACCTATCTTGAGACAACAACGCAGCACGGTAAGCCATCTGCCCGGCATAGGCGTCATCTAAGCGCAGCCAGTCCTCTGGACCGCAAGGGGCAACACCGGGCAATCCGGGGGTGCCATCCATTTCGGCCGGCAGCGCATTTTGAAAAATTGCATCCATTCCCTGTCGTATCTGCGGATTTTGACGAAAACGACCCCAAAACACGTCGCTAACTGGATATTTTGCTGCGTCATTCCGCGCCACGATTGGGTAAGCCGAGGAAGGGCAAACACGATGAACCAACATTACAGCGACACCCGCAAGATTGATCCGGACAAGGGGGCTTTTTTGCCCGACGGGTCGCCCAATGACATGAACCGTGTTGAAATCGGGCCGACGCGCCTTGCCTTCGCCGAGTGGGAAGCAGCCGGGCTGACCCTGCCCAACCTCGAAGCAATGCGGCGCTTCCGTTGGGAGCGGCTGACACAACACGTGGTGGACCGCGATTATGGCGGCGTGCTGATGTTTGATCCGCTCAACATCCGCTACGCCACTGACAGCACCAACATGCAGCTGTGGAACACGCATAACCCATTCCGTGCCGTTTTGCTGTGCGCCGACGGGTATATGGTGATCTGGGATTACAAAAGTTCGCCGTTTCTGAGCACATTTAATCCATTGGTCCGTGAACAACGCACAGGCGCTGACTTCTTCTACTTTGATCGCGGCGACAAGATTGGCGAGGCTGCCGATGTTTTTGCCGCAGAAGTACGCGACCTGATTGACGAGCATGGCGGCGGCAACTCGCGCCTAGGCGTTGACAAAATCATGTTGCACGGCCTGCGCTCGCTTGAACGGTTAGGGTTCGAGGTCATGGATGGTGAAGAAGTCACCGAGAAATCGCGCGCGGTTAAAGGACCTGATGAAATCCATGCGATGCGCTGTGCCAGCCACGCCTGCGAGACATCAATACGTAAGATGGAGGAATTCGCCCGCGCTCAAGTAGGCGATGGTCAAACGTCAGAGGATGACATTTGGGCCGTGCTACATGCCGAGAACATCAAACGGGGCGGTGAATGGATTGAGACGCGCTTGTTGTCTTCGGGGCCGCGCACCAATCCATGGTTTCAAGAATGCGGCCCGCGCATCACCCAACCCAATGAGATCATCAGCTTTGATACTGATCTGGTGGGGTCATATGGTATCTGCGTCGACATCTCGCGCAGTTGGTGGATCGGACCCGATAAGCCCCGCCCCGACATGGTCTATGCCATGCAACACGGTGTCGAGCATATCCAACGCAACGCAGAGATGCTGCGCCCTGGTGTGATGATCCCGGAACTGACTGCAGGCACCCATGTGCTGGATGCCAAGTTTCAAAAGCAGAAATACGGTTGCTTAATGCACGGCGTGGGCCTGTGTGATGAGTGGCCGTTGGTGCGTTATCCTGACAAAGCGATTGAGGGATCGTATGACTATCCTCTCGAGCCTGGCATGGTTCTGTGTGTTGAGGCATTGGTTTCCGAAGAGGGCGCGGATTTCTCAATTAAGCTTGAGGATCAGGTATTGGTGACCGAAGACGGGTTTGAGAATTTAACCAAATATCCGTTTGATTCTGCCCTGATGGGCGGCTGAATCAACCTCTTAGTTGATCGGACTAGGACCTAAATTCCCGCGCTGCGTGAGAATCGCAATGCCGTCTGAGCCTTGATGTTGCCATAATTTGGCCTAGTTTTCGCCTTTCAGTCGCCGAGAGGGCCCCGCTGGGGGACAGGTCTGTTTCTGGATTTACGACAGTCGAGCACGGATCGAGTGAACTGATCATCGTTCCACAGATCAATTTGCCTTAATTCAATCTAAAAAATTCCCTCCAAACGGGACATTCAAAAATAAAACCCCCAAAACGGCGAGATTGTTCTGTTTCAACGGACAATGTTGCTTTGCTAGCCCCTTTTGTCCGAAATTCATCAACTATCTGAACTTAAATGATTTTATTTGAAGCTCGTGACACATTATAACCGTAATTGATGATCCCAACGTTTCACACCGTTTCATCACATTATGTGCAGGATCCACCCCCCCGGATCCTGCACAATTTTAAGTTAATCAGTATTGCCCTTTCGGCACGGAGACTAAAGCTATGTTTTTTAAAGCAATTCTCGCTTCCACCACATTGGCCATCGGTATTTTCGCCGGAGCAGCGCAATCTGCGACACTCAGCGGCACGTTCACCGTTGATATCGCAAATTATAACGCTGGCGGCAGTCGCAGCGCAGCAGGTGCAACGCTCCATCACTTGCTAGATAATATAGATGCCACAGTAACCTATACAGGCGCACTAGATTTTGGCCTTAGCAGCGGCAACAGCAGCACCACGACGATCGCAAATTTTTTCGCGTCAGGCAGTGGAGCCGTAACCGGCCTTACCGATGCAATCGGCGGTTTGATCCTCAGCACGCCGACGTTCCAAAATACTACGCTCTTTAATTTTGCAGCAATGGGTCTTGGCGCTTTTGCCGGCAACATTCGTCATGATGATGGCATTCGCCTCTATGATAATCGCGTGCTTGAGGTCAATCACCCGTCGCCGACGGTTGCTGTCAACCATGCATTTGACTTTTCCGGTGGCCGTTTCAACCTGATCTACGCCGCGGCCAACGGCAATCCATCGGTCTTGCATGTAACGGGCGACCCTTCTGTATTGAACGTACCTGTTGACCCCTCACCCGTGCCATTGCCTGCTGCACTTCCGCTGCTGTTGGCCGGCCTGGGCAGCCTCGCTGTAGCCCGCCGCAAACGACGCGCAGCCTGATCAATCTCTTCGATTCAACGACCCTAGCGCCCCGGCATCCAATGCCGGGGCCTTTTCATTCTGCACCGAAGGTCATGACCTTCTAGCAACGCCCCCCCGTATCTGAGTAGACCACACACATTATCGCAGGAGCAGATTTTGACCCAAAACAAGCCGCAGGACACTTAGTATTGATGACACGTCCTGCGCGTCCCATGTGGGCCGGGTCGAACGATCATTGGCAGAGTTACTGGGTTTGCGCGATGTGTGAACCTCGCGCCTGGTCAGGCGAAGGTGTCCTATATCGATGGGGTGATCACACCCTCGCAGATCGCACAGGCGGCCACGGCTGCGTGGATATTCGGCCCAGTTGCAGAAAAATGGACAGGACGGGGGCGCTCGAAAATATCTCGAAATCAAAGTACTACGGCATGACCTTAGTGTGGCGGCAGCACTGGCGTTGCCTGTCGTTATCTTGGAAATGGGCGGGCATGTGATTCCTGCATTCCACCATTGGATTGCTCATGGCATCGGCATGCAAAGCTCTTGGATTGTGCAACTCTTGCTGACTACGCTTGTGTTAATTGGTCCAGGCCGCATGTTCTTTGCCAAGGGGGTTCCCGCACTGCGACGTGGGGCCGCTGATATGAATGCGCTTGTCGCGTTGGGTACGGGAGCGGCCTATGCATTTCCCACCGTCGCCACGTTCTTGCCAGGGTTTTTGCCTGCCCCCTCGCGCGCGTTCTATTTCGAAGCCGCAGCGGTCATTGTCGCGCTCATCCTGCTCGGTCGTTTCCTTGAGGCGCGCGCCAAGGTCGCACTGGCGAGGCGATCCGCAATCTTGCCAGATTCCGCCCCAAAACGGCGCGGGTGGAACGAAACGGCGAGATTACCGCCCTGCCCATCGCAGAGATTTCGGTTGATGATCTTATCCATCTGCGCCCCGGCGACCGCGTTGCGGTGGATGGCGCCGTGACGTTGGGGACACGCTGGGTCGACGAGGCGATGATCACCGGAGAGCCTCTTCCGGTCGAAAAAATAATTGGCACGGAGGCCACAGGCGGTACAGTCAATGGCATGGATGCCCTGGTCTTTCGCGCAACCCGCGTAGGCCGTGACCCTGCCCTGAGCCAAGCGTTGGTTGCCGGTGTTGCAGTGCTGATCATCGCCTGCCCCTGCGCCATGGGATTGGCGGTTTCGACATCGATCATGGTGGGGACTGGGCGCGCGGCTGAGATGGGTGCGCTGTTTCGCAAGGGTGGTGCGCTACAAGGCCTGCAGGACATCGCTGTGATCGCTTTGGATAGGACCGGTGCCCAAACGATCGGTCACCCTACGCTGACAACGAGGTGAGCGACGGCGTCGACCACAACGCGTTGTTGGGCGCGGTTGTCGGCGTGGAAGCACAATCTGAGCACCCCATCGCCCGAGCAATTGTGGATGCGGCCATGGCGGAAGGCCCTCCGATCACAGCGCCTGACAGCTTTGAGGCGCTTGCTGGCATGGGCATCAAAGCGCACGCCGCAGGTCAGGATTTGCTGATTGATGCCGCGCGTTTGATGACCTTAGAGGGGATAAAGACTGGAGAGTTTGAGAAACGGGTTGAGGCATTGGCATCGGCCGGGCAAACGGCAATTTATGTTGCGCAAAATGGTAAGATCGCTGCCATCGTAGGTGTGTCTGATCCGGTCAAGCCCAGCGCGCGGCAAACTGTTGATGCGTTGAAATCGTATGGCCTGCGGGTCGTTATGATTACGGGGGACGGACAAGCGACGGCAGATGCGGTAGCGCACGCGCTTGGGATCGACGACGTTGTGGCCGACGTCATGCCAGACGGCAAACGCGCGGCGATCATCGAGCTGCAGCGAAACGGCAAGGTTGGCTTTGTTGGTGACGGCACCAACGACGCCCCAGCGTTGGCCCAGGCCGATGTTGGCATTGCGATCGGAACTGGCACTGACGTAGCGATTGAAACTACAGATGTCGTGTTGACGTCGGGCGACACCACCGGTGTTGTCAAGGCCTTTGCAATCAGCAGGACCACCATGCGCAACATCCGCCAGAACCTGTTCTGGGCGTTTGCTTATGATGTCACGCTTTATCGGTAGCAGCAGGTATCCTTTACCCTTGGAGCGGCACGCTTTTATCACCCATGCTAGCGGCTCGGGCTATGGCGTTGTCGAGTGTGTTTGTCGTATCCAACGCGCTACGCTTACGGTGGGCGGGTACGGCACTGGGACCTGCAAAGAACCCGGCGGCTCAGCCAACCTTAACTCTCTAAGGCCAACCCCGTAATCCTACTGGCCCAGCGCCTGTGCCAAATCATCTTGCAAGTCGCGTACATCTTCGATCCCGACGGACAGACGCAGCAATCCTTCGGGGATCCCAGTGTGCGGCTCGATCGTATGGCGGTGCTCCACTAGGCTTTCGACTCCACCAAGTGACGTCGCCCGGTGAAAGAGCTGCAAGCGTCCCACCGCGCCCAGCGCCGCAGTTGCCCCGCCCCGCACCACAAAGGACAGGAGTGGGCCAAAGCCGCCCGTCATCTGCCGCAAGGCAACCACGTGGCCCTCGTGGCTAGGCAATCCGGGGTACATAACTTGCTCGACCTTGGGGTGATCTTCCAAGAACTGCGCAAGGGCCAGCGCGTTGGTCGACATCCGTTCTACCCGCAAAGGCAGCGTGCGCATGCCGCGCAACAACAGCCAAGCCTCAAACGGGCCCAAGACAGCACCTGCCATATCACGATCGGCCCGCACGGCTTGCCACAAGGCGCTTTCTGCGTCGGCAACGGCCAATGCGCCGGCCAGTACGTCTGAGTGCCCGTTGATCCCTTTGGTCGCTGAATGCATGACCACATCGGCCCCAAAAGATAAGGCCTGTGTCAACACCGGGGTAGCGGCCGTCATGTCAGCGACCAATGTGGCCCCTACCCCATGTGCGGCCTCGGCGCAGGCGGTGATGTCGACGCTGCGCAGCCACGGGTTTGACGGTGTTTCGATCCACGCCAGTGCCGGGCGGTGGGCGTCACATGCCGCGCCAAAGGCCGCCGTATCAGAGGCTTCGACCTCAATCAGTGTAATGTCACGCCGTTCACAAAAGGCGCGAATCCAAGCGGTGGTGCCCCAGTAAATCTGGCTTTGCACCAACACCGCAGCCCCACTTGGCACCGTCCGAAATACGGCAGCAACAGCGGCCATCCCCGACGGAAAAACCATCGCATCTGCGGCACCTTCCAATTTGGCCAGCAGGTTTTCCACCATCCGCCCGTTAGGTGCATTCGACCGCAGGTACGTATTGTTTTGCGCGCCCGTCTCGTAGTCTTCATCACGTATAAATGTCGTCGCGGGATGCACGGCAGGCACAACGCCGTCGGTTGTGGCGTCTACGGCACCTGCAGCTTGGGCAGTCAAAGTGGCGGGTCTAAGCTTGGGTTGGGGTTTGTCATGCATCTGAGGCACTCCGTTCCGAGGTTCTTTGTGCTTTGGTACGCCGCGCAGCAGTGACGTGCAAACACGAGATGATGCGGGCCCCCAGCGTCACACCGTCGTGAGACACATGTCATCCCCTTGCCCTGACTGCGTTGATCTCCCACTTTGGTGTTAACAAGCGGAGATTCCCCAATGCCAACCGAGCGCGTCACCTTTCCCGGCCATGATGGCAGCCAGCTGTCAGCACGGCTTGATCTGCCTGATGGACCCCATCTGGCTACAGCGCTGTTTGCGCATTGCTTTACCTGTGGCAAGGACATCCCAGCTGCACGCCGTATTGCAGCCCGTCTTGCGGGTATGGGCATTGCGGTGCTGCGGTTTGACTTTACCGGGCTTGGGCATTCCGAAGGTGAATTTGCAAATACCTCATTCACCTCGAACGTCAGTGATCTGATTGCGGCCTGCACCTATCTAAGCGGGCGTGGTTTTGCGCCTAGTTTGCTTATTGGCCACAGCCTTGGTGGGGCTGCGGTGCTTAAGGCGTCGGGACAATTGCCTGGCATTCGTGCGGTGGCCACATTGGGCGCGCCGTTTGATCCTGGGCATGTGACCCATAACTTTGCGGACGCATTGCCGGAGATTAAGGAAAAAGGCGTCGCCGAGGTATCGCTTGGTGGGCGGCCTTTCAAGATCGGCAAAGCGTTCATCGAAGATGTTTCGACCGGGGCGTTGGCCCCTGCTATTGCATCACTCGACGCGGCGCTTCTGGTCTTGCATGCCCCCAACGACAGCATCGTCGGCGTTGAAAACGCCAGCGAGATTTTTCTCGCGGCCAAGCACCCCAAGAGCTTTGTTACCCTCGACAATGCCGATCATCTGATTTCGCGCGCTGAGGATGCTGAATACGCCGCTGACGTGATTGCCACCTGGGCGGGGCGCTATGTACCGCTTAAGCCGCCTGCACCGCCCCCCGGTGCCCCTGAGGGCATTGTGCGGGTATCTGAAGCGGATAGTGCGGGTTTCCTCCAGGATGTCACCTCAGGGCCGCTGCACCACGGGTTGGCCGATGAACCGCTGGCCTATGGTGGGACCAATCGTGGCATGTCGCCTTATGGGTTTCTCTCTGCGGGGCTTGGGGCGTGTACGTCGATGACCATCCGTATGTACGCCCGCCGCAAAGGTTGGCCGTTGGAACATGTCAGCGTGGATGTCAGCCACAACAAGGTCCATGCACAGGATGCGGAAACCGGCTCCGGCGATAAAATCGACACGTGGAAACGTCGGATCAGCCTGTCGGGTGCCCTCACGGACGAGCAACGCGCTCGGCTGTTGGAAATCGCAGACCGCTGTCCAGTTCACCGCACATTAGAGCGCGCTTCTGAGGTTGTCACAGAACTCGCCCCCTGATTTTCGGCAGAGCGTCTAGGCGCGCTCTGGCCGCACGCCACGCTGGGAACGGCGTAAAATGCCCCATCAAGCAGGCTCGCGACTTGTCCTTCACCACCCAGCGGTCTATTGCGCCCGTGACCTCCGATAACAGTCACAAAAAGGTGCATGCCCATGATCCCTCGCTATTCCCGTCCTGATATGGTTGCGATTTGGTCCCCCCAGACAAAGTTTCGCATCTGGTACGAGATCGAGGCACACGCCTGCGACGCCATGGCCGATCTGGGTGTAATCCCACGCGAAAACGCTGATGCGGTGTGGAAAGCCAAAGACGTCGAATTCGATGTGGCCCGCATCGACGAGATCGAAGCAGTGACCAAACATGACGTCATTGCGTTTCTGACACATCTGGCCGAACATGTCGGCAGCGACGAGGCACGCTTTGTGCATCAGGGCATGACATCATCAGACGTGCTGGACACCTGCTTTAACGTCCAACTGACCCGCGCCGCTGATTTGTTGATTGCTGATTTGGATCTGCTGCTGGCGGCCCTCAAGCGCCGCGCGATGGAGCATAAAGATACCCTTCGTGTGGGCCGCAGCCACGGCATCCACGCGGAACCTACAACAATGGGTCTGACTTTCGCGCGTTTTTACGCGGAAATGGACCGCAACCTGCGCCGCCTCAAGACAGCGCGTGAAGAAATTGCCACCGGTGCGATCTCAGGGGCAGTAGGCACATTTGCAAATATTGATCCTGCTGTCGAAGAACACGTTTGTGCCAAGCTGGGTCTGTCGCCCGAACCAATCAGCACCCAAGTGATCCCGCGCGACCGCCACGCAGCCTTCTTTGCGACCCTTGGGGTGATTGCCAGCTCCATCGAAAATGTTGCCACCGAAGTACGCCACATGCAGCGCACCGAAGTATTGGAAGGCGCAGAGTTCTTCTCGGCCGGTCAAAAAGGCTCCTCTGCGATGCCGCATAAGAAAAACCCGGTTTTGACCGAGAACCTCACCGGTCTGGCTCGTACGATCCGAATGGCTGTGATCCCAGCGATGGAAAATGTCACGATGTGGCATGAACGCGATATTTCGCATTCCTCGGTTGAGCGCGCGATTGGTCCTGACACTACGATTACCCTTGATTTTGCGCTGCACCGTTTGACCGGCGTGATCGACAAAATGCTGATCTATCCTGACAACATGCTGGCCAATATGAACAAGTTCAGCGGCCTCGTGATGTCGCAGCGGGTCTTGCTGGCACTCACACAGGCCGGTGTCAGCCGTGAAGACAGCTATAAGCTGGTTCAGCGCAACGCGATGAAGGTCTGGGAAGAAGGTAAGGATTTCAAAACCGAACTTTTGGCGGATGACGAAGTGCTGGCCGCCCTGAGTGCCGAACAGATCGAAGAGAAATTCGACCTCGGCTACCATACAAAACATGTTGATACGATTTTCGCCCGCGTGTTCGGCGATTGATGAACTTTCCCGGCGGAGCGCTGCTTTGCCGGGAAGCTCACCCAAAACCGGCGATTTTACGCGGCTTATCGTGATCTAGCACCTCGCGCTTTGTGATTTTGGCAATTCGCGCTACTCTTGTTTGATCTGCGGACCAAAGGAGTAAGATGATGAAACTTGGAATTGCACTTGCCACGGCAACCCTCGCGTTGTTGCCAAGCATCGCCCTTGCGGCTGGATGCAGCCATGACAAACAAGCCGTCTCTTGTGCCATTGGAACCATCTATGACGCCGCTACCGGCAGCTGCGTTGTGGATGGAACGACCTAAAGCACCCTCAAAAATGTGATCGAAGCTTGTAGGCCTTCCCCTTTACTCGGGGGGAGCGGCTGCTAATTTGAGACATACATCGTAATTAATTTACCGGAGACCCTTTATGCGCCTTGTTATTGCAGCTGCCCTAACCCTCGCCTTGCCCACCGGCCTATTTGCTGCCGGAGAAGAATCTTCCTCACCCTCCAAACCAAAATGCGAAAATGGACAGGTTTACGACAAAAAGACCAAAACTTGCGTGGACGCGAATAATCACCGGCTCGATACGGACAGCCGCTACCAGACAGTGCGATCGCTGGCCTATGATGGCCAATACGAAAACGCGCAGATTGTTCTGGCCACGATGCCACAAAATGACGACCGCACCTTGACCTACCTTGGTTTTACCAACCGCAAGATGGGCAACCGCGATGCGGCAATGGATTTCTACGGACGTGCGTTGGCGGTAAACCCCGGTAACATTTTGGCGCGTTCTTACATGGGCCAAGGATTTGTCGATGACGGCGATATCACGGCTGCGTTCGCACAATTGCGCGCCATCCGTGATCACGGTGGCAGCGGCAGCTGGGCTGAAGCGTCCCTGCGCACGGCCATCTCTTCCGGGCGTACATACAACTACTGATCTTAATTCGATCTAATGGAACGGGTCTCGCAATGAATGCGGGGCCCGTTTTGCATTATCTCTAATAATGATCGCAGTTTCAGTAATTTTTCACTTTTCCATGCCAAGTTTTAGCCATGGTTGATGGGATGGTGATTAATGAATGATATGACCCCGGTTCGAGGCTTACCGGCAATACCCGGCACCGCTTCAAACGCGCTAATGGGCCTTAGCCGCAAGGCAAAAGCTGCAATTGTCGTGCGTCTGCTCATCAACGAAGGGGCTGATATTCCGCTTGAGGAACTACCGGACGAATTCCAAGCGCGCTTGACCACTCAGATGGGATCGATGCGCACCGTTGACCGGGACACACTTGCTGCAGTTATCGACGAATTCACGGACGAACTTGAACGTATTGGCCTGTCTTTCCCAGGTGGGATTGCGGGAGCCTTGGACGCGCTAGACGGCAAAATCAGCCGCCATACGGCAGCGCGTTTGCGCAAGGAAGCAGGCGTCAAATCCACTGGTGATCCATGGACAAGGTTGCGCGGACTTAGTCCAGAAAAGCTGCTGCCGGTACTAGAAAACGAGAGTGTCGAAATTGGCGCTGTGATGCTCTCAAAACTGGATGTGTCGCTAGCCGCTGAACTGCTTAGCCGCCTGCCCGGACCGAAAGCCCGTCAGGTAACCTATGCAGTGTCGCTTACCAACGCCGTAACGCCAGACGCTGTGGACAGGATTGGGTTATCATTGGCAACACAGTTGGATTCAGAACCCCTACGCGCCTTTGATACCAACCCGGTCGAGCGGGTTGGCGCGATCCTCAATTCCTCCAACACATTGACGCGCGATGATGTGCTGACAGGGCTTGATGACACCGATCAGATTTTTGCCAATGCCGTGCGCAAAGCGATCTTTACCTTTGCCAACATCCCGCAGCGCATTGCACCCAGAGACATCCCGCGGATCCTGCGCGAGGTCGACCCCGCTCAACTTCTTCTCGCGATCGCCGGGGCGGAGGCTGCTGGTTTTGCCACTGCGCGCGATTACATCCTCGAAAATATGTCAGGCCGTATGGCCGATCAGCTGCGTGAAGACGTCGAAGAAGCCGGTAAGGTCAAGCCAGCAGACGTCGAAGAGGCAATGGGAGCCATCATCGCTGCTATTCGCAGAATGGAACAAAGTGGTGATTTGCTGCTGGTGATCGAAGAGGAGGAAGAGGAAACGGATGAATGATCTGGCGGCAGACTTTGGCCGTGTACATTGGCCTATTTTTTCTGCTCCCCGCTTGTATAAAGGTTGGCGCTACCCACCCATCCTTCTTGCAAAGCTGCTTTGAGTGCCACCCCCGGTTGGCGAGCAGCCTGACCGAGTGCTGATCCCGCTCAAAGTTCTTCGACAGGCTGGCTATCCATCGTTTGAGTGCGTTTTCGAAGCACCAGTGCCCAAGTAGCCGCCCACCCTCGACGCAAACACTTAACGACAGCCTCAGCGCGCGGGGCAACTCGGACTTGGACAGTGGTTTCGATCCGCCGTCATTGGCGGTCCAAAGCCTTGGATTATGCATAACGGATTAGCCCGTGCGCGACACGACCCTCGCAATGAATGGCGGATATGGCCTCGAACGGCATCTGGATGCCGCAGCCCATCCGTAGAGTGCGGCGTTGAACGCTCTACGGCAAAACGGAATCTCGGACGGCTTCAAAAACAGATTCCTGACAGAGAGCTCTGGTTAGCAGGACCGCACAAAGCCTTGATAGGGCCTGCAATTCAAACTAGCCGTCAGTCGACCTGCGCTGCAGCCATGATCGGTCCTGCATTCGGACTTTGCAGGATCACTACGGCAGGATCATCTCCCGAAACCGGCACTGACATCTCAAATTCGGATTTGCCGTCCCAACTACCGATGATCTGCCAATCATGGGCGATATGGGTGTATGCGATGGACTTCCCGCGGTTTTCGCCGCGCGTGATCTCAGTTGTTTGTTCGGGTGTAATACGCAGCAGATGCACTTCGACCGGGCCGCCGCCATCAACCTTTGACAGGGCATTGATGCGCAGGGTTTCACCATCGCGCACTACATCTAATGCGATCGTCTGAGGCTTTGCTGCGTGCTCCGCAATAGCCTTTGAAAGCGCCATGGGCTTTGCCCCAACGATATCCGTTTGGCCGTTCACTACCATTTCAGGTGTATAGATCGTACGCCGCCCTGCTGTCGTCGCAAAAGCGCGCTGGCGTTCGGCGTGGGCAGGATGACCGAAAGGGTCTTTCCAACCGATGTAGTCCCAATAATCCACATGCAACGCGATGGCGATGACGTCGTCTCGATCCTTGAGCGCGCTCAGGATTTCATCCGCCGGTGGGCAACTGCTGCACCCTTGAGAGGTATAAAGTTCGACCACGACTGGGCGCTGCTCTGCAAAAAGCGGCGTCGTGAGGAATGAAACGAAGGCGGCAGCGGCGATAAAATGGCGGGACATGTGATTCCAGTTGTAGCAATTCAGCTTACCAATGATCTAGCCGCAGTGGTCTGTAATAGCCAATCAAGGTTTCTTGAGACCCAACTTCTAAGGGTTTTTGGCATTTTCGGTACACAATGGTATACAAAACTAACAAAGAGGCCCCGAATGCGGTTGAAAACTCAGCGTTCATGGGGCATTTAGGCTCCAATCTCTGCCTCAACACTTACATGCAAGGGAACATCTTCATGACAATCATCGTCGGTCAAGACACGGCCAAAACGCGCAAAACACTGAGCGCGGGCACACAGTCCATCGCTTATTACTCCATCCCCGCCGCTCAAGAAGCCGGTCTTGGGGATTTCTCGAAACTCCCCGCCGCATTGAAAGTGGTGCTGGAAAACATGCTGCGTTTTGAGGACGGTAAGACCGTCACCGTTGACGACATCAAGGCGTTTGCTGAATGGGGTGCCAAAGGTGGCAAGAACCCTCGCGAGATCGCATACCGCCCTGCCCGCGTGCTGATGCAGGATTTTACCGGCGTACCGGCTGTTGTTGATCTGGCTGCAATGCGCGACGGGCTGGTCGCCTTGGGTGGCGACGCCGAGAAGATTAACCCGCTGAACCCCGTTGATTTGGTTATCGACCACTCGGTGATGATTGACGAATTCGGCAACCCGCGGGCGTTCCAGATGAACGTTGACCGCGAATATGAACGCAACATGGAGCGGTATACTTTCCTTAAATGGGGTCAGAAGGCGTTTAACAACTTCCGCGTTGTGCCCCCCGGCACCGGTATTTGCCATCAGGTGAACCTTGAATACCTCTCGCAAACCGTTTGGACCGACAAGGACCAGCACGGGCATGAGGTTGCTTATCCTGATACGCTTGTCGGCACCGACAGCCACACTACTATGGTCAACGGCATGGCCGTGTTGGGCTGGGGTGTTGGCGGGATTGAGGCCGAAGCCGCGATGCTGGGCCAGCCAATTTCGATGCTGATCCCCGAAGTTGTCGGTTTTGAGCTGACGGGCCGTATGATGGAAGGCACCACCGGGACCGATCTGGTTCTGAAGGTTGTTGAAATGCTGCGCACCAAAGGCGTAGTAAGCAAATTCGTTGAATTCTACGGCGAAGGATTGGACCATCTGCCTTTGGCGGACCGTGCGACAATCGCAAACATGGCACCGGAATATGGCGCGACTTGCGGGTTCTTCCCAATCGATGGCGAGACGCTTCGTTACTTGCGCACAACGGGCCGCGATGAGGACCGGATTGCACTGGTTGAAGCCTATGCCAAAGAAAATGGCATGTGGCGTGATGCGGATTATGCACCGATCTATACCGACACATTGAGCCTTGATATGGGCACCATCGTGCCAGCGATCTCTGGTCCAAAGCGCCCACAAGACTACGTGGCACTGACCGGAGCCAAAGAGGCGTTTGCCTCCGAGATGGCCAACACCTTCAAGCGCCCGATGGGCAAGGAAGTTGTGGTTGAAGGAGAGGATTATACGCTCGAATCCGGCAAGGTTGTCATTGCATCGATCACTTCGTGCACCAATACTTCAAACCCTTACGTCATGATCGGCGCAGGGCTTGTCGCGCGCAAAGCGGCCGCGTTGGGCCTTGACCGAAAACCTTGGGTCAAGACATCACTGGCACCCGGCTCGCAGGTTGTGAGTGCGTATCTTGAGGCTGCGGGTCTGCAGGAAGATTTCGACAAGCTTGGGTTTAACCTTGTCGGTTATGGTTGCACGACATGTATCGGCAACTCCGGACCGCTTCAGCCTGAAATCAGCAGCGCGATTGCCGAAGGCGATCTGGTTGCAACTTCAGTTCTGTCGGGCAACCGCAACTTTGAGGGGCGGATATCGCCTGACGTGCGTGCCAACTATCTGGCGTCACCCCCGCTGGTGGTCGCGTATGCCTTGGCTGGTACGATGGATATCAATCTGGCCACAGACCCGATTGCCCAAACACCAGACGGTGAAGATGTGTATCTCAAGGATATCTGGCCCACGACACAAGAAGTCGCTGAGTTGGTTGAGCTGACCGTCACCCGTGAGGCGTTCCAGACCAAATATGCTGACGTCTTTAAGGGCGACGAAAAATGGCAAGGCGTCGAAATCACTGACAGCCAAACCTACGACTGGCCACCGACGTCTACCTATGTTCAAAACCCACCCTATTTCCAAGGCATGTCGCCTGAGCCGGGTGTGATTTCGAATATCGAAGATGCAAAGGTGCTCGCTCTTTTGGGTGACATGATCACGACTGACCACATCTCGCCTGCGGGATCTTTCAAGGAAAGTACCCCTGCGGGGCAGTACCTTGTTGAGCGTCAAGTGCCCGTGCGGGAGTTCAACTCTTACGGCTCGCGTCGTGGCAACCACGAGGTCATGATGCGCGGTACATTCGCCAACATCCGCATCAAAAACGAGATGTTGGATGGGGTTGAGGGCGGCTATACTAACGGTCCGAATGGCGGGCAAACGTCGATCTTTGACGCGGCCATGGCGTACCAAGAAGCCGGCACACCGCTGGTGATCTTTGGTGGCGAACAGTACGGTGCCGGGTCTTCGCGCGACTGGGCGGCCAAAGGCACAGCACTTTTGGGCGTCAAGGCAGTGATCGCCGAAAGCTTTGAGCGCATTCACCGTTCCAACCTCGTCGGCATGGGCGTGATCCCGTTTGAGTTCACCAACGGCGACACCCGCAAGTCGCTGGGCCTGACAGGCGAAGAAACTGTCTCTATCTCTGGGCTCGACACGATCAAGCCCTTGGAAGAAGTGCCTTGCACGATCACGATGGCGGATGGCGCGGTCAAGGAGATCACCTTGAAGTGCCGCATCGATACCGCAATCGAGATCGAGTACATCGAACACGGCGGTGTGCTGCATTACGTGCTGCGCGATCTGGCCAAAGACAGCGCCATCGCCGCGGAATAAACGCTATCTGCATGACTTCAAAGCCCCTCGTTGCGCATTGCGGCGGGGGGCTTTTTCGTTAGGCTGACCGGAGTTTTCCTTTTGCCGGAGCGCACGTTCATGCCCCTCATTGCCCTGATCACCGGTGCTGCACGCGGCATTGGCCGTGCGATTGCTGCGGATCTGGCCGCCGATCACACGGTCGCCATCACCTATCACAGCACACCCCCGCCAAGTGACACCCCTGCTGCTCTCTCGGTTCAAGCGGACCTGTCTGATCCTGCCAATGCTGAGCGGATCATCGATGCCGTCATCAAAAAATTCGGGCGGCTTGATGTGATCGTCAACAACGCAGGCGTAATCGAAATGGACGACGGTGATGCATCGTTGATCTACGCCGTCAATCTCGGCGCGCCAAAAGCCCTGCTGGATGCTGCTTTGCCGCATCTGACGGCAGGTGCCAGCGTGATCAACATCTCATCTGTGAACGCGACCTTCCCGGCAAAAGGAGCGGCGCTTTATTCTGCCAGCAAGGCCGCTCTTGATACATGGACCCGCGCGATGGCCAAAGAACTTGGACCGCGCGGTATTCGAGTGAACGGTGTTGCCCCAGGCGCAATTGAACGCCGCGAATCCCCGCGCCCTGCAGCGCTGGTTGAGGCATTTGTCGAGATGACAGCGCTTGGCCGAAGTGGGCAACCTGAGGACATCGCAAAGGTTGTGCGTTTTCTCGCATCAGACGGGGCCGCTTGGATCACCGGTGAAACGATCACCGTATCTGGCGGCTATAGGCTTTGACTGCCAGCGGCGGCCGATTACGTCTATCTGTTCTTGCCTGCCAGAAAATTAAACTGCGGCAGGCGCTCTCCGATTGTTCATCGTTCGATCATCCTCACGCTAGTCCGACCTTGAACTAATTCTTTGTTTCGCAATCGTGACGTGGCGGCCCGGTCTTTCCCCTAAAATTTGATCCATTTTGAGGGCATGAACGTACTTGTAACGAGTATTCTTTTTCCCAGAGGGCACGCCATGAAACTTCTGACTGCCATCCAAGCCATTGCCCTGATCTTGCTTGCTGTGATCGGTGCCAGTGACATCGCGAACCCAGCCAAAGCCCAAGTTGTGGACTGCACCGTGTCGGACACCTGCGCGAACTGAAACGTTCCATGTTTGCAGGAAAGCAAGGTTCATCACCATTCCCTCAGTTTGGTGGTGAGCCTGTCTCACACACGTGCTTTCCTGCGGACTTGAAACGTTTCAACACGCTTTTGGCCCCGTGCTTACTGGCCCCGTGCGGCCCGCAGAGCAGGTACAAATCGCTGTTCATAATCACTGCCAATTAACGGCCCCGCATAGCGAAACAAAACCGTCCCATCCCCACTAAGGATGAAAGTCTCGGGCGGGGCAGTAACGCCCCAATCGATTGCAGTGCGGCCTCGCGGATCAAAACCAACGCCGATAAAGGGGTTGCCATCATCCGTCAGATATTTGGTCGCCGTGCCTTCAGCATCTTTGAAATTGATCCCAACCACCGGTATCCCGCGCGCCTGCATTTCAAGCAGCTTGGGGTGTTCTGCGCGGCAAGGCGGGCACCAGCTGGCCCAGAAGTTAACAATTGTGACCTGACCTGAGGCAAGCATCTCTGGTGTGGCTGGATCAAACCCCGGTAAGGACTTCTCCGGCACGCCTGGGCTTTGCTGACCGATCAAAGTTGACGGCAGCGCATCGGGATCGTCGCGATACATGCCCACGGCGGCCAAGGCCACAAACCCTGCAAAAATCAACGGTGGAGCAATCATTAGGGGGTTAAGCTTTGGCATGACGTTTTGCCTCCGTCTCAATTTGCGCAAGAGCCGCACGTGCACGGCGGCCCCGGATGAGCGTGATGGCCAGAAAACCTGCCAACAAGAGCAGCGACACTGCATAGGCAGACACCACTTCGGTCGCGTATTTTCCCAACTCCGGCATCACACACCATACTCCTGACGGGCCAGCAACGCGCGCGCGCGGCGCAGGCGAATTTCGGTTCCCGTGCGGTACAGCACGAGGGCCACAAACAACAACCCGAACCCAACCATGCTGAGTGCCAGAGGATAGAAGAACACATCCGCCACGGTGCGCCCGCCCGTCGCGATCGGCACCGAGGTGCCTTGGTGCAGCCCTTGGTTCCAGAATTTCACCGCATAGCGTGACAATACTGCAAACACCGAGCCGACAAGGCAAAGAACGGATGTCAAATCTGCCGCAGTGTCAGGGTCTTCGACTGCCTCCCACAGGGCAATGTAGCCAAGGTAGAACAGGAATAAGATCAAGAACGAGGTCAGGCGTGGATCCCATTCCCACCATGTCCCCCACATTGGCTGCCCCCAGATTGCGCCCGTTATGAGCGCTATCACTGTCATGACAATGCCCACAGGTGCTGCGGCCTTGGCGGCCAGGGCGCTGACGTGGTGCCGACGAATAAGCCAGATCAGCGAGGCGACCAACATCATGAACCACGCGTTGATAGCCATAAGGGCTGCAGGGACGTGCAAGTAGATGATCTTGACGGTCGAGCCTTGCCGCGCATCCTCAGGCGTGCCGAAGAAACCCCAGATCAGCCCACCGCCCACGCAAAGGGCCGCCAGTGCCCAGAGGGCCGGCTGAATGCGAGCGCTCAGGCTCAGGAACTTGACCGGGTTTGCGTAGCGCCACAGTGACATGAAAGTTATCTAATCCTCTGCTTGCGGGGGCTCAATGGGAAATCACCGTAAGTTCATGCGAAGTGCGGCGGCAGCGGCAAAAGGCAGCAGCGCGGCACAACCAAGACTGACCCCCGCAAGCAGCAAAAGCGGGGTTGTTGGATCCAGAGATAAGGCCGCCCGGCGCGCGGCTTCTGCTCCAAAAATCAGCGTTGGCACGTAGAGCGGCAGCACCAGAAGAGACAACAACAGCCCCCCACGTTTGATACCCACGGTAAGGGCTGCACCAAAAGCGCCGATCATCGACAGCGCAGGCGTTCCCAGAGCCAAGGAGATCACGAGGCCCATGTATCCCGGCGTCGGCATATTAAGGAGCACGCCAAGAAGCGGTGCAACAACAACAAGCGGCAAACCTGTAGTGATCCAATGCGCCAGCGCTTTGATCGCAATCGCGCCTTCAAGCGGCAATGGAGACGTCGCCAAGACATCAAGGCTGCCATCCTCAAAATCCAACGCCAGCAAGCGGTCAAGAGAGAGCAGACAAGCAAGCAGCGCGCCCAGCCACAAGATACCCGGCGCAATACGCGACAACAGTTGCGATTCCGGGCCAACACCGAAAGGAACCAGCACCGTCACAATCAAGAAAAACGCGAGGCCAAGGCCAAAACCACCTCCGGCTCTCAGTCCAAGGCGCAGATCGCGGATCAACAACGCAATCACAAGAACGCCTCGTCGCTGGCACCGGCACGTGTTCCGGGGGTCGCGCGAAATGGCGTGAGGTCCAGCGTCTGCGCATCGATCCCAAGTTCGATATGCGTGGCGATCACCGCCATACCCCCCTGCCCCAAATGGGTTTGAACCGCGCTTGCAAACATCCCTACAGCATCTGTGTCCAATGAAACGGTCGGCTCATCCAACAACCACAAGGGGCGCGCAGCTACCACCATCCGCGCCAATCCTGCACGGCGTTTTTGACCTGCTGAAAGCGTTCCGGCTAGGCGGTCCTTTAGCGCCTCCAGCCCGTAGACCTTGAGCGCAGGCGCAATATCGCGCTGTCCGTAAACCTGCGCCCAAAACGCAAGGTTCTCCGCCACAGTCAGCATCGCTTTGAGACCATCGGCGTGCCCTGCATAGGCGACGCTGTCTTCTGTTCCTGTGATTTGACCCGACAACGCCGGCTGTAACCCCGCGATGGTGCGCAGCAACGTCGTTTTGCCCGCACCGTTTGCGCCGCGCAAAACAAGCGCCTGACCGGGTAAAAGGGTGTAATCAAGCCTGCTCAAAACCGGCAGGCCGCCCCGCGCAACGGCGACATCATCAAGGATCAAAGGTGCGGCGTTCAAACCGGCAGCACGGCCAGCGCAATGCGGCGGCCTTCGCTCAGCAATACGTTGTACGTTCGGCATGCCGCGGGCGAAGACATCGTCTCAACACCAAGGCCCGCTTCATCAATTGCTGTGCGCAAATCATCAGGCAAATGCGCAACCTCGGCGCCGGTGCCCAAAAAGATCACATCAACTTTTCCAGCCAGCCCCAACAAGGTCTCAGCATCCTCTAATCCCGCCCACGTTTGGGTGCCTTGCGGCCCGGCGATCACAGCACCCTGCAAGACTTGCCCGCCAATCCGGAAAAACCCGGGGCCATAGCCATCGACAGGTTTTGCATCGGTAAACACAATCTCGTTCAGGCGCATCGCATCATCCTTTCCACAGCGGTAGGCCCAGAATAGCCGATGTGCCAATCACGACATAGGCCACTGTTCGAAAGAGCCGTTCAGCCTTGGGGTCAAATAGCCGCGCACCAATCATGTTCGCCATAACATTGGGAATGCCGACCAGCAAACCAAGGAATGCCATTTTCCAAATCATCAGCCCTGTTGCCCACATCAAGGGAAACAGCAGCATGTCAATTGCCAGCAGATAAAGTAAGAAATTGGCGCGGATCGTAGCGATAGGCAACGTACTGGCCATGTAGAGCATAATGACCGGGGGGCCGGGAATACCTGCGAACCCCGTCATGAAACCACCGACTGCGCCGGTAGCTATGGTCATCGCGTGGGTCAAAGTACCGCGGAACCGCCACCCGGTCAGGAGCAGTGACAGTAGAACCAAAACCATGCTTGAAATCAGCCATCCAAATACAATGGGCGAAACCATATTGAGGCACCACAGGCCAACAGGGAGAGCAATCGCAGCACCGATCATCAACCGGCCAACATCGCGGGGTTCCCCTTCACGCCATGCAGCTGGCAAGTTCGGCAATGGGCCGAGAGTTTCGGCTGCAATCAGGAAAATCACGGCCTCAACCGGGGAAAGGACCGAGCTGGCGACAGGCATGATGATCATGGCTGAACCAAAACCCACGAACCCGCGCACAAGCCCTGCAACCACTACAGCAAGTACCAGCCAACTCAGCCCTTCGGTCGCGAAGGCCTGGGCCAGCAGGTCAGGCATCGATGTTTGCGTATTGGTTTCCAGCGTTGGCGTCCGGCTTGGACCAATCGCGCTTTACGCCGAGCCACAGAACTACGGTTTTCGCCACATAGACCGAGGAATAAGTACCAACGACAACACCCCAGGTGATCGCAAAGACAAAGCCCCGGATCACGTCACCACCCAATACCAGAAGGGCGATCAGCGCCAAAAGTGTCGTACCAGATGTCATCAACGTCCGGCTAAGCGTTTCGTTCACACTGATGTTCATCACTTCGACCAAAGGCCGTTGTTTGTATTTCCGCAGGTTTTCTCGAAGGCGGTCAAAGATCACCACAGTATCGTTGATCGAATAGCCAATGATGGTCAGGATCGCCGCAATCACTGTCAGGTCAAAACGGATCTGTAGAACCGCAAAAACCCCGATCGTCAGAATGACGTCATGAAAAAGAGCAGCGACAGCCCCAACAGAGAACTGCCATTCAAACCGTAGCCAAATATAGATCAAAATCGCGCCCAAAGACGCGGCCACGGCGATGACAGCGGTTTGGATCAACTCGCCGGATACTTTTGGGCCGACGGATTCGACAGATGTGAACTTGATCTCAGGTGCGACGGAGCGTAGCGCGGTTTCCAGCTTCTCGATGGTTTCTGGCGACGCGGCTTCTTCCCCGTCCTGCGCCTGAATACGGATCATCGCGACGTGCTCTTCTGAGGAGGAAGTGAGGTCAAAAACCTCTGATATCGTAATATCACCTAAGCCCAGCGGCTCAAGCGCGCCACGGTAGCTGGCCACATCGACCGCCTGTGTGCTTTCGGTGCGCAGCGTTGTGCCGCCGCGAAAGTCGATGCCGAAATTCAGACCAAACGTTGCCCAGGCCACCAAAGATAACACCATGGCAATGCACGATATCCCAAAGGTCAGCTTTGAGTGGCGAAAGAAATCGATATTCGTCTCGTTGGGAACCAATCTTAAGCGCATATCAGACCTCGATTGTTTTCGGGCGGCGGCGTTCGAACCAGATAACGACCATCAACCGGGTTACGAAATAGGCGGTGAATACCGATGTCAGGATGCCAAGCCCCAATGTGATTGCAAAACCACGCACCGGGCCGGAACCCAGCATGAAGAGGATCACAGCAATGATGAACGTAGTGACGTTGGCGTCCAAAATTGCGCTAAGCGCCTTTTCATAGCCCAGCGAAATCGCACGGGCCGGTCCTTTGGCGCTTTTGAGTTCCTCGCGGATACGCTCAAAAATCAGCACGTTGGCATCAACGGCCATACCAACAGTCAAAACAATGCCTGCGATGCCCGGTAGCGTCAGCGTAGCCCCGATCAAACTCAGCAGACCAAAGATCAACGCAATGTTCACGATCAATGCAATGTCGGCGAAAAACCCAAACAACCCGTAGGTCGCGAACATAAAAAACAGCACCGCCGCAAAAGCGACCAGCGTGGCGATTTTACCAGCATCAATGCTGTCTTGACCCAGCTCTGGACCAATTGTGCGTTCCTCGACAAAGACCAACTCCGCAGGAAGGGCCCCTGCCCGCAGCAAAACGGCGAGCGTTGTGGATTCCTCAACCGTGAAGTTACCGGTGATAATGCCCGAACCGCCTGGGATGTGACTTTGAATGGTCGGAGCGCTCACAACTTCATCATCAAGCACGATGGCAAACGGCGCGCCGATATTTTCAGCTGTGTAGTCGCCAAATTTACGCGCCCCGGATGTGTTAAACCGGAAATTCACTGCTGGTGCGCCATTTTGGTCAAAGGCAGGTTGCGCATCAACGAGTTCTTCGCCTGAAACAACAGCCGCGCTTTCGATGACGTAATAAAGGCCCTCTTCGTTGAGCGAGGGCACCAGCGCGTTGCCGATACCGGGGGCTTCGCTGGCATCGGTTGTGCGCCGAACGACCGGGCTGAATGTCAGCTGTGCGGTTGTTCCGATAATTTGCTTAAGCTCAGACGCCGACCCGATGCCGGGTACTTGGATCAAGATGCGGTCTGTTCCCTGGCGCTGGATCGTAGGCTCGCGGGTGCCGACTTCATCGATGCGGCGGCGAATAATCTCCAGCGACTGCTGCATTGTACGCTCATCAGTCGCGGATTTCTCTGCGTCCGAGAAATTCACAGTAATGATGCCGCTATCGCCCGATACGTCGATGTCGTTCGACCCGACGCCTGTCAGGGATACAACTGGCGTTGCCAGCCCGCGCACAATTTGCAAGGCGTCTGCCATCTTGTCGGCGTCAGTCAAGCGCACACGCAATTCACCATCAGGGCTTTGCTGGCGGCGCACAGGGGTCAAACCACGCAAGGAGTCGCGTACCTCTGGCCACATCGCTTCCATACGGGTCGCGTAAACATCCGCCAGCTCAACCTCAGCCAACAGATGCGCTCCGCCGCGCAAATCTAGGCCCAGATTAACCAACCCGGACGGCAAAAACTCAGGCCACAGCGCCTTTTGCGCTTCCAATTCCGGCGTAGAGCCCGCCACCTCAATCGTTTTGAGTGCATCGTTGTGCTGCTCTACGGGGCCGTAGAATGCGTTCGGTAAGGCAAGGAAAATACCTACCGCACAGGTGAGTAAAATCAGCACCCGTTTCCACAGATCAATCTGAAGCATGTCGCCGCCTTTTCAGTGGGCTAAGGGCCGGATTACTTGGCCGGTTCGGTCTTTGACATCACAGTTGCGATCGTCGATTGGATCACGCGAATTTTAACGCCATCGGCAATCTCAACTTCAAGTTCGCCATCGTCTTTGACCTTAACGACTTTGCCGATGACACCGCCTTGGGTCACGACTTGATCACCACGGCGCAGTGCCTTGACCATCGCTTGGTGGCTCTTGAGCTTCTTCTGCTGTGGACGGATGAGCAGAAAGTACATGATCCCGAAAATCAGGATCAGAGGCACGAATTGTTGGATGCCTTGCATGCGGAATATCCTTTTGGTGTTGGACTGCGAACGCGTTTTTACGCCCCGCGAATTGCGGCAGAACCTATGCGGCAAGTCCGGGGTTTGCAAGGTCACGAATGCGGGGATTTTGGTGTCTAGCTCAAATGGATTTTGCGGCCCTCTTGGCGCGCCGCACAAGACCAGTCACTATTGCGGTGTGGCATGCCTCAGGCCGCTTGTTTTATTGTATCGGAGACATCACATTCTCGTCCATCTCACCCGCCTTTTCTTATGGAGTTTGCTGTGCGCCGGCGTGTCTGCTCCGCTGTCGGCAGAGCCGTTGCCGGCCTTGCCTGAGGCACTGCGCGCGGATTGGGTGGCGATCGGCGCGGTCAATGCGGACGGAACTGAAAGCGTTGCCAATTGCACTGGTGCACTGATTGCAGCGGATGTTGTGCTGACCGCAGCGCATTGTGTGGGCGGTGTATCAGGGTCCAATTCGGCGCGCGCTTTTGTGATCGGCTGGCCGGGCCAGCCCACTCACAAGATTTACCGGTCGCGCCAAATCGAGGTTTACCCACCCTATTCATTCGCAAGCGGCATCTTTCGCTACAGCATCGACATGGCGCTGATTTTTTTAGACCAGAGTGTGCCTAAGGACGTCGCCACACCAATTGCGCTGAGCTCTGCAGACGATCCTAGTGGACCTTTCGCGCTTCTTGGCTACCACCGAATGCAGCCCGGCACGCTGAATGGACGGTTTGATTGCGCCAAGCGCGATACCGCGCAATCGGAGTTTTTGTTGGATTGCCCGGTGGTTGCTGGCAATTCGGGCTCGCCTGTGATGGCTCGGGTTGGGACTGAGTGGCAAATCATCGGCGTGACCACTGCCCGCATCGGACATGAGACCGCGCTGATTGCCCCGATCAATCAATGGGTTCGCGATCAGTTGGCCACGCAGTGAGGTTTGCTCAAATTCTCGACTACACACCGCGCGCAAGATCGGACATAAGCAGCGCCAGAAACCTACCCCTCAGGAGACAGCTCCATGCATGACATTCGCGCCATTCGTGACACCCCACAAGATTTTGACGCGGCCCTCGCGCGGCGTGGGGACGCGCCCTTGTCTGCGGACGTGTTGGCGCTGGACAGCGCACGCCGTGCGAAGATTCAAGCTGCCGAAGGTGCGCAAGCCGATCAGAATACTGCCTCAAAGCAGGTAGGTGCCGCCAAGGCCAAAGGGGATGACGCCGAATTTGAACGCCTGCGCGCGTTGGTTTCGGAGAAAAAGACTGAAGTTGCGCAGATGCAGGCCGAAGCCAAAGAGCTTGATGCACAACTGACCGATATGCTGGCGCGCATTCCAAACTTGCCCGCAAACGATGCGCCAGACGGAGCCGATGAAGACGATAATGTCGAGGTGAGCCGCTGGGGCACATTGCCCGAGTTCGATTTCAAGCCAAAAGAGCATTTCGAAATCGAGGGAGTTACCTCCTCTATGGATTTTGAGACTGCAGCCAAAATCTCTGGCAGCCGGTTTGTTTTGCTGTCGGGGGCCGTTGCACGTGTTCACCGGGCATTGGCTCAGTTCATGATCGATACCCACGTTGATGAAAACGGCCTGACAGAGGTCAATCCTCCGGTTTTGGTGCGAGATGAGGCGATGTACGGCACTGATAAACTGCCGAAATTCGGAGAAGACAGCTACCGCACCGAAGAAGGCATGTGGTTGGTGCCAACCTCTGAAGTGCCGCTGACTTATATTGCTGCGGATGCTGTCATTGAAGAAAGCGAGCTGCCGCGCCGTTATACATCGCACACGCTTTGTTTTCGCTCTGAGGCAGGCAGTGCTGGTCGCGATACGTCCGGCATGTTGCGCCAGCACCAATTTGAGAAAGTCGAAATGGTCAGCGTGACCCTCCCAGCTGAGAGTGATGCCGAGCAAAAGCGGATGCTGCGCTGCGCCGAAAACCTACTGGAGCGGCTCGAAATTCCGTACCGCACCGTAAACCTGTGTACCGGGGACATGGGGTTTGGCGCGCGGCGGACTTTTGACATTGAAGCATGGGTGCCTGGGCAAAACGCCTACCGCGAGATTTCGTCAGTCTCAACCACGGGTGACTTTCAGGCGCGGCGAATGAATGCCCGCTTTAAGCCAGCAGACGGTGGCAAGCCGCAGTTCGTTCACACGCTGAATGGCTCGGGCCTTGCCGTTGGGCGCTGCCTGATTGCGGTGCTGGAAAATGGCCAGCAAGCGGATGGGTCTGTACACCTGCCAAAAGTACTAGAGCCCTATCTGAAGGGCAAGACGACCATCGGTGCGGATGGCGCTTTGCGCTAAAACAGCTCTGGCAACAGTTTGCGCAAGGATTTCGGGCGGTATCCCGGCTGATCCTTGACGCGTTTGCTTACTGTTTCATGCAGTTCAATCGGGTGGCCTGGACCGGGGCGCCATTTGAGCCAATTGCCCGCGACGCGGTAGATGAACGTTGGCCGCTCAAGTATGTCGCGCGCGCCCGGGTCTACCGGACCCGCCGCAACATCAAGGCCAGCCAAACGCGCCCCATCAGCTACCCACTCGCGGGTGACCTCAGACAGCGCGCGGCTGTTGGAAGAGCCCCCAACGATTGAGTGGCTCCCCGTGAACCAGACCTCCTGATACGGGCGCAATGGAGTCCGGTCGCCTTTGTTAAGACCCTCGTTTTCAACGGTTTGATCAATGTTGTCCCAAATGCTGGGCTTGTAAAACACCCGCCGTTCATCCAGCGCGAGCGCGTGGCGCGCGGATTTAACCATGCTGGTCAGCTGGGTGTCATGAAAACTATATTTGCGGTTCCACAGCTTGGCGGCAGGACCAAAGATCGGCGCGGGGATCCCCAGCGACCCAACCGTATCCCAAACGCCCAGATACGCGATTTTGAGGATCTGCATCTGATCTGGTTGGCCTTCAACGGGATGTGACATGCGCCAGTTAAGATCATCTTGCGACGTCGCCATGTGCGGAGACAAGGCACGCCGGTGCCCAAGGATTCTGAGCGCATCGGGGTGGTTGCCCTCCCCCGGCAAACGGTAAAGCGCATAGGCTTGCTCTAGTCGCTCAGGCGTTGGGTTTTCAACGATCCCGCATTTTCGCAGCATGCCGACCAACGACCGCGCTGTGTAGGCCCCGCGTGAAAATCCGAAAATATAGATTTTGTCGCCGGGCTTGTAGCGCTCCGCCAGTGCTTTGTAGGCCGATTTGATATTGTCATTCAGGCCGTGGCCAAAAATACCGCCGCCGAATTTATGCCGCAGATGCGCAGTCCAACTGCCGTCACGCTCTTTTGCGCCCACCCCTAGAATATAGCGTGCGGCCTGCTCATCATTGTTCGCCGCAAGCGCGTGCAAAGCGTGAACATGGGTTGGCGGGTCAGTATTTGGGCTGTTCCACGTCCCATCGCAGAAAATCGCGATTCGGGCCATTGGCGGGCCTCCTTATTGTGCTAAATGAAGATCCTTCAATGCTGTCAGCATACCCGTATTGCGCGAAAAGTAAATTTCTCAGAGGTATTCACGATGTCCCGTTCCACGATTGCTGTTGTCACCCTTGTGTTGACGATCTGTTTCGCCGCTTCTCCCCTGCTGGTGCCGGACTTCGGTGGGTTTGACCCCGAACAATTCCCAGTGCCCCAGAACAACCCGCCAGTGCAGCCTGAGGGCTATGCGTTTGCGATCTGGGGTGTGATCTATCTTTGGCTTATTCTCGGCATGGGGTTCGGGCTTTGGAAACGGCGCGAAGATGGCGGTTGGCATGACATGCGCCCGCCGCTGTGCGTGTCTCTCGCCATGGGTACGACGTGGCTTGCCGTGGCGCTCCTTAGCCCCATTTGGGCCAGCGTGCTGATCTGGCTGATGCTGTTCACCGCACTTTGGGCGTTGTTTCGCAGCCCCACCGACGACCGCTGGTTCGCCGCCCTGCCCCTTGGTCTTTATGCGGGGTGGCTGTCAGCTGCCTCTTGCGTATCTCTTGGGCTTTTGGCCGCTGGCTACGGCTGGGTGGATCAAGACACGGCGGCGGTGGGCGCAGTTTTACTCGCGCTGATCCTCGCCTCTGGTGTGCAATCCACGCTGCGCCGCGCGCCGAGCTACGGCATCGCGGTGATCTGGGCCTTGGTGGCGGTGGTCGTGCAAAATATCGGCGGCAACATGACCGTCGCTGCCCTTGCCGCCGGGGGCGCATTGGCGTTGCTGATCCCGACGTGGAAAGCGCGTTAAGGTTGACGTCTGCTGCTGTTGGTATGTTTGCGCAGCTTTGACGGCGGAGCCTTTTTGCGGCCCTTGTAGGGGTTATCCGCAGATTGACCGCGCATCCACAAGCGGATGGGCGTGCCCGGCATATCAAAGTCGACGCGCAAACCGTTAACAAGATAACGGCTGTAGCTCGCAGGTACCTTGTCTGGGTGGCTACACATCACCACAAAACCAGGCGGCCGTGTCTTGGCTTGGGTCATGTAGCGTAGCTTGATGCGTTTGCCCTGTGGCGCGGGGGGCGGATGCGCCTCCATCATGCCAGCCAGCCAGCGGTTAAGCTGTGCCGTGGTGATCCGGCGGTTCCAGACATCGTAGGCTTGCATGATTGCGGCCTGCAAACGGTCCATGCCCCGGCCCGTTTTGGCCGACACAGTGACCAACGGTGCACCGCGCAATTGAGGTAAGAGACGCTCAAAGCTCTCGCGCAGGTCTTTTAGCTTGCCCTGACGGTCTTCTTCGACGTCCCATTTATTGACGGCGACAACCACGGCGCGGCCTTCGCGCTCGGCGAGGTCCGCGATTCGCAAATCTTGCTGTTCGAATGGGATCTCTGCATCCAGCAGCACAACAACCACTTCGGCAAATTTCACGGCCCGCAGCCCGTCACTGACGCTGAGCTTTTCCAGTTTTTCCTGAACTTTGGCCTTTTTGCGCATGCCTGCGGTATCAAAGATACGCATTGGCACGCCGACGCCGTCCGCGCCTGCCCATAGGGTACGCAGGGAAATCGCGTCGCGGGTGATCCCGGCCTCAGGTCCAGTCAGCAACCGGTCTTCACCCAAGATCTGATTGATCAGCGTGGATTTGCCAGCGTTCGGACGGCCCACAACAGCCACTTGCAGCGGCTTGGCATCTGTCGGCACGGGCACGACATCCAGTTCGTCGCCGTCGGCGTCAGAGACATCAATATCCGTTTCGGGTGTGTCAGTATCTTCGCGCTCGGCAAAGCGGTCAGCGAGCGGCATCAGCACTGTGTACAGATCCGCCATCCCCTCACCATGTTCAGCCGATAGGCGCACAGGATCGCCCAATCCCAGGGAATAGGCTTCGACCACCCCTGCTTCAGCCGCATTACCTTCAGCCTTATTGGCCGCCAGAATCACGTTGGCCGAACGTTTGCGCAAGATGTCAGCAAAGATCAGATCAGTTTGCGTCACGCCAACGCGCGCATCGATCATGAACAGACAAATGTCGGCCATATCCACGGCGCGTTCTGTTAGCCGGCGCATCCGACCCTGCAGGCTGTCGTCGGTGACGTCCTCAAGCCCAGCAGTATCAATTACAGTAAAGCGCAAGTCGGCCAGACGGGCGGCCCCTTCACGCAAATCACGTGTGACGCCGGGCTGGTCATCGACCAGCGCCAGTCGTTTTCCGACAAGACGGTTGAACAGCGTGGATTTGCCCACATTGGGACGGCCCACGATGGCGAGGGTGAAAGACATCAAAACGCTCCGGGGTGCAGATCAGACACGCGCCTTAACGCATCTTTGGCTTAACGGAAAGCGTGGAGTTGCCCGCCGCTCGATACAACATAAAGAGTTCCGCCCGCGACAACCGGCGCTGTGGTCGCCCCATCGGGGATCGCGGAGGTGCCAAGAAGCGCGCCATTAGCAGGGTCATAACTGCGCAACAGGCCATCATTAGACGCTATTATCAAGCGACTACCCGCAATAATTGGTCCGTAATGCGCAAAGATGCGGCTTTGACGTTTTGGCTTTGCCTTGACGAAGTTCGGCAACTCAACGCCCCAAATTTTTGCACCATCAGATGCGTCCAGGCGCACAAGCTCATTTAAGTCCGTGACCGCAAAGACCGAATCCCCTGCCGGCCAAACCGGGCCAATCGCCCCGTCGCGCGCGGTCCAGACACGGGCACCACTGCCCAGCTCCATCGCGACGATGCGGCCAGATTGGTTGCCAACGTAAACTTTGTCACCTGAAATCACGGGTGCCGCGGTCACATCTGAAACGTTTGAAATTGCACGGCCCGGGCGTTTGCCAAGCACCGAGGCATCCCAGCGGTTCAGCCCGCCGCGGCGGAACACCGCCTGTACTTCGCCAGAACCAAACGCAAAGATTGCAAGGTCTTTGCTGATGGCGGGGGCTGGCGCGCCTAACACGTTATTGCCGTCAGAGGTGGCACCGATCTGCCATTCGACACGGCCGTCGGATTTGCGCACGGCCCATCCGGTATCATCACCGGCCGTCAAATAAACAAGGTCACCAGACACAGTTGGCGTGCCTGCACCAGACGCATCAAGCTTCTGGGTCCAGCGCACAGCACCGTTGGTCGCATCAAGAGCGGCCAAAACACCATACCCGATCGAGACGTAAATGGTGTCGCCGTCAACAGCCAGCCCGCCGCCCGTTGCATCACCTGCTTGATCGGTCTGTGGGCGCAAATTCCGTGTCCATAGCGTGGCTCCGGATGTCGCGGTTGCTGTCACAAGCGCATCAGCATCAAGTGTAATAATGCGGCCAGCGGATACGACCGGCGTGGCGGTGATGCGCTGCTTGCGGCTGTCACCCTCGCCGATATTGGCGGACCAGACCAACTGCGGATTACCGCGCAATGTGGCGTTGCTGATGCGGTTCGCTGGCGTGCCTGTTGTATGGGTCCAATTGCTGTTGTTCACTTGGCCCGGCAATGAAATCGCCCGCGATGTGTTCCCTGAAAAGGCGACGGTGCCCAAATCCAATTCACCAGGATTTTGCAGGACTGACCGAACCGTTTCGCGTTGGCCCGGCAGAACTGTATCGGCTTCCTGGCAGGCGCTCAGCAACAAAGCTGCGCCCAATACGCCCACGATCCAGCCGCGACCGGCGATTGCATTCTTGGTTGTGCTATCCGTCATTGCCTGCTCACTCTGGTCTTTTTCTACGGGTTGAGGTCCGCGCCCTTGGGTCGAGAAAAGCTGAAGGCCTAGTTGCCAGTAGCCCCAGTTAGATCAGGCCCATTGCCCATTTCAGGCTCCCCACCCAGCGCCACAATCACTTGAAGCGCGCGTTGTTGCAAGTCTGCTGTGACTTCGGCGTCGCTTAGCAGCGCTTGATAGCCCGTAATTGCCGCCTGCGTGTCGCCCTCTTGGATGGCAATCAGCGCCAACTGTTCTTGGGCAAGCAAGCGAAGCGGAGCACCGGGTTGAGCCAGTGCTTCAAAGCCCAATTTGCGATCTGCGGCAGGCAAGGTGTCGGTTTGCAACGTCAGCGCCTTAAAGCGCGCAATCAGGCGGTAAATTTCTGGTGTGTCAGGGTTCACAGCGGCCGCATCTAGGCTTGCGATCGCAGCTGTGCGGTCATCACCGGCCAACTCGGCAGTAGCGGTCAACAGCTCAATCACAGTGGCGGCACTGGGATCTTTGGGCGTAATCGCTCCAAGAACCTCTGCGCGGGTGCCTGCGTCAGCGTCCGTCACCGCGGCCAAAACACGATCACCAAAGGCTTGTGCTTCGGCGCGCGCGCTTGCTTTTTGATATTCAAGAAAACCTGCGCCACCAATGATCAGCACAATCACAAGCGCTGCCCAAACACCGTAACGGCGCATGGTCGCAAACAGCTTTTCACGCCGCAGCTCGTCGGTTACTTCGTCAATAAAACTATCGGTGTCGCTCATTTTGCCCAGCCCTCAAGGGTATTCATTGCGCCCTCATATCGCGGGACCACCCCCAAGCCAAGACCTACGGTGCCGAAGCTTTGAGGACACGCAAAAGACCCAGCAAAAAACTTGAATTCTGAACTGGTCAGTTTAGTTATCATATACTACATAGAGCATATTAATTCACATAGCTTTCGGTGACTGCGCCCAAAAGGCCTGTTCCGTTCTATTAAAGACGAGGCCGACCATGCGCTTTTTCCCGATTCTTGCAGCTCTCTTAGTCGGTGGGCTTCTCTACCTTGCTATCGCTGAGCGGCCCTGGCTGAAGCAAACCTTTGGTATGGCCCCTGCGGATGCAACGCTTACGCCAGATCCAGATCAAGAAAGTGTTAAAGCCACCCGAGCCGCGGCGGACGCCGAGGGCAAGACTCGGGTCAAAGTGGTCGTGAAACGCGTTATTGCAAAGGATATAGGCAGCGCCGTGGTGCTGCGCGGCCAGACTGCGGCAGCGCGTCAGGTTGATGTACAGGCGGAAACCACTGCTGTGGTTATATCAGAGCCACTGCGCAAAGGTTCACGGGTCGAAGAAGGCCAAGAGATGTGCGTTCTGGACGTTGGTACCCGTGGAGCGGCACTAGAAGAGACACGCGCCCGGCTTTCTGAAGCGGAATCGCGCGTGCCCGAGGCAGAAGCCCGTGTCCAAGAAGCGATTGCCCGTCTGGACGAAGCACTGATCAATCAAAACGCTTCGGCAAAACTTAAGGAAGGCGGGTTTGGCTCGACCGCTCGGCTTGCTGGTGCAGATGCTGCTGTGGCTGGAGCACGATCTGGCATCGTTTCGGCGGAATCTGGCCTGCGCGCTGCGCGTTCTGGTATCCAAGCCGCAACGGCCGCAGTTGCCGTGGCTGAGGCCGAAATTGACCGTCTGACCATTGAGGCCCCCTTTGGCGGCCTGCTGGAAAGTGACACAGCCGAGCTAGGTAGCTTGCTCCAGCCCGGCGCGCTTTGCGGGACAATCATTCAACTTGATCCGGTGAAACTTGTTGGGTTTGTGCCTGAGACCGAGGTAAATCGCGTGTTTGTTGGGGCTGCTGCTGAGGCGCGGTTGGCGGCAGGCGGCGAAGTTGTCTACGGCACTGTCACATTTTTGAGCCGGTCGTCCGATCCGACCACCCGCACATTCCGCACCGAAATCAACGTACCGAACACAGATCTGCATATTCGGGACGGCCAGACGGCGGAAATTCTGATCTCGGCCCCAGGTTCCGCGGCGCATCTGATCCCGCAGTCCGCCCTCACGCTTGATGACAACGGCACTCTTGGTGTGCGTCTTGTCGATGACGCGGCCATGGTCAGCTTTGCCCCCGTCACCATTATGCGCGACGTCGCCGAAGGCATCTGGGTCACCGGCCTACCTGAAACTGCGGATGTCATTGTGGTTGGTCAGGAATATGTCGTGGCGGGCGTTACAGTCGCGCCGACATGGCAGGAGGTCAGCCAGTGAGCGGGATCGTCGACTGGGCCGCTGGCCGTGCACGGATGGTTCTGGCGTTTATTCTGCTAAGCCTCGTGGTGGGCGCTTATGCCTACACCACGCTGCCCAAAGAGGGCGAACCTGACATTGAAATCCCTGCACTCTTTGTGTCGGTCCCCTTCCCCGGTATTTCCGCGGCGGACAGCGAAACCTTGCTGGTCAAGCCGATGGAAACCGAACTGTCGGATCTGGACGGGCTCAAGAAAATGTCGAGCACAGCGGCCGAGAACTATGCTGGTGTGGCGCTGGAATTCGAATTCGGCTGGAACAAGACCAAAATCTTAGCAGATGTGCGCGACGCGATGGGCACTGCGGAAGCCAAGTTCCCTGAAGGGGCCGAAACCTATTCGATCAACGAAATCAACTTTTCTGAATTTCCCATCATCATTGTGAACCTCACCGGCCCGGTGCCGGAGCGGACGATGGCGCGCTATGCCCGTGCCCTGCAGGATGATTTGGAAGGGCTAGATGCTGTGCTGGAGGCAGGGATTGCGGGCAACCGCGACGAGATGCTCGAAGTGCTGATCGATCCCTTAAAACTTGAGGCCTATGACGTTACCGCAGGGGAGTTGATCGACACGGTTCAAAACAACAACCAACTCATTGCTGCGGGCGAAATCGACAGTGATAACGGCAGCTTTGCGGTCAAAATCCCGTCGTCCTTTGACGAGCCGCGCGATGTTTATAACCTGCCCGTTAAAACCAACGGTGACCGGGTTGTGACGCTGGGTGACTTGGCTGTAATCAATCTCACGTTCGAAGACCGCCTAGGTACGGCGCGCTTTAACGGCGACAATACGGTTGCGCTGCAGGTGGTCAAACGTAAGGGTTTCAACCTGATCGACACCTCGGCCCTTGTGAAACGGGTCGTCGCAGAGAAAAGCGCTGATTGGCCCGAAGGCCTGCGTGCGGCCGTTAAGGTCGGCACGTCAAATGACCAAAGCCGCCAAGTTGACAGCATGGTGCAGCAATTGTTGGGTTCGGTCTTTACCGCCGTGGCACTGGTGATGCTCGTGGCGCTAGCCGCCCTTGGTATCCGCGCTGCCCTATTGGTCGGTTTTGCGATTCCGACATCTTTCTTGCTCTGTTTTGCATTCCTCGCCCTCATGGGTATCTCAATCTCTAACATCGTGATGTTTGGGCTGATTTTATCCGTCGGGATGTTGGTGGACGGTGCCATTGTGGTCGTCGAATATGCCGATGCGCGCCAACAACAAGGCGTGGGCCCAATGCAGGCCTATACGGATGCGGCCAAGCGGATGTTCTGGCCCATTATCAGTTCAACCGCGACGACGCTTTGCGCGTTTCTTCCGATGCTGTTTTGGCCAGGCGTGCCGGGTGAATTCATGGGCATGCTGCCGGTAACGTTAATCTTCGTGCTCTCGGCATCGCTTGTTGTGGCGTTGATCTATCTGCCCGTGATGGGTGGTGTGACGGGCCGTTTGGAACGTTGGATGGCCGACAATATGGAACGCATCGCGGCCCTGCGTTGGTATCTGCATTTGTTGCTGTTCCCGGCTGCTTTCGCGATGGTCTTCCCGGCCATGGCGTTGATGTCGCCACCCTCCGCGACCGAACCCGGCAAGCTTTTTGGCTGGATGGGCGCGCAGTTTGCACAGATGGACGGATTTGCGTTGCTGACCTCTGTCATCCCCACATTCGCCAAGGTGTTTGGCTTTGTTTTGATTGGCGCGGCCGCGCTGACGTTGGCCTTGGGCGGTTTCATGTTGTTCTTGCTGGCGGTCTTTTCGCTCCTGACGCGGGCGGGACGTTTTGGCCGCTGGCTCGCCTCCAAGCTCTTTCGCCGCGAACCTGACCGCATTAACGCAGGGTATCGCCGGTCGTTCTTTGGCCACGTGATCGCCGCGATTACCGGCAATCCGGTTATGCCTTTGGCGATGGTTGGCTTTGTCTTTGTCTTTGTTGGCACGGTGTTCATTTGGTTTGGAAACAACTCCAAAGGCGTTGAGTTCTTTGTCGAATCAGAACCCGAGCAGGCAATTGTCTATGTGCTTGCGCGCGGCAACCTTAGCTTGAATGAAAAAGACGATCTGCTGCAACAAGCCGAAGCGATTGTGATGGAACACCCCGGTGTCGCCACTGCGTTTGCCTTTGCGGGTGAAGGCGGGCTCGACAGCAATACCGGCGGTGCAGAAGCGCCAAAGGACCTGATTGGCCAAATTCAACTAGAAACGATCCCGTGGGAAGACCGCGCTTTGCGTCCCGATCTGGACGGTGACCTTGTGATTTCGGAACTGACTGAACAGCTCCAGGATATCCCCGGCATCAAAATCGAAATCCTGGCGCAAGCCCGTGGCCCTGCGTCTGGCAAACCTGTGCATCTGCGCCTTGAGGGGGCCAGTTTTGATGATCTGGTTACCTCTGCCGCTCTGGCTCGGGCGCATTTCGAAGACGTCCCCGGCCTTACGCTGATCGAAGATACCCGGCCCCTGCCCGGCATTGACTGGCAAATCGACGTCGATGTCGAAAAAGCCGGTCAATATGGTGCAGATGTGGCCATCGTTGGAGCCATGGTACAGCTTGTCACACGCGGGTTGCTCTTGGATACCATGCGCGTCGACAGCTCGGACGAGGAAATCGATATCCGCGTGCGCCTGCCTGCTCAGGACCGCGTCCTCAGCACGCTTGATACGCTCAAGGTTCGCACACGCGAAGGCTTGGTACCGCTGTCGAACTTTATCAGCCGCACGCCGGTTCCCAAACTGGCCGAGATCAGCCGTGTTAATCAACAGCGTTATCTTGATGTTAAGGCTGACGTGGCACCGGGTATGATGAAGCTGGTTCGTGTGGAGCGGCAAGACGGTGCTGATGTTGAAATTACTCTCGCCACCCTACGCCCAGCTGGTTCTGATGGCGATCTGCGCGATGTTGATGGCGAACCTTTCAAGATCACGGACCGTACGCCTGCAGCTCCCGACATTGATTTGATCGAAGGTTTTGAGAGTGGTGAATTTCGGATGTCGCCCATAAATCCCAATGAGCGGATCGCCGAGATCACCAAGTGGCTCGAAACGCGCCCCCTGCCCGACGATATTTCCTATGAGTGGACCGGCGACCAAGAAGATCAGGCAGAAAGTGCGGCCTTCCTGAGTTCCGCCTTTACCGCCGCATTGGGATTGATGTTCATCATCCTGCTGGCCCAGTTCAACAGCTTTTATAACGCGGCGCTGGTGCTGCTGGCCGTGGTGTTGTCAACCACAGGCGTGCTGATCGGGATGATCGTGATGGATCAGACGTTCTCGATCATTATGACCGGGACAGGCATCGTGGCGCTTGCGGGGATTGTGGTGAACAACAACATTATCTTGATCGATACCTATCAAGAGTTCAGCCAATACATGCCGCGGATTGAAGCGATCATCCGCACGGCGCAGGCGCGCATCCGCCCTGTGCTGCTGACGACAATCACCACCATGGCGGGGCTGGCTCCAATGATGTTCGGCCTGTCGATCAACTTTGCCGACGGCGGCTATACCGTCGACAGCCCCACAGCGCTGTGGTGGAAGCAATTGGCAACAGCCGTGGTTTTTGGCCTAGGCATTGCGACTGTACTGACTTTGATGGTCACACCTTCGATGTTGGCCATCCGGGTTTGGGCCACCACCTATATCCGTTGGATCGCACGTCTTCTTGCCAAGATGTCGATGGGTCGTGCCAGCCGCGCCGCGCGCGACTGGGCCCTTCAACGCGATGCAAAACGCATGGGCACCGAAGAAATCATCTGGGATGATGATGATGTGCCCTATGCCACACCAGCGGAATAGCGCGCCCTTGCGGCAGTCTGGCTTTTCAAGGGTTCGCCTTTCAGCCGGGCTACGCTACGTTTCCTTCATAACATTTGAAACAAAGGATGCCCTATGTCGCCGCGATAGGGCAGGCTCACGCTCAGTGTTCACTGGCGGCGATAATGTGCTGAGGTGGCCCAGTCCAACCCGACAAACCGTAGCAGGCTCTGGACGAACACAGTTCGTCTGCGCAAGCGGCATGCCAAACAAGACCTTCAGCGTGAGACAAGTGTGAATGGCTGCGTCACTGAATTGCCGTTGCCGCCCGAGCTTACCGCTCGACAGAGGCATCCAAACCATCTCAGGACCAACTAGGTCGACAACGATCCACGCTGCCTCAAGCTGTCATTGTACGATGACCAATTCGTGGTCTTAAATTTGGTTGGGGGCCAACTGCTCATGCCTTCCAGCTATCACCCTGGACTCATCAGTGAATCCCATCCGAGGATATGTGCAACAAAGCCGGTCAAGAGCCTACTTGATCGTATCTTCCCAATGCGCTGAGAAATACAGCTTCTAGCGAGTTGAGAGAAACGGATTTACGCCGTTATTTCTGAAGAAGTCATTTATTTTGGGCAGCCTCTAGAACCCAAAGCATGGTTTTTCGATCAAAAAGTGCGATCAAAGCCACGTAAATTGAAATGCCCACGATTATTGATACCGCTACAATACTGAAATTGCTGTGATTGGAGAGCATGGATTGTGTCAATAAGACACCAGCGCCCATCACCGCAGCATAAACGATTGGTAGGAGTGTCGCGCGCAACATTTCCCAAGGATGTATTTCATAGTATTTCCAAACCATTACAATGCGCACTGCAGAAACTAAACACTCACACACGAGAACCGTAGCTGCCATGGCAACGAGGTCACCAGTAATCTTGGCGACAGCCCAGGCAGAAGGGAGGAAACAAAAGACCTCCAAAACAGCCAGAACCGTAAGGAGTTGAGGTCGCCCAGTTGCCTTAAATAGGTCGCCGGCGCTCCACCCTATGGCAACTGGGATACCAGATAGTGCCAGCAACGCAAGAACCGGAGAAGCGTCGCTGTAGGCCTCCCCGAAAACCAACGGAACAACGAACGTCGAGATTGATGCAAGCCCGATCGATAATGGAGCAAGACCAACCATGCACCCGTTCAAAGTTCTGATGTAGAGAGACCGGAGCGCCTTTTTGGAGCCCCTGGAGCTGACAAAACCAGGGAAAACAACACGAGTGATAGACGTGTTCACGCCCGAGACTACAATTTCAGGTATTCGGGACGCCAAGAAATATGCCGCCAATGCAGCCTCTCCAATCAAGGCCGAAATCAGAACCTGATCAGCGCGTGTCCGAGCGGCATACAACGCTCCAGTAAAAAAAATATGCTTGCCATAACCAAGAAGGAAAGAAAACGTCGCAAGTGTCAGCACTGGCTTTTCAGGCCGCCAGCTCTCCGGCTGGTACCAATAGACTATTGTCCGGCAGAAAACTCCAGCCAACAATCCGTAGACCATGCTCATCGGCCCATAATCGTTGAATAACAGAGCAAAGGTTATGCATGCCCTGACGACGACCCCGCTAATTTCCGCAACGGCCACGCGACCAAAGCGAAGCGCGCGGTGCAACACAGCTTCGTGAATCGCAGCCAAGGAATTCAAAGGGAAGTACAGCGCCAGCCACATGACCATTTCCCGCAAAACTGCAGAATTGGGATCAGTTACAATGAAAGGCGCTATCAGGAACACAGCGGCAGCTTGTACTAATCCCAAACCAATAAGCATCAATGACGCAGTCGACTGAACGCCGCGCTGGCCCTTCGGATCGTAGATAACGGCATCACGAAGTCCAAAATCCCTCACAATATCAATAATATATATGAGCAGAAAGCATACTGCAATAAAGCCCATTTGGTCAGGTATCAAAAAACGGGCCAGACCTATTGTGGTCACAAGGTTAACTATACGAGTAAGCAAATAGCTAGAAAGTGTAACAGATAGGCCTTTTATCATGCGTTTTTCTATTGACTTAACTTCGTTCGTCACTTCAGATCCTTTTGCACGATATTTATTTCAGATAGTAATAGTGAACCTGTTGATCCTTATCATTGTATCAACGATCTGACCTATTTTTTCATATTCCTTATCATTGTATCAACGATCTGACCTATTTTTTCGTATAATGAAGACCCAAAAACAAGAGAGGACAAGGCCGTTGAAGACACAAGCTCGACGTAGGAGTACAAATAACAGCACAAAGCGTACTAAAGGAAGTCTTGAAATAGTGACTTATCATGCTGTGGTTAGTTGCGCTCCTCTACTGAAAGACTGGTGTTTTCTGACTGCGCGAAAATTTGAAAGACAAATGGAGTTCCTGCACCGAATTGGCTGTGATGTGATGCCTCTAGCCGATGCAGCCGATAGGCTCGTTTCGGGCCAACTTACACGCCGAACCATTGCGATAACATTCGATGATGGCTACATGAACAATATCACAAATGCGCTGCCGATTTTGGAACGCTATGGTTTTCCAGCCACTATTTTTTTGGTTTCGGAACTGGTGGGACTTAAGACAGCGCTTTGGCCAAATCGAATTCTTGCAGCAATTGCGAACTCCGAACGCTCACACATAGATTTTCGCGGGCATACAATGAAAATGGGTAACGTCAAGGAGCGTATTCATGCTTCCCGCAAACTGCAGACTTTAGTAAAGGCGGATTCTGGTGATGATCCACAGGCCGCCGTTGAAGAGATCGAGCGGGCTTGTGGAACCTGCATCAATCCGAAATTCAGTGCAGATCATGACTTCGCGGTAATGGACGCGAGCACGATTCGCGCCTCTGTAGCGGGGGGGCTGATAGACTTTGGTGCTCATAGTATGACACATCCTATTCTTTCAAAAGTTTCTGACCGACGCTTGAAAAGTGAAATTCAGAACTCAATCAAAAGCGTCGAAGAATTAACTGGAGTTCCCTGCCGGCTGTTTGCCTATCCCAATGGAGGGCCCGATGATTTTGATGATAGGGCCGTCGGTTTTCTCCGTGAAACAAACGTTGATTATGCTGTCACTACTGTTCAGGCGCAAAACAAGATGGCCAGTGATTCATACAGGCTCTCAAGATGGAATGTCGGCGGCGAGAGCTCAATAGCTGGGTTTGCTACAAAAATACTATGCTCAGGTTTCATAAGCAGAATATCACAGTAGCAGCGAGAGCGATGGCTGAGAGGAATACCCTTGGGCATCGGTCATAGCGGGTTGCCATACGCCACCAATCTTTCAAATGGCCAAACATGATCTCAATCCGGGACCTGACCAGCGGCAAAGAAGAAGCGAATTGGGCGACCGCTGGTGTCAGTGACAGCGTGCAATTTGGTGTTCATCCGGCCCTTGGTCTGACCTATTAGGCGTTCACGCCCCCCCTTTTTAAGCCCCAGACTTGAGGCCGTACGGTGCGCTTTGAGGTAGGTCGCATCAATCGAGATTGTTTTATTGTCGGGTGCTTCAGCTGCCAATCCAGTCATGATCCGAGCGAAAACGCCCATACCGTTCCAGCGCTTCCAGCGATTATATAACGTCTTGGGGGGCCGATACGCCGCAAGCGCATCACACCAGCGCAACCCATTGCGATTGATGAAGACAATGCCACTCAAAACACGGCTGTCGTTAACGCGTGGACGACCCCGACTCTTTGGAAAAAACGACCGGAGCCGCATCATCAGCGCCTCTGTCAAACGATAAAGATTGCACATTAGTCCCCCAAACCATTGGGAGTCGTGAATCACGACGGCAACTCTACATCAAGCCTATTTATGAGTGCTGAGCCTAACAAGGAACTGTAAAATATGCGCGATTTTCCTCAAAACGTATTCGGTTGCGATAAGGTGTTCGATCTGGACTTCTAACTTGCCCATCTAGGTGTCAAGAAGAAGGCTTAACGCAGTATCCATGTCTTTGAGGCCACAACCAGGCCTTGCTTCTGGCGCACCATGAGCTGCGGAAGCAGCCGCTTTTGTGTTTCTACCAACTGGCCGAAGGCACTGGACAACCCTCTCATAAGGCATGGCCTTTTTGTGTGGGTCGTTTGCGCACAGCGTCTAGCCTGAAGACTGCGAAACACGCGGTCAGTTTTGTGTCAATTCTATCTGCCTTGCACGTAATCCTCGGCAGCCGGCAAAGGCTTTGATTTACGCAGGAGGTCGTTGGCGGTATTAAATTGCGGCCGTCTAAGTGCTGCCAAAAATCGTCATTCCTGCGCGCCGGGTGCCTCAAAGCAAACGATCGCGCCGGGATTGGACGCTATGTCAGTCAATTGCGCATGACCTCTAGCCGTATTCGGCACGCGCTCTGGTAGACCGTCTGGCAGCACATGATGTCCAACGAATCGCACGAGACATCGATAACAATGATGGCCTCTTGTGATAACCTTTTCGTACTTTCTTACTCCTAGGAAGTGGTCCTGATTGGCAACAATCAACTGTTCGAGTGCTATGAAAAGAGAGACGGTGCTAGCAAGTTAGGAAACATAGCCAAATAACGTGGCTCAATCGCCATATATCGGCCCACCACGGACCCTCTTCAAGGCCGGCGATACAAAACCAATAGCAGATGTCAAATACAGAAGGTTCAGGATCCGTTGATTTTGCGGTGAACGCCTGAATCACCGCTCTAGAAATGGCGTGATGAAATGAGCAACCTTTTCTGGCTTGCGGATGCGCTAATGGCCCGCCTACTAAGCTCGACAACAGATTCGTAAGGTGGAGCCGAACGGGCATGTTTCCCTGAGTTCTGTTCGAACTGGCACTGAGCGGCATTCAAACCGATTTGCTAAATATTGATGCGACCAAAGTGAAAGTAATTCGCAAAGCGTCTAGCCTCCGCCTAAAAAGGGGAAAAGAAAGGCCGCTTGAACGGCCTAACCAAAGGTGGCTTGAACTCCAAATTGCACGCCATGACTGATCCAGTTAGCCGCTAATCCGGATGTTCTTGACGGCTGGAAACGTCAGCAACTAAATCAGCGTACCAGCTTTGATGGCAGCGTTTCCGCAGGCCGGTTGGCTGTTTGCAGATCGCGGCTATGATGCAAATTGTTTTCGCAACAGTTTGAAACGCATCGAAATTAAGCCGCATGCCCCTTCACGGAGAGCTATGACTAAATCTGGTGTTTGGGGGATTTGAAGGTTGGCGGCGTATCTGGTTGATTTGTTGTTGCGAGACAGCAGCCCAACCGAAGGAGATACACCGCCATGGAAACGACTAACATTGTTGATTTTTCGCGTCGAGACGGGATCACGGACGCGCTGACGGATTTATTGAGAACAGGAGCGCAGCAATTGATCGCAACAGCCGTTGAAGCTGAGCTTGAAAGCTATCTGTCTCAGTTTACCACCGCGCGCACTGAGGCCGGTCATGCGACTGTTGTGCGCAATGGGCATCATCCCGAGCGCCCGTTCCAAACGGGCATCGGCCCCGTGAACGTGCGCATTCCCAAGGTTCGCTCAAAAAACGGCCAGCCCGTGACATTCCATTCGGCCCTGGTGCCACCGTACGTGCGCAGAACCAAAACGTTGGAAGCGGCCTTGCCATGGCTGTATCTGAAGGGCATCTCCAGCGGTGAAATGGGCTCGGCTCTCAAGGTTCTTCTGGGCCCTGATGCGGCGGGATTGTCGGCAAATACGGTCTCACGGCTCAAGCGCGATTGGGCCAACGAATACGGCGAGTGGAGAAAGGCAGCGTTGGACGATGAGCCCTTGGTCTACATCTGGGCTGACGGTGTCCACAGCGGCCTTCGGGGCGAGGATGACAAGCTCTGCGCCCTTGTGATTGTGGGGGTAACAGCCCGTGGCAAGAAGCGGTTCTTGGCTATTGAGGACGGGGTGCGCGAGTCCACGCAGAGCTGGCGCGAGGCTCTCCTCAGCCTCAAAAGCCGGGGAATGAACGCCCCGAAACTTGCTATTGGAGATGGTGCCATGGGGTTCTGGGGAGAGTGTCCGATCTTCTGTGTATGAGTAATTTGGCCCATGCTTCACCAACGAAGGAGCATGACGACAATGACGATTTCCAAGGAAGTTTTAGACGAGCTGCTTAACGGCGTTAAGAACGCGGATGATTTGCTGGGCGATCAGGGCTTGATGAAGGAGCTCAAGGTTCGCCTGATGGAGCGGATGTTGGGCGCGGAACTGACCGAACATCTCGGCTATGCGTCGGACACCCAACCCGCGAACCAGCAGAGTAACCGTCGCAATGGCACGTCGCGCAAGACGTTGAAGGGCAATGATGGGGCGCTGCCGATTGATGTGCCCCGCGACCGTGAGGGCAGTTTTGAGCCTGAGCTGATCAAGAAGGGACAGACCCGCATTGACGGCATGGATGACAAGATCATTGGCCTCTATGCAGCCGGATTATCGACCCGCGACATCCGGGCCCACCTTGAGGAGGTCTACGGCCTGAAGGTGTCAGCCGATCTTATCAGCCGTGTCACGGATGCCGTTCTGGAGGAGGTGTCGGACTGGCAAAACCGCGCCTTGGAACCGATGTATCCGATCGTTTTTCTTGATGCGCTTCGGGTCAAAATCCGCGATGCCGAAAGCCGTCAGGTCAAAAACAAGGCCGTTTATGTGGCCCTGGGGGTCACTCCTGAGGGCGAACGTGAGGTTTTGGGGCTATGGGTTGCCAACAACGAAGGGGCCAAATTCTGGCTCTCTGTGATGAACAACCTGCGCAATCGCGGAGTTGAGGACATCCTCATCGCTGTGGTTGACGGCCTCAAGGGCTTCCCTGATGCCATCAATGCAGCCTTCCCTGATACGACCGTCCAGACCTGCATCGTGCACCTTGTGCGCCATTCCCTGAACTTCTGTGGTTGGAAGGACCGCAAGAATGTCGCCAAAGATCTGAAGCGGGTTTATCAGGCCACGGATGATGTCGAGGCCGAGAAGGCACTGGCTGTTTTCGAGGCGGAATGGGGCCCGAAATACCCCTCAATCGCCCCAAGCTGGCGGCGCGCATGGCAGGAGGTCATACCGTTCTTCGCCTTCCCGCCAGCGGTGCGCAAAATCATCTACACTACCAACGCCATCGAAAGCCTTAACCGCGTCATCCGCAAAACTACCAAAACACGCGGCAGCTTTCCGACAGATGACGCCGCGACAAAGCTGATTTACCTAGCGATACGCAGCTTCGAGAAAACTGGCAGGGCCGTCAGAGAATGGGTTGCTGCACGGAACCAGTTCGCTATCCTATACCCAGAACGGTTCAACATATGACCCGTTTCAACTGCATGGGCTGAGCCTCATACACAGAGTTTCGGATACTCCCGTTCTGGGCCGCCATAGATGAAGTCTATCCTGAGACCCGTCATCAACGCTGTTGGCAACACAAAACTATGAATGTGCTCAACTGTTTGCCCAAGCTGTCTCAGCCAAAGGCCAAAGCTGCGATCCACAACATCTGGCAGGCTGAGACCAAAGGTGATGCGGGCAAGGCCTTAGATTTGTTCATCAAAACCTACGAACCCAAATACCCCAAGGCGACGCTGTGCCTGCAAAAGGACCGCGAGGAACTCATGGCATTCTTCGACTTTCCAGCACAACACTGGCAAAGCATCCGCACCAGTAATCCAATTGAAACCGCCTTTGCCACGATCCGTCATCGCACCAAACGATCAAAGGGCTGCCTCTCACGCGACGGCATGCTGCACATGATGTTCAAGCTGGGGCAATGCGCCGAGCAAAACTGGAGGAAACTACGCGGCTTTGACTACCTCGCCAAAGTCATCACCGGCGTCGCATTCAAAGACGGAATTGAAGCCACTGAAAACAGCCAGATCGCCGCATGACCAGAAACCCTTAAACACCAGATTTGACAATAACTCCTTCACGGAACTCTCGCGAACAGACCATTCCAAACCACAAAATACGAAACTACAAAATCAAAAGCATATTCCGCATGCTTAAGCACTGCCGAAGCATCGCTACATGTTACGGCTGCAGCCTCAAACTGGTCATCTCGGCCATAGCTCACGCGGCCACCCTAATATTTTTACTAAGAGTCCTAGCCCTAATCCGCAATGGTACTTTTGATAAAGTTACAACTAGAGCCGTTCAACACGCCAGGCGGATGTATAATGTAGCTGGACAACTGGATTGCAACCCCCTGTTGGCGAAAACGATGGGCGTTATCTCTGTCCCATTTCATCGCGCGACCAAGAAATCCGTCGGAAGCGTGCGCAACCGGTAAAGCTGCAGCCAGGAGTTTTCGAGCGCCCTTTCGTGAGACTAAGTATGCGACGCTTGAAGCCACGTATGAATCGTCAGAAAAGATCTGGTCGCAGAAATGTCCGCGAGGCGGATCTTCGCTCAATTCCGCATGAAAAAACAACACGTCGAAGTCAGGAGGAATACTTGACCGGCGTAAGGTGTCTAAATTCCTTGGTAGAAACAGTACATCGTCTTCAAGTATCACTGCCTCATCCAAGTCACTATCCACTATCATCTTGTATATTCTTGCATGCGTCAGACTAAGGCCGATTTCGCCGGGTGTAAGAGGGCGATCATGGTAATGTCGGGCTTTTTCGTCATCGTACAGACCATCTTCGACCAATTTGGACAAATCCAAATCTGAACCTACGGTGGCATCCACAAACCGAAAGTCCGAAAGAGACAGTGAGCTCACCTGTCGGGATAAAAGGCGTCGACGTTTCTGGCTTACCTGCATGCTAATACAGAAATAGGGGACACTGCGAAGCCAAGTGTTATTCAAGCTCGAAACAGGCCAGAAATTAAATATTCCGAGTATTCTATTCCGAATCCGTCGAATTTTACGAATAATAAACATTGTTCTATTTCATCATATTGGGGGTGACGCGTAAGTCAAAAAACCACTCCTGCTCTTTCGAAAAACTTACCCCCAATGAAATTCAATTGCAAAGATGCACTACGGAACCGACACGTGTGGAAATAACTCCCCCATAAGTAGGCGTCATTTGCTTACAAAGGACAAATTGATTATGAACAGAGCATCGCTATTTTTGCATATCTAAGGCTGCACTGAATTTACGGTTGTCGTGAGTGATCGCTGACCCACACCTCGCTAGATGTCACATCCCGGACGGTAGTATGGCTGTTTCTTGAACAACTCCGGTTTGAGTATGTGCCAGTCCTTCATCTCTTGCAAGGGCGTCTTGCTGCCTAGGGCTGACTGAGGAAGTTGCTGGTTATAGAGCCAGACATATCGATGCAGGGTGGCTTCTAGTTCCTCCCCAGATTGGAAGTGGTGGCTTTGCAAGACGTCCTCAATCCGGCCGTTAAATCGCTCGACCATGCCGTTGGTTTGCGGCGACATCGGTGGCGTCAGGCGGTGGTCGATTTCCAGTTCGACACAAAGCTTGTCGAACTCATGTTTCCCAGTTTGGGCGCGTTTGCGCAGACCAAAAAGGCGGTCGGTGAATTCTTTTCCATTGTCCATTGCCCGGCAGGGTATTGCGCAGCAATGTCCCGAGAGGGGGTGAGTATGGTTCGGATGCGTATCGGGCAGGACCGCTCCAAGTCACGCAGAAAGCGGCGCGCATTGGCTGCCGTCTTGGTGTTGTAGACGCGGATAAAGACCCAGCGGGTGGCCCGGTCAATCGCGACAAACAGGTGGCGGCGGGACGTTTGATCCGCCATTCACTGCCCGTCAGGGTATCGCGCAGCGATGTCCCGAGAGGGTGAGGCAGGTACTTCACATCAATGTGGATGTATCCCGGCTCATAAGCCTTGAAGCCGCTGTGCTTGGGGCGGGCCACCTTTCCCTTGAGATCACGCAGGTTGCCTACGCCGTGCCGCCGCAGGCACCGATCCAGTCCGGAGCGCGAGACATCCGGGTTCAGGAACTCCCGCACCACCGCGAGCAAGTCATCCAGTGAGACAAGCAGCGTCTTGCGCAGCGCAACTGCGACGGCCTCCTGCACCGGCGTCAGCGTCGTTTGCAGTCGATGAGCGGTATGGCTGCGGTCATGTACACTGTCACGCTTGCGCCACTTCCAGACTGTCTGTTCGGTGATGCCAAACCGTTCAGCCAGAACCCATGCGGGTTCGTCGCTCGCTTGAATTTCCGCCCTTATCTTAGGTGTTGGCGTAGCCTGACTGTGAAGATTGATCAGCATTGGGCGTCCTCCCGGGCTTCCTCAAAAACCGATCTTGCAATGAAAAACGCAGAACGGCGAGGGTCTATGTGATCATCCGGGATGGAACACCTAGTCCCAAACCAGACCAATCGTTTTCACTATGGTGTCGCCTATTTCGTTAGCCTGCTGCCCGAACACATATTCGGCCAATGCCTAACAGTGCATGTAAGAAAAGGGCTGGCGCATTCCGATGTTTGGTTTGATTGCTTTGCTTGCTTGCCCAGTGCCGTGCGCTACGTTCGCCTTCGTTGGATTTTTCTATTGTTCAATTTTCTCAAGGCTTTACCTCGAAGTACGCCGCACAAAGAAAGCCCGCTAAAAATGTAACCACAGCGATCATGCGAAAGCTACTTTTCTTCGCCAAAGCTCTGATACCTGAAAATAAAAATGGACCCAGGAAGCTCCTTGACCAACACGGATACTCATGTGGGCACGTAGGCCACAACGCTGGATACTCGCATAGGGTTACCGTGGTGCTGCTGCCCCGCTCCAGACCGCCGATTTCTGTACTTACGGATTGCTCTGATACTCAAAAGTCCGATGCAGCCCCTCCAAAAGAGACGTCCGGGCACTTATACCCAGATCACTCTTAGCCTGCACTGTTGACCCGCATGAATTTCGGATATCCCCATCGCGCGCGGGGCCGTGCGAAAAGACTGGCTTACGGCCGGTCACCTGACTCAGCGCCGCAATAAGTTCCAGCAAACTCGTCTGGATGCCCGTAGCTACATTGTAGACAGACGGCGCAGTGTTTTCGAGGCTCATGGCGGCCAGAAAGAACCGCACAGCATCACCGACATAAATGAAATCACGTGTCTGCTTGCCGTCGCCATTTACGATAAAGGGTGCACCCCGTCCGATCCTGTCGGCAAAAACCGTGATCACACCGGAATAAGGCGAATGGGGGTCCTGTCCTGGACCGTAGATGTTGAACGGGCGCAGACCCACGGTGCGCAGACCGTGCAGTGTCTGGCCAACATTTGAATGCAATTCAGAGCCCAGCTTGTCCACGCCATAAGCCGAGGTCGGCGCTGGTAGACAGGTTTCCAGGATCGGGACCACCTCGACATTGCCGTAGATCGCAGCCGACGACGTGTAGACAACGGGCACGCGGCCTGCGTCGCGCGCGGCCTCGAGCACGGTGACCGTGCCCGTTTGGTTTGTCACATGACTCTCGCGCCAGGATTCGTTGCAAAGCTGGACAGAGGCGGCCGCAGCCAGATGAAACACCCCCTCGGCTCCCTCCATGGCATTTGCCAAGGCATGCGGATCGGCAACGCTGCCCTCGACCAGGCGCGCCCCGGCCACAAGGTTGGAGCGCTTGCCCGTGCTGAGATTGTCCAGCACAGTAACATCGTCCCCGCGCGCCGCGAGGGCCGTGCAGAGATGGCTGCCGACAAAGCCGCAACCTCCTGTAACCAAGACCCTCATGAGGGTCGCCCCGCAGGATCTAAGCCGCGAGCCATCACGGGCTCTTCCAAGTCGTTATGGTCGACCTTGGCCTTCTTGCTGAGCGCGAGGAGCGCTTCTTCGAACTGTTCGAGCAAGTCCTGCTTTAACACTTCTTCTGACGCGCCCTCTGCTTCTGGTTTGCCCGCTGCTTGCGGTGCAAGCAGTGTTGGCACCCATCTGGCTAAAAAAATCAGCATTGCGATGCCGATGCCGCCCGAAACGGCACCCAATATGGTCTGAACCATAACAGACAGGCCCACTGGATCAGGATTGGCTGCAGGGGCGTCAAGAATCTTTATCGCGGGACCGCGACTCGCACGCAGATCGACTGAAAGCTGCGCTTCTTCTGCGAGTTGCGCGATATTGCGCAGGCTGGTCTCAAAGATCTCAACGTCCAGCTCAAGACGCGCTAGCTTCTGATTGAGCCCCTCAAGCCGCGCAATCTCCTGCGCCACAGTCCACCCATTTCGCCCGGCTCCAGGCGCGGGTTGCGTCCCCGCTGCCGCGGCACCGAGCGTCCTTTGCCGCTCGATCAGGGCTTCGGTCTGCCTACCATAATCATAAAAACCATTCTCTTCCTTGAAGGCCGCGACTGCCGCACGGGCGCGTGTTAGTTCCTCACCCATACGCGTTTTTGCATCGAACAACGCACCACTAGCATCGATGTCCAATATCGCTTGACGTTCCAACAGATAGGTTTCGAACATAATCTTGACGAAATGCGTTGCCCGCATGGGGTCTTTGTCGAGGAAGCTTACATTAACGACATAGGTCCCGTCGATCCGCTTGATATCAAGGTTTTGGCGAAGGGCAGCGGGTGCTACCCCTGTCTTCGCCGACTGCTCCGCTGCCACCAGCACCCGGCGGCTGCTCAGGATCTCCATCTCCGTATGAATCGCCTCGTCAACGAATAAGCGAATGGGCTCACCCTTCCAAGTATTGCTCACCACGACATTCGGGAAATATTCTTTGTCGAAACGAAAGATCAGTGATCCTTCAGATTTGTAGACGGGCGGCGTCTGCCTGTGTATCATAAATGCCAATCCACCACTTACAACGGCCACCACAAAAACAAGCCACCTTAGGTCCCACAAGTACCTAAGGGCCTGAAACTCTGCCCCGCCTTTCGGTCTCTGGATATCTGCCTGGTACATTATTTAATAAACCTTCTACCGTCATCATGAATGTCTGTCGTTACGCTCTCGCCAAACCAGAGCGCTCGCCTAGATTCGGCATCATCTTTCCAGCCGCACCAGGAACTGCGTAAGAAAACGCAATAATCATCCAGAAATAAATTGGAAATGCGTCGTGAAGGAAAATTGATGTCACGAGATAGGCAAGAAGGCTATAGTTGATCGCCCGGGCGATCAATGAGTGGCTAGACCGACCGAAGCCTCCAATCTGCCAACAAAGGACAGTCCCTGGCAAGACGATCAGCGCAAAGAGCAGCATACCGATCAACCCCCGTTCTGCGAGCATCTCAAGCATTAAGCTGTGGGCCTGACGGTCCTGCCCGCGGGCCATCAGGCCGTGGATGTTCGCGGTATTTTGATAGAGAGCCTCGTATTGGTCGTAGCCTACCCCAAAAACGGGATGATCGGCAAAAAGATGCACTGCTACCAACATCTCTGACAGGCGGCCGGAAATCGCCTCGTCTTGGATATAGCCTTCGCCGTTCACGATCACGATCACGTCACCGACAGCCGCGTTCAGGCGGTCTAAATAAGACAGGTGAAAAAGTGTCGAGACGAGAAAACCCAACCCAACGACCAACACCAGCATTACCATCGGGAACACCACCCCGCGCCGCCTCAACAAGAACAACAGTCCCATGAGTGTCATCGCCACGAGCCCTCCGCGAGAATAGGTCAGAGCCACTGCCATGATGCTCAGCATGATCACAATGATATGGATCAGCCAGGCGAAGCGGTTGTTTGCCCGAACCGCCCCGATTACAGCAAAAGGCAGGCCGATCAGCAGAACTTGAGCGTAGTAGTTCGGGTCAGTCATAGGGCCATCGATGCGCCAACTGTCAATTTCGCCAGAGATATGGTGATAGGTCGCTATCCCGAATCCCCAAAACTCAAAATCGTAAAGACCTAGAGTATATTGCAGCGCAGTGATGGCGGCCAAAAGCCCAAGGCCCGCCACGACACCTGCAACTGCCGCCCCCATCCGACGATGATCGGTCAGCAACGCAACAAGGAGCAATGCAACGAACCCTGTCTTGGCTAAATTGAATGCCCCCTCGAACGCCAGGTTGGAAAACCGCGCCCAGCTTGCCGACGCTAGAAGATATGTGCTGCAAAGCATTAGAACGGCTCCGAAAGGCAGTACAAAACGGTTGAAGCCTCGCCCGCTCATGACATCACGCAGAAAAATCGTCAAAAGCATGACGATCAGGGCCTCAGTAAGGCTGCTGAAGCCCCAGGTGGCGGTCAAAACCTGCGCACTGTTGGTAAAAATGCTGAAAAAAGCCAGCCAAATCCCGGCACTTGGTGCAACAAAGCAGACAACAAACAGCAAAAGTACGCTTATGAGGGCGGCCAGCATTCCCAGACCACCTCCCATCGCCGCAGCAGCCACGGCTCCCACAACAACTAAGCAAACCCCGATCAACCGCAAATTTGACGCAGCAGGGGTGTAATGCGCCCAAGCCAACCTATTTGCCATCCGGGGCGAAAATGATTTTTCCGACAACCTGCAGGCACAGACGCAAATCGGTCCACAAGCTAGAGGTCGCGATATACTCAAGGTCTAGCCTGCATCTGTCGCTGAACGTGCCATTGCGCTGGAATAACTGCGCTGGACCCGCTATTCCGGGAAGAACGGAAAGCCGAGGCAACTGCCAGTTTTCGTAACGTTCCAATGGTACCGAACTGGCCCTTGGCCCGATTAACGACATTTCTCCGCGCAGCACATTCAAAAGTTGTGGCAATTCATCCAGACTTGTCTTGCGCAGAAAACGTCCAATGCGGGTTACCCTGGGATCATTCGTTATTTTGAAATCCGGCCAGGCGGCCTCGTTCAAATCCAGTAGCTTCAGCTTCAATTCTTCAGCACCAACAACCATCGTCCGAAATTTTAGTAAATTGAATGGTTCACCGCGACGCCCAAAGCGTCGATGACCAAACAGAGCAGCCCCCCCTCCATCGAGTTTGATCAACATCACGATAAGGATGCCTGCCGGCAAAACCAAAGGCGATGCGAGAAGAATTAAAAAAACATCGAATAATCTTTTGCTTGGCCTTTGCGTCAGAACTGGTATTGAAGCAGCTTCGCTAGCATCAAAAACATCAGAAATAAAAAATTTACTATTCAAAAATCCACCCTCGAAATATAAATATAATATCGTGATTGGAGAGCTTGGAAAATTTTAGCGCAGCCTGTAACTGCTAAAAAATTGCCGTCCGATTTAGATTGATTCGCCATAAAAAAATTTCTAATAACGTTTAAATATCACTAGGAGAGAAACCTATCAACGGTTAGTAGGTAATTGATAAAAAATGCAACTTATCATAGAAAAATTAAAAGCCGCCCAACACTCCAATTGTATGATATGGCAGATCATCTGCCATACCTGGTAGGAAAGTGTTCCATCCCGGATGATCACATAGACCCTCGCCGTTCTGCGTTTTTCATTGCAAGATCGGTTTTTGAGGAAGCCCGGGAGGACGCCCAATGCTGATCAATCTTCACAGTCAGGCGACAACAACGCCTAAGATACGGGCTGCCATCCAGGCGGGCGATGGGCCCGCATGGGTTCTAGCTGAGCGTTTTGGCACAACTGAACAGACGGTTTGGAAATGGCGCAAGCGCGACAGTGTACATGACCGCAGCCATACCGCTCATCGACTGCAAACGACGCTGACGCCGGCGCAGGAGGCTGTCGCGGTTGCGCTGCGTAAGACGCTGCTTGTCTCGCTGGATGACCTGCTGGCTGTGGTGCGGGAATTCCTGAACCCGGATGTGTCACGCTCGGGCTTGGATCGGTGTCTGCGACGGCACGGCGTGGGCAACCTGCGTGATCTCAAGGGAAAGGTGGCCCGTCCCAAGCACAGTGGCTTTAAAGCTTATGAACCAGGGTACATCCACATCGATGTGAAATACCTGCCTCAAATGGCGGACCAAACGTCCCGCCGCTACCTGTTTGTCGCGATTGACCGGGCCACCCGCTGGGTCTTTATCCGCGTCTACAACAGTAAGACAGCGGCCAATGCGCGTCGCTTTCTGCGGGATTTGGAGCGGTCCTGCCCGATACGCATCCGAACCATACTCACGGACAATGGAAAAGAATTCACCGACCGTCTCTTTGGCCTGCGTAAACGCGCCCAAACCGGCAACCATGAGTTCGACAAGCTTTGTGTCGAACTGGAAATCGACCACCGCCTGACGCCACCGATGTCGCCGCAAACCAACGGCATGGTCGAGCGATTTAACGGCCGGATTGAGGACGTCTTGCAAAGCCACCACTTCCAATCTGGGGAGGAACTAGAAGCCACCCTGCATCGATATGTCTGGCTCTATAACCAGCAACTTCCTCAGTCAGCCCTAGGCAGCAAGACGCCCTTGCAAGAGATGAAGGACTGGCACAAACTTAACCCCAGTCTGTTCAAGAAACAGCCATACTACCGTCCGGGATGTGACCGGTAAGCCAAACTATTGAACCTGCGCAATGCTAGCGCCCGCAGCACAGAAAGTAGTTCAAGCAAATGGTCAGCAGCCTTTTTGGGACATCCGCACCTAAGGCTAGACATCTGACACCCACCCAATGGAGCTGTGTTACCGAATGGTTGTTTTCTGCCCCAGATAAGGACCTTCAAAGAACATCTGGCGCGACCCGCGCTATCTGGTTCAATCCGCTACTGCAATTTACTTTTTAGAATGAATAATCCTGACATGGGGGAAAAATTTGATGGTCATGGCTTGTCTCGAGGCGGTTGTACTAATTTGTCTGAGCTTACAATTCTACCACTATGTACTATACCCGCTGTTGCTTGGCATTATCTGGTGGCTTCGCCGGGGCCGCCCTGCCCCGGCCGGTAACGGCCCGTATAGAGTATCGCTGATTATTAGCGCCTTCAACGAGGAACGGGTTATTGCTGACAAACTGCGCAACTGTGCGCAGCTCGTGCCTGCGCCGGTCGAGGTCATCCTCGTGTGCGACGGCTCTGATGACCACACGGCTGAGATTGCGCGCGGGCTCGACCTGCCAGGCTTGACCCTTCACGTGATGCATCGGCCCGAGCGGCAAGGAAAATCCGCCGCGATGAATCGTGCTGCGGATTGCGCCATAGGTGACATTCTGCTTTTCTCTGACGCAAACGCTTTTTACTTGCCCGAAACGATCGGTGCCATCACGAGAGAATTCCGCGACCCCAGCGTGGCAGTGGTCAGCGGTGCCAAGAAAATCTTGGAGGAGCCGGCCAAGGCTTCCAGCGTCGGCCAAGCCGACGGTCTCTACTGGCGCTATGAGGCCTTCATCCGTAAATGCGAAAGCGACCTCGGCACAACCGTGGCGTCAGTGGGCGAGATCCTGTCGATCCGCCAAGAGTACTGGCGACCGATCCCGCCTGGCACGGTCAACGACGACGCCTGGATGACTCTAGTCTCGCTGGCGCAGGGGCTGAACGTGCGCTTTGCGCCTGACGCAATAAGCCTCGAAGAGGCAAGCCCGGACGCCAACTTTGAAGCGACCCGCCGACGCCGGATCAATTCGGGGCGTTTGAAGCTCCTGGGTACGCGCGAGGTCTGGCCCTTACGGCGGCCTCGGGTACTGCTGGCCTTGCTGTCGCATAAAGTACTCAGAGTGCTTTTACCGATCCCCATGATAGCAGGTTTCGTAGCCAATCTGGCAGTGGTTATGTGGCCAAAGGCCTCTGTGTTGATGGACGTGACTTTGTTAGTGCAACTCGCGGCATTGGGACTTGGTGTAGCAGGCCATTTTTTCAGCATTTCAGGCAGAAAGGCTCGACTGCCATCACTTGCCTATCACGTCCTAAGGGGGAATGTATCGGCGCTGCTGGCCATGTATGATGTAATGCGCGGGCAGTCTCACACGATTTGGCAAAAGCCTCCGCGCTGATGCCTAAGAAGCAAGGCCATTAGGGAGCAAAAGCTGTTTCTAAGCTTCGCCAGAATAGGCCCTCATCGTGCTTTCAATCATGGTATCGACGCTGAACTCGGTTTCGACTAACTTCCGCGCAGCATCAGCGACGCGCCTGCGCCTGGGCTCATCGGGGATCAAAAGGTCGAGCAGACGGGTGATGGCCTCCACAGAGGCTGGAGGCGCAAAGAAGGCTGTCCTGTCATGTTCGAGCACCGCCGCGATGCCCGGCAGATCAGATGAAAGTACCGGAACGCCCTGCCTGCAGGCTTCGAGTATTGAATAGGGCAACCCTTCACTGATCGACGGCTGGCACATCAGGTCGAGCCCCGAAAGGATGCAAGGAATATCGATGCGGAAGCCGGCGAAATGGATGATATGCTCAAGCCCGTGCCGCGCTACCTCTGCCCGCAGCGCGGCCTCGTCCGGCCCTTTACCTACGATAAACAGCCGCGCACGCGCCCTGTTCTCTTCACTTAACTGCAGCAACGCCTCGAATAGGAACCGGTGGCCCTTGATAACGTCTAGGCGCGTGATGGCCCCAATAATGAAAGTGTCTTCTGGCCAGCCAGCCTCTGCCCGCAGATTGCAGGCGACGGGTGTCTCCGTCAGCGGATCGATGCCGTTGCGACTGAGGGTCACGCGCCGCGCTGGGATGTAGATGTCGTCCTTTAGATAGGCTTCGACAGAAGTTGATACCACGATGAATCGAAAGCCCGCCCAATTGCACAGCCTCAGCGCGCCCTCGTGGATTTGTTTGCGCGGCAGATCGGGATGTGTGGCGCGATAGACGGAATGGACCGTTGCGACTCGGTTGGGTACTCGTGCGAAAACGGCCGCCAGCGCCCCCCAAATCTGCGACTGCATGTTGTGAAGATCGACCACCGCTCGTCCGCGTGCCAGACGCGCGAGATCCAGAATTAGCCGTGGGTCGCCCCTCTTGCGGCGGAGCGGTTCCACATTCATTCCCTCTTTCTCCAGATCGCGATGCAGTTGCGAGCCGGACAGGGCGGCGACAAGGTAGGGGTGCCCATGCGCCTCACACCACCGCGCGGTCTGGATCACGCGAACATCCGCGCCACCAAAAGCGCGCGACAGACATACGATGAGGCAGGACTGAGATCTATTCGGATCGGCACCGACATCCGCCTGAAAGAGAATGGACATTCTGGTTCGCAATCCCAATACTTATCAAATCGAGTCTTCCTTTCAGGCTTGGACCCAAAAAGCAACCAAATCGGGCAGAGAGCAGAATGAGTAAAAGCAGAGCCCGGGGTCGCGGACGGATCATCCACATGATCGATGGCTTGGGTCATGGCGGAGCCGAGCGCCTTATGACACCAATACTGTCTGGCCTGGCCAAGGTTGGGTATGATGTGCAGGTCATCGCGCTGCAGAACAAAGATGGCAACCAAGAGGCGGAGCGGCTGAAGGATCATGGTGTGCCGGTGCGCAGCCTGCCCATTGACAAGCTCAAGCGCGCGGACCAGATCGCCGCGGCTCTTTGGGCGTTACGCGCAGACAAGCCCGGATTGATCCATGCCCATCTGCAGTTCTCGATCATTCTATCAGGCCTGGCCCGCTGCACCCTTGGCATCCCCTCCGTAGTGACGCTGCACACCGATCAATCCGGTACAGGGTTTGACCGCGAGACCTTGCGCTTCGGGCTTAGTAACGCCTTCATGAACCGCTGCTGCGACCGGGTGATCTGCTTGACCGAAGCATCAAAACGGCACGCTGTGGCGCAGGGATTAGACCGGGCCCCGCTTGCGGTTTTGCCAAATGGTATTGACCTTGCCCCTTATGGTGCAGCGCCTCTCCATGTCCGCGCGGCGCTGCGCCATCGGCTTGGTCTGGCTGAGGACGATACGGTGCTGATCTCAGTCGCGGTTCTGCGCCCTGAGAAAGGCCTCGACCGCCTGATCGCTGCGTTGGATAGGCTGGTCATAACCCATCCCCGACTAAAGCTAGTCATAGTCGGTGATGGGGCACAAAAAGAAGCGCTGCTCCGGCAGATCGCCCGCGCTGGCCTGGAGAACCGCGTCCTAATGACAGGCTACCGCACCGACATCCCCGACCTTTTGGCAATTGCAGATGTCTTTGTTCTGCCGACCCTGGCCGATGCCTTGCCAACTGTTGTCATTGAGGCAATGGCGAGCCGGCTGCCAGTGATCGCGAGCAACGTGGGCGGGTTGCCCGAGATGATCGGCGATGATGAGGGGCAGCTCGTGCCACCCGACAATGTCCCTGCCCTGGCAGACGCCATCGCAGGAGTGCTTCGTGACGACCCCACACGTCTGGCTATGGGCGCGCGCGCTCTTGACCGCGCACAAATAGAGTTTTCCATCGAAACTCAGGTTGCAAGGCTCTCTGCACTTTATGATACGCTGATGAAACCCGGAATTAAACGATGAAACGAATTGCTATCGTCGAAACAGATGCACGCGGCGGGCTTATTCATTTCGCCTATCATATGGCCGATGCCCTTGCCGCTGAGGGATCCGATGTCACGCTGGTGACCGGCAGCGATTACGAGCTGGCAGCGCAACCGCATCGGTTCAGCGCCCGACCCATACTCAAACTCTGGCCGCAGTTCGACCAGAGTAGCGCAAACCCACTGCTACGGCGGGTCCGGCGGGCTTGGCGCGCCTTCGTGCTGTTGCGCGAATGGAGTCGGCTAACGCTGTATCTGCTGCGCTCCAAGCCCGACGTCGTGATCTTCAGCATCGTGCGCTTTCCGTTTCTGGCTATTTTCCTCAAGGTCCTGCACGCAAGCGGGATAGACCTTACTCAGCTCTGTCACGAGTTTGAAAAACGCGACGAAACACCCGGTTTCTGGCACCGGGTCGAAGACCGTCTGTTTGCGGCGACCTACCGGCAATTCTCATCCATTTTCTTTCTGTCGCAGAATATCCGTGACGATTTTCTGGCTCGCCATGCGATACCTGCGCGGACATGCCTACTGCCCCATCCACCACAGCATGCCCTTCTCGGCTCGGACCTACCAGTCGAGACGGTTCAGAACCGGTTAGGGCTGTCGCCCAAAGATCGCATCGTCCTTTTCTTTGGCCTTCTGCGCCCCAGCAAGGGGGTCGATGACCTAGTCCAAGCCTTTTCATTGCTCGGCGATATGCATCATCTAAAACTTGTGATCTGCGGCTATCCAAGCAATAACTTCGACACGCGCGCGATTCAAGCTCTGGCGGAGCAACTGGGTGTCACTTCGCGCACGGTTTTTGCGTTCGAATACCTGCCAAACGACGCTGTGGCTCCGCTACTTTCACTCGCCGAAGTAGTAGTGTTTCCTTATCGCAACGCCACCGCCAGCGGAGCGCTGGCGCTGGCGCAGGGCTTGGGTCGTCCAGTGGTGGCGACCTCTGTCAGCGGGCTTACCGAAGCGATTGAGCATGGCGTTACGGGACGGCTCGCAGCACCTGGCATGCCGCAGTCCCTAGCAGCTGAGATCCGAGCCGTTCTTGAAGATGCCGCAGCAGCCGACGGTATGGGCTTGGCCGCGCGCCGCCTTTTCGATGAGGAACGCAGCTGGCATGTGCTAGCGACCCGATTGCTAGCCTGTCTTGACAAGCGCGACCCGCAGGAGCGCAGATAGAGGCCAGTACGCAGTACAACTCTGAGCAACTAGTCGTGCCGGATTTTCAGACGCAGCTGCTGCAAGCTAGTGGGGGCAGCTAAATGCGAGCAACTCCGTTTTACGGTTGTCGGCGCTATCTCAACCGAGCTGCGTGCAAGAATGCTGACGGAACGCACTTCGAAGACCATACCTCGCAAAACCATCAATGGGAAGGAATGAGAACTCGCCCAGCGGACGTACCCCATCTCTAAGGGAAAATCAAAGGCCGTCGTGGCGGCAGCGTTGATGCTGTCAGGCTTCGGGGTATGGAGATTCCTTGTCGCGATGCGGATCAGTCGCGTCTCGCTATGGCTGCAATCAGAAAGGCCTCCGTCGAGCCCGTGCCGTTCGCGCGAAACAGGAGCCCTTCTGCTCTCTTACGGAAGCCACATCGTCTAAACCAGCGCGTTTTATGCGATGCACATGCGCTCTCACCAGTTGGCAATCCTGATTTTAATGAGCGACGGCGCTCTAGGCCTGTACTTCATGGCAGCGCCTATTCCCAAGATTGCGATCATTGCCGTTTCCGGTTCGCTGACACGGGCCACCTTCCCTACCCTTACCCTTGTGGTCGACAAGGCCGATCAGCTGAGGGGGGTATATCTAAGCGCGGTGGCGGACAGTATGGGTTTGATGGCACTTATCTCCCTTGGGCTCGCGTCTTTGGCTCTTTTAATGACGGTGGTCCCCTTCCGTGACAGCTGAGCGCACGCTTGGCCGGTCCTCGCCATCCTTGCCCTGACCAGCCTACAAGTGACGCTGGGTTGGAAAGTGGGGGAAATGATCAAGTCCATGGGCCTTCTCGCCACATGGGGCGCGGCCCCACAGAGCCAACGCTTAGACGTCGTCTGGCGGCTATCTTGATGGTCGAGATCGAAACAGTGGCCTTGCGGCTGACCTAACATGAGCCGGTCTGCAGGCGTTGAAATCGACCGGCCAGACCCTGCGCGCTGTGAGCGTGCTCATTGCGGCAGCGGCGTTGGTGGCAGCGATCTTGCTCGGCCCGCAGGGCCACTTCAAGATTTATCTGGTTCCGACCCTCACTCTTGTGGTCGCCATCGTTATCGATGCATTATCCTATTTTGCGCTAATGTTTGCCCATTAACGAAAACGTGTATTGCAGGTAATCGAGTTGAATCGAAATTGACCGCGATATCAGCGCCTCAAATATTGACAATAGTGCACGAAATGGCATGTTTCTCAGAACTGCACGATACCCGAAAATGATCTCGATAACCTGGTAGAAGAATTGCGAATGAAAATGAAAAGACGCAGCTTTGGAATGCTCGGATTGTCCTGGCTGATCTATCCCTTCACGGCAGGGCAGAGCCTTGCGGGTGTCGACACTCCATCGTTAAAAAAACAAATTGAGGATTTCAAGAAGCGCGTCAGGCGATACCGACGCCCCTATGGTGGCACGGCACCCTGGAACATAAAGGTCAACGGCCTGCCCCGTCTTAAAGAATCACGCAAGGCCTCCGATCTGCTATGGCTGAAATCTCCCAACCGCGAGGGAAACTTCAATCTCAGTTTCGACGCCTACACTTACCCCGTGTATCACGCCGTAGAAGCCACAGGCGTGATCAATGTCAGGACAAAGTGGAGCGGCAACCTCGACGGCAAACGCATCCCTTGGAACGCAACCTGGACGCCGGCACCAGGTAACGACAGGCAGGTGATCATACTCGACGCGGCAAACGGACGCGAATGGAACCTCTTTCAGGTCAAGGTGCGCGGCTCGACGCTGCACGCAACAAACGGTAACCTTGTGCCGGGCGATTATCGGAGCCGCACGAAGGGCTACCCGCCGTCTCGTGGCATCGGCATACCCTATCTCGCCATGCTGGTGCGACCCGAAGAAATAGCTGGCGGCCGCATCGCACATGCCTTGTCCATGCCAGTGTCGAACCCCAGTGGCAGGACTTTTGTGGCCCCGGCAACAAAGCTCGAGAACGCCACTGGCAGGGGCGGCATTCCGATCGGCATGCGGTTTGCCATCGATGTCACAGAGAAGGACATTCAGACTTGGGTGAGCCGTCAGCGCGATTTCACCCCACAGTTGCGTCATGCTGCCGTCGTGATCGCCAGAGCACTGCGCGATTACGGCTGGTTCGTCACCGACAACGCTGGAAGCGCAAGTTTCCAGTTCGAGGCCAACGTCAGCGCCGCGGGTGATTGGTATCTACTTGGCCTGTCGCAAACTGGGTCCAACGCCCGGGTCTTCCCGCGTGATCTGCTCGACGGCCTGATTACACGTGATAGGGTCTATGCTATTGCTCCCAGTAATTATTATACCCGAGGCTGAGGCCTCTAAGCGCGTGCCTCGGTGCGAGCGCTGCATCAGAGGGGCGCTCGAAAACGAATGCGAAACAGCCTCACTCTTCGGCCAACCGCCCATAAATAGGCTAAAAAAGTTGGGCCCACTCGGTGAGAGCTACAGTGCAGTAATCCTTGAAATTCTGGCCGCGGTAGGGGCAGCGCTCTTGGTAGAAACGGTTAAGAGCTGAGACTAAAAGGTTAACCGATTTCCGCAAACTTCGCGTCTGCCTGAAGCAAAGTACGTCACATTATCATCGTCATGTCCTATGCTTGTCATGCAAGCCCATGGCTTGCGTATCCATTCAGGCCTCATGCGAAGACGGCGGCTGACCATACTCAAACACGGTCCCTTACGACCAAGCCCATACCGATCCAGCCGCCACCATTGCCCGCCAAAATTGACTTGGTGGGCAATGGCTCAATCTTTGCAGATCGATGGGGAAAACATAAGACAAGCCCTGATACAGGACAACAACCGGCAGCTTTTTTTGACGTCGACCTAACGTGCTGAAGTCAGGGACCTCCCAGTCAAGGTCGATCAACTTCAACAGGCTCCTCACAAGGCCCATTGTCTGCCTCAATGGCATTTCAAACAGCATTTACAAAATGAGTCTGGCTTGGATCGCTGTAGCGTGGATGGCGGGCCCGCTTGCCCGCCAGCATAGCATTCCACCTGGCCTCTGGGCTGAATCAAATGGTCAGTGACCTCGGTTGTTTCAGGACCTCGTTGTACTCAGGCCAGTTTCTCGTGTGGGAAATCGGGGGTAGTTTTGCTCACAGGCACAAGCTACCAAGACGGATTGACGACGTGAATCCCAAGCACAAGAATATTTGCGCTGCAAAGCCGCTTCGCGGCTGCAAACGCATGGTTACCAGCGTTTAAAGTAGAGCCAAGAAATTTTTAGTTATCAAGCACCGCGCCATTATTCCAGCCCCTGAAATCGCGTTTTAGGCCCATAGTTGCGCCAACGTCAGACATATCAGACGCGGGTAAGCAAGAGTTCTTGGTGATTCTGTTCTCAACTCCAGCGAACCAAAAGTCTGGAACGAGAACAGCCTCTGAGGTATGTGCCGAAATCCGCCGCTCACACCCCATATCCTTGATCAGCTGTTTTTCCCCCTCTTTGATAGCTTCCACAGGCAAAGAACTGCAAGACACCGGCCAATACCAGCCCAAAATGCAGGCTGCCCAAATCAAACCTTATTTTCGCCCGATTAATTAACCATATCGGCTGCTGATGTCTGATCATCCCATGCTATTTACGGTTCCATTTCGCGGAGCTGGACTAACGAAAAAAAGATGGAAAGAACTTCTATGCAAAATGTCATTGATTATACACGTCCATTTGGTCCAAATGCGCCTTGGAATATCTCTGTTGAAAACCTGTCGATCGATGAAAACAGTGACGATCTGGCAAGCCTTCTATGGAACGATTCCTCGACGGACAGACCTCTACGCAACTTCAACATCAACAATGTTGAATACACCTACCCAGTATACGAGGTCACCTCGAGCACTCCTTTTTTCGAGGTGGTCGACCGCAATGGGTGGGGCAACTTGGGCGGAACCGAAATCCCATTCGATCCCTCGTGGAAGGCCGCCCCAGGTTCGGATGCTCAGATAATTATTCTTGATCCTTCAACGGGACGTGAATGGGATCTTTTTCAAGCCTCTTTTGATGGTGAAAAAGTTCATGTAACAAACGGCAATCTTGTTTCCGGTTGGGGCGGTTCAGACAACTATTTCGAAAGAGAAGTCGGTTTCGAACCATCCAGAGGTGCCGGGATACCCTACCTAGCCATGCTTGTACGACCCGAAGAGGTTGAGCAGGGCCGCATCGAACACGCGCTTTCTATGCCGATCCGCAACACCAGCGGAAGCGAATTTGCCGCTCCTGCAACTAAAATTGAATACCCGGGTGTTCGTCCTGACGGCATTCCCGAAGGCACTCGTTTTGCACTCAACGTATCCTATGCCGAAATCGACGCGCATCTGGCCAGCCTGCCAAGTGACATTCCGCAAGTTACGTTAGCCAGTCTCCGTGTCATCATGGTCGCCATGAAGGAATTCGGCTGGTTCATTACTGACACGTCGGGGTCCACACACTTCCAACTCGAGGCCACAACCTCAGCTAAAGAGGAATGGCAGCAGTTAGGCCTTGTTGACAAGGAATTTGATTTTGGTGTCTATCCTCGTGATGCGCTTGATGGGCTCATTCAGGAAGACAACATCGTTGCGTACGGGCCTAGTGACAATTACCCGACCGTAGAACTGGAACCTCTAACGCCGACTGAACCTAGTACGGCTGTGGGCTCTTCAGGCGACGAACAGCCGACGGATGAGCCTATTGGTGGCAGCGGCGGTGCAAGGATTCAAAGCGTTCTGGTTGGTACGGCAGACAACATTATTTTTGCCGGAGATCGGAGCGACGATGAGTTCTATAGTGGCGCTGGCAACGACACGTTATATGGAGGTGCCGGTAACGACACCATCAGCTCTGGGTTGGGAAACGACCAGGTCGGCGGCGGTGCAGGCAATGACGAACTTTGGGGCGGCGCTGGAAACGACACTTTATATGGAGGTGCCGGTAACGACACCGTCGGCTCTGGCTCGGGAAATGACCAGGTCCGCAGCGGTGCAGGCAATGACGAACTTTGGGGCGGCGCTGGAAACGACACTTTATATGGAGGTGCCGGTAACGACACCGTCGGCTCTGGCTCGGGAAATGACCAGGTCCGCAGCGGTGCAGGCAGTGACATGATCTGGGCGGGGGTCGGCAACGACGCGATTTATACTGCAAATGGCAATGACACGATTTTTGGGGCAACCGGCGATGACGAAATCTGGGCTGCTGCTGGGAACGACTTAGCCTATGGAAGTGCAGGTAACGACACCGTCGGCTCTGGGTCGGGAAACGACCAGGTCGGCGGCGGTGCAGGCAATGACGAACTTTGGGGCGGCGCTGGAAACGACCTGCTGAACGGCGGCACCGGAAACGACCTGCTGAACGGCGGCAGAGGTAATGACACCCTGCGCGGTGGTCGAGATGCCGACACGCTGGTATTTTCGTCCGGGACAGACCAAGTGATCGGCTTCTATGCAGGAGACCAGATTGATCTGTCAGGTGTGGCCTCGATCATCGGGTTTGCCGATCTGCAAGGCAATCACCTCTCGGGAGCGGTCAACGCGGTGATTGACGACGGATTGGGGAATACTATGACGCTAGCGGGCATCGGTTCTGGTACCTTGGATGCGGACGATTTCATCTTCTGACACTATCAGTATAATACGGTTCTAGGAAAAGCTCGGGCCACGTGTCTTAGATTTCTAAATATCCAGCCATCGACCGGGGCGTGTTTCGGATACCCAACTAACAACATGCGGGTTAGCAATTCAGCATCAATCGATGGACAGCCTGTGCTACTATAAAACGACGTCAGATTATGGCTGCATGTCCGAGAGATTGACGAAGCTGTCAATGGACCCAGGCTGATAATCCTGCGGATCGGGATCGTCTATCGAGAGTATTTAAAACAATGTGCCCTGCGCCTCTATCAGACACTTCGAACCTACCCTTGGTTATCTCTTTGACGCGATGCGAGCCGCTTGGCCGTCAATAGCAAAATTTTCTTGATTTGACGCAGCCGGTAAATATGTCCACGCCTTGTGGGCTTTTGGCTAGCTTTGGCTGTTCACCATCCTTTGCCATGTCATCAACCTGGAGAAATTTTTTGGGTCGACCCTTACAATATTTGATAATTATAAACGATAAATGTGTTATTCCTCGGACTCCTGACGATGCCACAACTGGGCATAACGTCCGTCTTTTGCCAGCAGCGCCTCATGGGATCCCTGCTCAACAACTTCGCCTTTTTCAAGCACGACAATGCGGTCCGCTTCGGCAATCGTACTTAGCCGGTGCGCGATTGTGATGACCGTTCGCCCCTTGCCCGCTTGCATCAGCGCGTCTTGGATTTCATGTTCCGTCTCGCTGTCGAGCGCGGATGTCGCTTCGTCCAACAACAAGATTGGCGGATCCTTCAGCAAAGTCCGTGCGATGCCTACCCGCTGCTTTTCGCCCCCCGACAGCTTAAGGCCCCGTTCGCCCACAGCTGTGTCGTACCCGTCCGGCAATGACACAATGAAATCGTGGATTTGAGCTGCACGCGCCGCGTCTTCGACCTCCGCCTGCGTTGCGCCGTCGCGTCCATAGGCGATGTTGTAGCCGATGGTGTCGTTAAACAGGACGGTATCTTGCGGCACCACGCCGATCATCTTGTGCAATGAGTTTTGCGACACCTCACGAACATCTTGTCCGTCGATCCGCAAGGCACCGCTTTGAACGTCATAAAACCGGAACAGCAAACGGCCAATGGTGGATTTGCCTGATCCCGTTGACCCGACAATGGCCACCATTTCACCCGGTTCAGCCACCAGCGACACACCTTTTAGGATCTTGCGGTCTGGGTCATAGCCAAAATGCACGTTGTCCAATTCAACGCGCCCACCAGTCACATTCAGCGCCGGTGCGTTGGCGATGTCGGTGATTTCAGCGGGCTGTTCCAGCAGATCAAACATCTGCCCCATATCAACCAGCGCCTGGCGGATTTCGCGGTAGACCGTCCCTAAGAAATTCAGCGGTATTGAGATTTGCACCATATATGCGTTGACCATCACGAAATCGCCCACAGTCAGCGTTCCGTTTTGCACACCAATGGCGGCCATAACCATAACCGACACAAGCCCCGCAGTGATGATCACGGATTGACCGAAATTGAGGAAAGCGAGGGAGTAGTTGGTCTTGATCGCTGCTTCTTCGTAGCCTGCCATTGCCGCGTCGTAGCGGCCGGCCTCGCGGGCCTCGGCCCCGAAGTATTTGACCGTCTCATAGTTCAACAGACTATCGATCGCCTTTTGATTGGCGTCGGTATCTTGGTCGTTCATCTGTCGACGCAGCTTTACGCGCCATTCAGTCACGGCAAAGGTGAACCAGACATATAGCGCGATGGTGATGGCCACGACCACGAGGTACCAGACGTCAAAAAGGATCGTCAGGATCACCCCAATCATCATCAACTCAAGGATGAGAGGCCCGATGGAAAAGAGCAAAAAGCGAAGCAGGAAATCAACGCCTTTGACGCCCCGCTCAATGATCCGGCTTAGACCGCCTGTCTTGCGTGTGATGTGGTAGCGCATCGACAGCCGGTGGATGTGTTCGAACGTCTCAAGCGCCAGCATACGCAGGGCGCGCTGCCCCACACGGGCAAAAATGGCGTCACGGATTTGTTGAAACCCGACCCCCATCAGCCGCGCCATGCCATACGCCACAGTCAGACCAACCGCACCCAACGCAAGCATTGGCACGCCTTCTTTTGACAACGCATCAACAGCGTCTTTGTAAAAGAATGGCGTGGAAACCGTGATCAGTTTGGACACGATCAATGCGATCATCGCCCAGACTACGCGTTTGCGGACCCATGGCATGTCATCGGGCCACAGATACGGCGCGACCTTGCGCAACACGCGCATGGACGATTGCATTTCAACTGCGTTGGCGATGTCGTCATCGCTGGGGGGAGGCTTTTGCGCCCCCTGAGGAGCAGCTGGCGCGGTGGTATCTGCGGGCATTCGAACGTCCTAATGGTAGACTCAACTACATAGGTGGCGCAGGGCAAGGATGCCAGTCAAAGCGGCCATTTCATTAGGTTAGGGCATTTAGATCAGTTCGGCAGGTCGAACACCTGACCGGGGTAAATCAGATCAGGATCACGGATCGCTGTGGCATTGGCTTCGAACACGCGCACATACAGCGTCCCGTCACCGTAACGGTCACGTGCTATGGCCCAAAGGGTGGCCCCCTTTTGCACGGTGATCGCTTTGATCGGACCATCCTCGCCTGCGGTTGCTTGGGCCAGGACGGCAGCAGATTCGCGTTTGAACGGTGTTTCCACTCGGCTGCTGACCTCCCCTTCGGCGGTCACCTCATCCACGCGCAAGGTATAAATACCCTCGTCCACATCCGGCAGCGCGCCCCTCCAACGCCCGTCTGCACCCACGGCCAAGTCGATGATTGCGTTATTGTCGAGATAGACACGAACCTGCGTTGCTTCAGATTGCGCGCGGCCTGACAGCTGCACTTCGCCCGCGTCGCCGTAGCCGATCGTGTCGAGGGCCACGTTTTTCATCACATCAGGGGCCGAACCTTGTGCCAGCGTAACGCCATCAGCGTCAGACTTGAGAATGGCCACGGGTGCGGGTGTTTCGGAAACAGCGTCTGAAACGTCGACCGGTTCAGGGGATTGCACAGCATCGGCTACTTCAATTTCCGCCTCGGCAACGGGGGTTTCAGCCGCAAGCTTAGGCTCAGGTTTAGGTTCCGCTACTGCTTCAGCTTCGGCTTCTACTTGCTCCACGGAGGCTTCTGGTTCCGCGACTGCGACGGCAACAGGTTGCGTCTGCACCTCAGGTGCTCCCTCAGGCGGGGTCTGCGCATCAGGCACGGTCAACGGAGCCACGATCATCTCTTCGACGGACGCGGTGGCTTGGCCTGCAATCTCAGCCGACAGCGTGATCACATGTGGGCTGTCATCGGGTGGAACGGTCGCAAGAGCAGCAAAGCTGCCGGATGCGTCCGCTTGGGTCGACGTGACCTCTTCGCCGTCAACCAACACAGTCACGGTGCTGCCTGGCTCTGCGCGGCCTGCGATCACCGATGTCCCGTCGGGCTCGCGGCGTAATTCGTCAAAGCTAGGGCTGGCGGGGTCGACAGCGCCTTGCTCGGCTGCAATCTGCGGTTCTTCAGGATCAGCTTGCGTGTCTTCAACAACAGCCTGCTCGGCTGGCTGATCTGTAATCTCAGCTTCTGCACCCGTATTTACTTCGGGTTCTGCAGCAGCCATTGGCGCAACAGCGACAGCGGCCAACTCAGGCGTCGGGCGAACAGTGTACCAAATCCCACCTGCCAGCACGGCAACCAGCAAAACTGCGGACGCAATTGCACCGCCATTGCCGCTTAGCACCTGATTTTTCTGATCCATATTAATACGTCCCCCCGTGCGCGCCAATGTGGCCCTGTTGAGCCTATGTAGCAAGCGCGGTATGACCGGTCAAAACACGCCATATCAACTCACCCCCCGCCCCCGTGTCTGGAGACCTGAAATGCCAATTAAATCCGTCTGCGTCTTTTGTGGTTCTCGTACGGGCGATGATCCTGCTTTTACGGTCGATGCCGAAACATTGGGGCGCGAGATAGCTGCGAATGACTGGCGGCTGGTCTACGGCGCGGGCGATGTGGGGCTAATGGGTTCTGTCGCGCGGGCGGCACAAGAGGCAGGCGGCGACACGTTTGGCGTTATCCCTGCGCATCTGGTGGCGTGGGAAGTCGGCAAAACCGACCTGACCAGTTATATCGTGACCGAAACCATGCATGAGCGCAAAAAGGTTATGTTCATGAATTGCGACGCTGTTGTGGTTTTGCCGGGCGGTGCCGGGTCGCTGGATGAATTGTTCGAAGTGCTGACGTGGCGCCAGCTTGGCCTCCATGAAAAGCCGGTATTTGTGGTGAACACGAACGGCTACTGGGATCCGCTGATCAACATGCTGGAGCATGTTGTCACGCGAGGTTTTGCCGATCAAAGCCTGCTGGGGTATCTCAAATTCGTCCCAGATGCCGCATCTGCAGTTTCAGCGCTCAAAACCACATAAATACAATATCTTACGGCGCAACATTGCGCTGAAAATGCAAACGCCCCGCAGAATCAACTACGGGGCGTAAGGCACTCAAATATAAGTAACTACATCCGCGAAGCGACGTTCTCCCAGTTCACCAAATTGTCGAGGAAGTTCGACAAGTAGCCGGGGCGCGCGTTGCGGTAATCGATGTAATAGGAATGCTCCCAAACATCGCAACCCAAGAGTGTTGTTTGACCAAAGCAAACGGGGTTCACGCCGTTTTCAGTTTTGGTGACCTTCAAGCCGCTATCGGTGTCTTTGACCAACCAAGCCCAACCAGAGCCGAACTGGCCTGCGCCGGCGGCTTTGAATTCGTCTTTGAACTTATCAACAGAACCAAAGCACTCAGTAATCGCTTTTTCCAGCTCACCTGGCATTGCAGATGTGTTCGGGCTCATCATTTCCCAGAACTGGTTATGGTTCCAAAGTTGGCTGATGTTGTTGAAAATGCCGTTCTGCGCGACGGACGTGGCATTATAAGTGCCCTTGATGATCTCTTCGAGAGATTTTCCTGCCCATTCGGTGCCCTCAATCGCAATGTTGCCGTTGGTGACATAGGCGTTGTGATGTTTGTCGTGATGAAACTCGAGCGTTTCGGCGGACATGCCTTTGGCCGCAAGCGCATCGTGAGCATAGGGAAGATCGGGAAGTTCGAATGCCATGATAGAGGCCTCCTGAGTTTGAATTACATATACACCACATGAAGCGCGATGAACGGTGTCGTCAAGATCACAACGTCCGGGAAACCGGCAGGTTCCCCCTATTGGGTCCGTGGCGTGCATTTGCCCGTGCCGTTCGGACCGAAGTCAAAGCCCGACGCGAGAGCCGATAATTGTATTCTACCTGTCTTTTTGCCGATCGAGGCGCGAAAATCAACGCTTTCAAGGCTAGTACCGCCGCCTCTTGCCCCTCTAACTTCCCATTTCACGATCAAGCGTTTGGCATTGTTGCGCACAACCGTACCCTCGATTGGTTCTTTGGCGAAATGGAGGATAACCGCGTCAACGACCTTGACCTCATTTTCGCCCTGCATGATGATCCCGACCTTTTGAGAAATCCAACCACCGTTCTTTTTCAGCTGGACCATCGTACAGTCATAAAGGATATCGCCCGGCGCGGCCGCAACGGCTCCGCCAAACCCAATGGCCAACACGGCCCCCACGATCAAATTACGGACGGTCATCATTAAACTAGGCATGTCAGCATTCCATTTCACTCAAATTATTGAGCGACTTAGCTAACATGCAAAACCCGATGCGCAACCTTAAATTGAGCGGTATACCCGCTATTGTGGAAAAACACCGACCTCCGATGTGGGCTGCGCCGCAATCTTGAGCAGATCAAAGACGTATTGCCCAACTGACCGAAAGCAGATCACTTGAAAGGTCTGCGCATCGCGCATCCAAAACGCCGCCGGGACCTGCGCCATGCGGGTTCGGCGAAACATGCCGGGCGTAAAGCTGCCGGGATGCAAATCGACGGGGCAAAGCTTGGCCATCACCTCGCGGGCATGCGGGCCCGAGACCTGAAATACCGCGCGTGCATCCGAAACATTGGCCGCCAGTGCGTGGTGCTTTTCGACTGCTTTGTTGATCTTCTCAAGCGCTGCTGGCACCTCGACGTAGGGGCACATCACAAGCAATTCGTCAGGTGACATCCACGCGATTCCACGCTCGTCCACCGAATTGCAGTGACGTTGCTCGGGGAAATCTACACTTGCAATGCTCGTTGCAGATTTACGAATGTGAGACGCGTTCAGATCGCCACGAAGGGTGATCATGCCAACAGGTCCAACTTCAGAAACTTCAGCGATTCCAGCGGTGTATGCGGCGTTCTTTAGGGCGGTGACGGGCTCAGACATTTTGCTTTTCCCCTTCTTTGTCATAGAAGACCGGGTCGACGATCCGGGCGCTGTAGGTTTTGCCATCAAGGCCAGGGAAATCGATGACCTCCCCCATGCGATCCGGACCATTGAGGACAAGTCCCATGGCGATCCCTTTGCCCAGCGTCGGCGAATGATAACTCGAAGTCACGCGCCCTTGGGTGTTGCGCTGGCCATTGTCGTTGGTACCATCCGCTACGGCATAGGCACCATCGGGCAAGGTCGCCCCATCGATCGTTTCAAGCCCAACCAGTTTCCAACGTGTGGGGTCGGTCATATGGGAGCGTTGCTGTGCGCGTTTGCCAAGGTAGTCTTCTTTCTTTTTAGAAAGCGCCCAATGCAGCCCAAGATCCTGCGGGATCACCGTGCCATCGGATTCGTCCCCGATCATGATAAAGCCCTTCTCGGCGCGCAGAATGTGCAGACATTCCGTGCCATATGGCATCACGCCCAGATCATCGCCCGCAGCCATCAGTGCGTCCCAGAACGCCTGACCATGGGAGGCATCAACCGCAATCTCATAGCTCAATTCGCCCGAGAACGAGATGCGGTAAACCCGAACCTTGAAGCCCGCAATCGTGCCATCCGCCCATTCCATAAAGCCAAGCGCGTCTTTGGACAGGTCCATCCCACCCAGTTTCTCAAGGCACTTTCGGGCGTTCGGGCCAACAACGGCGACCTGCGCATATTGCTCGGTGACGTTGGCGACGTAGACGTCCCAGTCCCACCATTCGGTTTGCAGCCATTCTTCCATGTGGCCATGGATGCTCTCAGCACCGCCGGTCGTTGTATGGCACAGCCACGTGTCGTCATCGATCCGCGCAACCACGCCGTCATCGATCAGAAACCCGTTTTCAGAACACATCAGGCCGTAGCGACATTTGCCCTGCTTCAGCGTGCTCATCATGTTGGTATAGAGCATGTCGAGGAATTTGCCTGCGTCCGGCCCTTTGACGATGAGTTTGCCCAAGGTCGATGCATCAAGTAGGCCCATGTTTTGCCGCGTGTTGGACACTTCGCGCATCACTGCGTCATGGGTGGTTTCGCCTTGCTGTATATACGCATAGGGACGGCGCCATTGGCCCACAGGCTCCCACTTTGCACCATGAGCCTCGTGCCAATTATGCATCGGGGTACGGCGCAGGGGTTGGAACACCTCGTCGCGCGCTTCGCCGCCAATCGCGGCCATCGAAATGGGGTGATAAGGGGGTCTGAATGTCGTTGTGCCGACGTCCGGAATATCTGCGTTCAGTGCGCCGGCAAGCGTCGCCAAACCGTTGATGTTGCTCAACTTACCCTGATCAGTAGCCATGCCCAACGTGGTGTAACGCTTGGCGTGCTCAACACTGACAAATCCTTCTTGGGCTGCCAGCCGCACATCGGAGACTTTGACGTCGTTCTGATAATCCAGCCACGCCTTTTCGCGCAGCTTGTGCCCGGCACCCTGCGGCATCATCCACACAGGTGCGAGTGGTGCTTCCCCCATGAGCTCTGCCCGTGGTGCCAGAGATTTCTTTGGCGTTTTGAAGCCGAGGCTTGTCGCAACACCGCATGCCGCCAGATGCGCATCGGTAAGCACTTCATCAAGGGCAAACAAACCCGCCGCAGCACCTGCCGCGGTTACGAAACCAAGGCCGTCAGCCCCTTTGGGCGGGTTGTCCACATCGGGGCTAAAGCAGGCCTTGGCCGCGTCCCAGATCAGCTTGCCACCGCAGTGCGACCACAAATGCACCACGGGCGACCAACCGCCCGACATGGCAACCGCGTCGCAATTAATTTCTTCAAGGACAGCGCCTTCGCCTGCTTGCGAACAGACCGCAACGCCAGTTACGCGCTTGCCGCCTTTGACGCTTGAAATCGCGTGGCCCATCAACACCCGAATGCCCAGCGCTTCGGCCTGCGCCATGGCATCGCTATCTTGGGGCAATACGCGTGCATCTATAATAGCGGGAACATCAAGACCTGCGTGTTTCAAGGCAGCGGCCGTAAGATAGGCATCGTCATTGTTGGTCACGATGACGGTTCGGTCGCCGACCGAGACGCCAAAGTTCACCACATAGTCGCGCATGGCACCGGCCAGCATAACACCCGGGATGTCATTGCCCGCAAAGCTGATCGGGCGTTCAATGGCACCGGTAGCCGTGATGATATGGCTCGCGCGCACACGCCAAAGGCGGTGGCGCGGTCCGTCAACTGTTGGCAAATGGTCAGTGAGGCGTTCGTAGCCCAGCACATAGCCATGATCATAGATACCCGAGGCCATGGTGCGCGTGCGCATCGTGACGTTTTCCATCGCCGCCAATTCGGCCACGATGTCATCGACGAAGGTGTCCACAGGAGCGCCATCAATGGTGCCGCCGTCAACAGGGCCGCGCCCGCCCCAATGGGCGGTCTGCTCCATCACGATGACGCGCGCGCCGGTTTTGGCTGCGGCACGCGCCGCCTCAAGACCTGCTACGCCGCCGCCAGCAACCAGCACATCGCAAAAAGCATAGAAATGCTCGTAAGTGTCGGCGTCACGCGTTTTAGGTGCTTTGCCGAGGCCCGCGGAATGGCGAATGATCGGCTCGTAAACATGCTTCCACAAAGGACGCGGATGGATGAACATCTTATAGTAGAACCCCGCCGGCAAGAACCGCGCGAGGTGAGTGTTGATTGCGCCGACGTCGAACTCAAGGCTGGGCCAGTGGTTCTGGCTTGCCGATTCCAGCCCGTCAAAAAGCTCGGTTGTGGTGACACGGGCGTTGGGCTCGAAATGCCCTTCGATCCCAAGATTAACCAAGCCATTGGGCTCTTCGGGACCTGCCGCGACCAGCCCACGAGGACGGTGGTATTTGAACGAGCGGCCGATCATCATTTGATCATTGGCCAACAAGGCAGAAGCAAGCGTATCGCCCTCATATCCGCGCAAGGTTTTACCGTTGAATTTGAATGTAACGGCCTGCGACTTATTCAAAAGGCGGCCACCGGTGGCGAGGCGTGTGCTCATGCGCTCTGCTCCTTTTTCGACCAGCCGGGACGTTTGGCCTCGATTTCTTTCAACAGCTCTTCAGGCGGTGCAAATGTCTGTGCCGCGTAGCTGCCAAACACTTCCAAAGAAGTGGTGCAGCGCGCGACATGGAACCACTTGCCGCAGCCGTTATTGTGCCGCCAGCGTTCAAAATGCACCCCCTTCGGGTTTTGGCGCATAAAGAGATAGCCTTCCAAATCCGCGTCAGATGCACCGGGACCAAAGCGTTTCAAGTGTGCCTCGCCCCCAGCGTGGAATTCGGATTCTTCGGCTGTGACGTCACAGTTGGGGCAGTGGAGAATTAGCATTGTGCAGGCTCCAAGTTCATCGCTGCAAGGCGGGTTTCGAGGGTGCCGACATGCAGCTCGAGCTGGTGGCCATCAGGGTCGCAAAAGTACAATGACGCCCCCTCAGAGCCGTTCGTTTTCCACAGATCCGCATCTGCGGCCAGAATGCGATCTTTCATGGGGGCGAAGTCTTTTTCATCAACGTCCAAAGCGAAATGCGTGTAATCTGATGAAGGTGCAGTGCCCTTATCCGGCGACAGGCACAGCCAAAGCGATCCGGCAGATAGATAGGCACCGCCGTCCCACTGCTTGGCAAGTTCCAGACCCAGAACATCGCGGTAGAATGCCACGCCGCGCTCAAGGTTGCCTGTTGCGAGGGTCAGATGGTTTAGGCCCTTAATCATCAGTGGGCCACCCCCGCCGCGACGCTTTCATCGATGAACCGCCCTTCGGAAAACCGTTCCAACCCAAAGGCATCGGTCAACGGCGCGTGGCCCTTTGCAATCAATTCGGCCATGGCCCAGCCAGAGCCAGGGATTGCCTTGAACCCGCCGGTGCCCCATCCGCAGTTGATGAAAATACCGTCTACAGGCGTTTTTGACAGAATGGGCGAACGGTCGCCCGTCACATCGACAATCCCGCCCCATTGGCGCAGCATCTTGAGGCGCGAGACCATTGGGAAGGTCTCGATGAGGGCGCGCACGGTTTCTTCGATATGATGAAAGGACCCGCGCTGGGTGTAGTTGTTGTAGCCGTCGGTACCGCCCCCGATAACCATTTCGCCTTTGTCAGACTGGCTCATGTAGCCGTGCACAGTGTTGGCCATGACAACCACGTCCATGCAGGGCTTGATCGGCTCACTTACAAGTGCCTGCAGCGCTACAGATTCGATTGGCAGACGAAAGCCTGCCATTTCGGCCAACTGTCCTGAGTGGCCAGCAACGACCATGCCCAGCTTGTCACATCCGATGTCGCCGCGTGTTGTGCTGACGCCCGTCACCTTGCCGTTTTCCTGCCGGATGCCGGTAACTTCGCATTTTTGGATCACGTCCATCCCCATGTCAGAGCATGCACGTGCATAGCCCCAAGCAACCGCATCATGGCGCGCTGTGCCACCCCGCGCCTGCCAAAGCCCGCCCAATACAGGATAGCGCGGCCCATCAATGTTGATGATCGGCACCAGCTGCTTGACCTTCTCTGGCCCGATGAATTCTGTGGGGACACCTTGCAGCGCATTGGCATGGGCCGTGCGTTGGTAACCCCGCACCTCATGTTCGGTTTGCGCCAGCATGATGACACCGCGCGGCGAGAACATTACGTTATAGTTCAGATCTTGGCTCATCGTCTCGTACAGGCTGCGCGATTTCTCGTAGATCGCGGCGGACGGGTCTTGCAGATAGTTCGAGCGGATAATCGTTGTGTTGCGCCCGGTGTTGCCGCCGCCCAGCCAACCTTTTTCCAAGATCGCCACATTGGTGATGCCGAAATTTTTACCTAAGTAATACGCCGTGGCCAGCCCGTGGCCCCCCGCCCCGATGATAATCGCATCATAATGCTTCTTAGGCTGTGCATCGCGCCAAGCACGTTCCCAACCCGTGTGATGACGCAAAGCCTCGCGGGCAACGGCAAAAACAGAATATTTCTTCATGGTTTGGCCCCCAAAGGCGTGGATTCGACAATATGGCAAGCGTTCGGTTCTTCATGCGCCAGCGGTCAGAAAAGAGGATACTAGCCGCGGCATTCCTTATCAATTTTACGACATGTGCCGCAATGGGAACGTCACAAGCAGCAAAAGCGGCAATTCGACCCTTTTGCAGATGCCCTTGGCAGGTTAGATCGGGTGTATGAGGGAATTCATCTTTTGCTGAGCTTTTGGTCAAGTGTCACGTTGATCGGTTTTATGGTCGCTGCCGTGTTGGGGCGCGCAGTGTTGCGCGGTGCCGGGCGGGCGCTGCCTGCGCGCGATGCATCAGACGTGTCTGTCTACCGCGCGCAGCTTGCCGAGGTTGAACGGGACGTGGCACGCGGCGTTTTACAAGCGGCAGAGGCAGAGCGTGTGCGGGCCGAAGTTGCGCGGCGTTTGCTGGCGGCTGATGCTGCCGTTCAAGATGCCAAGGCCCAAAGAGACGCACGTCCATGGATGCCCATCTTGCTGATTTGCGCGCTGGTTCTGGGGTCTGCGGGTCTTTACATGCGGCTTGGTGCACCCGGTTATGGCGATATGGCCCTAAAGGACCGCATTGCGTTTGCCGAAGATCTTCGGCGCAATCGGCCGGACCAAGCGGTTGCTGAGGCCAGCCTGCCCGCTTGGACACAGCCTGAAGGCTTAACACCACAGCACAGCCGCCTGCTCAATCAGTTACGAGAAGCCGTGGCGCAGCGACCCGACGATCTACAAGGGCATGAATTGCTCGCAGAGCAAGAGGCGCGTGTGGGTAATTTCAGTGCCGCAGCCAAAGCGCAGACGGCCGTTTTGCGCATAAAGGGGGATGCGGCCCTGGTCGCTGACGTCGCCAGCCTTGGCGAGTTGCTGATTCTCGCCGCGGGCGGTTATGTGTCGCCCCAGGCCGAGATTCCATTGCGCCAAACCTTGGTGCAGGATCCGACAAATGGCACAGCGCGCTACTATCTTGGGCTGATGTTGATGCAAACCGGGCGGCCAGATCAAGCGTTTCGCCTGTGGGATGCGCTGTTACGCAAAGGACCACCAGAGGCCCCATGGATCAATCCAATCCTGACGCAAATAGAATCAGCTGCTGTACTTGCAGGGGTCAATTATTCGGTGCCAGCGATTGGCGCAGGCTCTGGACCATCAGCAGAAGATATTGAAAACGCAAGCGATATGACACCAGAAGACCGAATGGAGATGATTGGCGGGATGGTTGCTGGCCTGTCAGATCGATTGGCGCGCGAAGGCGGCCCGGTGCAAGATTGGGCACGCCTGATCACCTCGCTTGGCGTCTTGGGAGAGACCGACCGTGCTGCCGCCATCCACGCCAACGCGGTAGACGTGTTTGCAGGCGACGCAGGCGCGCTTGATATCCTCCAGCAGGCTGGCGAACGTGCAGGGGTGGCCAATTGATCTTCGACGATATTATAGATTTTGCCGGTGCATTGCCGCCAATGCGCGCATTGATTGGTCTGGACCTTGGCGAAAAAACCATTGGCGTTGCGGTAACGGATAACTTTCTGTCGGTCGCCACCCCTCTAGAAACAGTGCGTCGGCGCAAATTCGGCTTAGATGCCGCACGCCTGAGCGAGATCATCGAAGGTCGTAACATTGGCGGGCTCATCTTGGGGTTGCCGCGCAATATGGACGGCTCCGAAGGTCCGCGCTGTCAGTCGACACGCGCTTTTGCCCGTAACTTTGACCGCCTGCACCCTACATTGCCCATCGGGTTTTGGGACGAGCGCCTATCGACGGTTGCGGCTGAAAAAGCACTGCTGGAGGCGGACACGACCCGAAAACGTCGCGCGGAGGTCATTGATCACGTCGCTGCGGGGTATATCTTGCAAGGGGTATTAGACCGGCTGCGCGTGCTGCGCGCCAAGGGAGACAATGATGACGGATGAGGTCTGGAAACGCGACGAGGTGGAAAGCCCCTGCATCAAGATATGTGTGATTCATCCGGAGACGCGATTGTGTACGGGATGTATGCGAAGCACTGACGAGATTGGCGCTTGGTCGCGGATGGCACCGGATTTACGGCGCGCAATCATGGACGAATTGCCCGGGCGGGCAGGTCTATTGGGCAAACGCCGCGGTGGACGTGCGGCCCGTTTGGCGCAAAAGTCTTAGGCTCCGCGCTTGATCGGGTAGCCGAACAACGCAACTGCGGCCCGGCCCCTGCTGCGACGCGGGAGCAGATGAATCGTAGCCGCCACGTTGCCATTCGCTGCCAAGACGTTGGTTTTGATAAAGTCGCGCGCGCGTTGTTCAAGCGCAGGAAAAATGCCCGCTTTTGATTGTGCATTAGCGCGGTAGGCGAACATACCGTGTGGACCTGTCATGATCTGTTTCATCTGCTGCCTCAAAAGTTATAAACGCCGCCTCTTCGTGCGGTTAATACGATGTTAGCTACATTCAGCTTTTGACGACAATGTGTCAGGAGCATGATCATTGTGCGTCGTTGCGAAACGGCTACAGGTGCGCATCAGGTGCTAACCACTCCGAAAAGCTCGGCAGTTCAGGCCGGAAGAATGCAATCATCCTGCCACCCGGGTCTGAATAATTGCAGGTCGGATCCCACGGCTCAGTGCCGTGAAGAATGAAACGGTGCAGCAACGCCGCTTCGCCCGGACGCATAATGAGCCGAATTTTCTCGCACTGTTCAAAGACCTCTCGCCGGGCCGCCTGATAGACTTGCGTAATGTCGGTATCGGGTGACGGGTTCGGGCCAAAAGCCTCAACCAATGCGCGTTGCATGATGATGTGACTGCCGCGCCAGACCACCACTGGGGACGCGGGACAATCGGTAAGAGGCAGCGCCAAAATATAAGCGTGCCATTCCCGGGCGAAACGCCGGCGCTCGGGCCCTTCAGGCAACAGACCATCTACATGAGCTGCGGCGCGGTTTGCGCGGAAACGGTGATTTGCGTCCGTCTCATCCCGGTCTTGTTGGGGATAGCCCGGGTAGACGATTGAGACCTGTGCCCGGTGCAATGGCAATTTCGGCACATGCGCTCTCCACGCCCCCGGCAAGGCCACGCCATCAATGCTGCCATCCGCCGTCGTCGGCAAAAGATCGACGCCGACAAACCAAGTGTCGCCATGCCGCAGGTTGGCCGAGCGTATACTGCGGTCTCGCACGAGTGTGGCGGTATGCTGGCGGGCCGCATCAGCCCAACGCGCAACGCCGTCTTCTTGCTTGAACAGCTGGTAGCCGTTCTGAGACGTCACGCCATCAACGCCTTGCGCAGCATATTGAATGCCACAAGCACCAAAAACACTGCGAACACACGCTTGAGCGGTTTGGGATCCATTGCATGTGCCAAACGTGCGCCCAACGGTGCGGTGATCAACGTCATCGCGATGATCAGGGTAAAAGCTACTAGATTGACGGCACCCAGCGTAAAGGGTGGCCGACCTGCGTCCATATCAACCATCAAGAAACCGATCACCGCTGGTACGGCAATCAGCACGCCAAAACCCGCAGCCGTGGCTACAGCGCGGTGAATGGGAGTGTTGTAAAGTGTCATCAGGGGTACGCCAAAACTGCCTCCGCCAATCCCCATCAACACGCTAAGAAATCCGACCGCAGGCGACAATGCCGCGCGGCGCATCCCTTTAGGCATCATTTGGCCCAGCCGCCATTCGGAGCGGCCGAACCCCATATACAACCCCACGATCAACGCCAGCACGCCAAAGATTGCCTGCAAGGTTGAGGACCGCAGTTGGGCGACCAGAAAAACGCCGATAATGGCACCGATCACGATACCCGGGGCCCAAGCGCGCAAGATATCCCAATCCACCGCGCCCTTTTTGTTATGGGCATGAACGGAACGCAGCGATGTCACGATGATCGTTGCAAGCGATGTCGCCAGACACATCTGCATCAATTGCGGACCGTCATAGCCCAGAGTTTGAAATGCGTAAAAGAATGCGGGAACCAAAATGATGCCGCCGCCGACGCCAAGCAGGCCTGCAAGCACGCCCGCAAAGGCCCCGATCACCAGCAGCATCGCAGCCATCTGGACAAGCAATGTGGTATCGAACATGTGCGTTATCTTTCTGATGTGGGCGTCTGACCTCGTGCTACACTTCTTGCAGAGTGCCCGCCAGTGCTTCGATATCTTCCAGAGCGGTCCGCACCATCTCCGAATTTGCGCCAGTTTTGGCGGCACCTTCGGACAGCTGTCGACGCCACGCACGCGCACCGGGACGCCCCGCGAAGAGCCCCATCATGTGTCGCGTGATTTGGTTAAGCCGGCCCCCATTGTCCAAATGCGCATCTATATAGGGCAGCATGGCGCGCACTGCGTCCTCGGGTCGCGACACCGTTGTGGCACCATAAATCTGGGCGTCGGCCTCGCATAAAACATCTGCTGGCGTATGGTAAGCGGCGCGCCCAACCATGACACCATCAAGGCCTGCGTCCAGAAACCCATTGGCCTGCGCCAGCGTCGTAATCCCGCCGTTGATTGAGATGTGCAAATTCGGAAAGAGCCCCTTCATCTGCTGCACCAGATCATAATCGAGCGGTGGAATATCGCGATTTTCCTTTGGGCTAAGCCCTTGTAGCCAAGCCATCCGGGCGTGGATCGCCACCCGCTCGATCCCTGCCCCAACCATCTGCGACAAAAACTCTGGCAGCGTTTCTTGGGGGATCTGATCGTCAACACCGATGCGGCATTTCACGGTGATCTCAACCGGGCTTGCCGCCTGCATCGCCCGCACGCAACGTGCCACCAGCGCAGGATCGCGCATCAACACAGCACCAAAGCACCCCGACTGGACCCGGTCCGACGGGCACCCCACATTCAGGTTAATCTCATCATAGCCGGCCTCAGCGCCGATCCTCGTGGCCTCTGCCAACTCAGCAGGGTCAGAGCCCCCCAGCTGCAAGGCCACGGGATGCTCGTCCGCGTTATAGTCCAGCAAATGCAACGCACCGCCGCGCACAAGCGCCGGGGCCGTCACCATTTCAGTATAAAGCAATGTGTGTTGGGACAGCTGCCGGTGCAGGAACCTGCAATGACGATCCGTCCAGTCCATCATTGGGGCTACGGAAAGCCGGGATGCTTTATTTATCAATGCCTTAGACGCCACTAATGTCACGACCGCTTACCCTTTAAGGTTGATATTTCTATCATATTTATCAACGTTTTATCCCATTTCCATCCATAGGCATACTTTAAGAGCAAAGCAGTTATGGCAGCTATCGTTCGGATCGAACGCAAGTCTGGCGCACGCTATAGAGCCAAGATCATCAAGAAGAAAGGCGGCAAGGTAGTCTTCACAAAAAGCGCAACGTTCGAGCGGGAGGCGACAGCAAAGGCCTGGGCAAAAAGGGGTGAATGAGATTATGCCGCTGGTACTTTGAACTCTGGCAATAAAACTACAATCTGTGAGTTGGTTGATCTCTACTTGGCGCGTCAGAACAAGGAAATCAGAAAAACCAAAACTCAAGTGCTCAGGAGCATCAAGCTGCCTAATGTTGCAGCGATAGATGTGACAAGTTTGACTACCAATTCCATCGTCGATTTTGCGCGGTTCGATGCCACCTTGGGTTAAGCTGGTAAGAAGCGCTCGTGGGATGATCGATCATTGCCGCCGGAACTGGTCTTTGAGTCACCTCGGTAAATTGTTTGCGCCAAGTGCAATGCAGTCATGCAGGATGAGCGTGGCTATCGATCTTTTGAACTGGCCATCAAGTGATATAAGCCTCGAAACAACTCCAATGCAGGTTTTTCATGGCGCGCCTAGTTTCATTTTCAGCAAACAACATCGGAGCACTGTTTGGCCTAGGGGCTTTTGCAGTGTTTTCCTTTTCTGATGTGGTCGTCAAACAACTTGGCGCAACCTATTCGCCATTTCAAATTGTGTTTTTTAGCGCCCTTCTCAGTTTCCCTTTGATCACCCTTGTTCTGATGAGCGACCAAAAGCCTGGTACGCTGCGCCCGGTGCACCCATGGTGGATCGCCTTGCGCAGTGTCAGCGGTGCCACTTCAGCTGTCTGTGCATTCTATGCTTTCAGCCAACTGGCTCTTTCTCAAGTTTACGCAATCATATTTGCGTCGCCGTTGATTATTACTATTTTGGCTATCCCAATGCTCGGAGAGACCGTTCGACTTCGGCGCGGCCTCGCCATTCTCTTTGGCCTGATCGGAGTTATGGTGGTATTGCGTCCCGGCGCAGTTCCCATGAGCGGTGGGCATCTCGCGGCGCTCATGGCTGCTGTCACGGGGGCACTTAACTCAATAATCGTTCGGAAAATCGGGCACGAAGAAAGAGGTGTCGTGATGATCCTCTATCCGATGATGGCGAATCTTGTTCTGACAGCTGCCATCCTGCCTTTCGTTTATGTGGAAGTGCCGATTGCGGACTTGGGACAATTTGCGGTGGTTGCGGCACTTGTCCTGCTGGCCATGGCCTTCCTTGTAGCTGCGTATACACGCGGTGACGCGATGACCGTGGCACCGATGCAATACTCCCAGATCGTTTGGGCTGCACTTTTTGGCGCGCTCTTTTTCGGTGAGTACCCCGTCTGGCAAACCTACTTGGGAACGGCCATAATTGCGCTATCGGGATTTTACATTCTAAAACGCGAAGCCACAGGCGATGTCTCCAAGAATAGACCTGTTCTCAAGACGCGTACTCGAATTGGCCTGCCGGCGGGCTTACATGTTGGCATCATCCTTCGACGCAGGCGCAAGAAAGTCTAAATGTTTGCTTAGACAGTTCGAAGGTACGATCTATTCTTAATAAAAGAAACCGCTTGCTGCGAGAGGAGGGTAACCCCACCTAATACCAGAAGCGATGGATTCAGTCGGTCAGCACACACATTGTAGATCTTCAAATCTGCGGGCTGTGTTGATGCGGAAACCGTTGCCAGTGGACCTGCCTTCGCCCAACGCTTCTAAAGGCAAGAGCTGCCATCCGGTGCGGGATGGGCCATGGTCTGCTCTGCGGGCAAAGCCGTCGACCGCCGTTGCAGCCCGCAGTTCTCTTTCGACCTAAAGGCGACTTTAGTGTTCTTTGCAGCCAAAGACGGCGTGTCCCTCCAAGGGGAACCGTTCGATTGATCCATGTCATGGTTGACTCAGTCAACCGAAGGTAGTTTTTCTACATGATCTGAGCTTCCGGAGCGGGCGTAATTTCAGGGCGATACCATAAGAAATAGGAAAAGGTGGGCTTCAAAATGTCTATTGGACGGGTTCTAACCGGTGCACTGCTTACTTTGGGTGCGGTACAACCTTCATCAGCTTTTGCCCAACAAGCGAGCGGGCCTGATTTTTCCGTACCGAAAAACGAAATTGTTAAGAAGACAGAAAATTTTTCCCCTTTCGTAAACTTCGAGGCACCTGATCGTGTCTTCTGGGGAGATTCACATCTGCACACTTCGTATTCTTGGGATGCTGGATTGGTAGGCAATACGTTAGGCCCGGATGAGGCTTATCGCTTTGCGAAAGGTCAGCAGGTTATTGCAAGCTCTGGGCAGCCGGTCAAACTGGTCAGACCTCTGGATTGGCTGGTGGTAGCTGATCACGCAGAGAGCCTTGGTGTCGCTGTACTTATCGAGCGTTCAGATCCCGCCATTTTAAGAAGCGAAGTCGGACGGACGACGCACGACCTGTACAAAGAAGGCAAGATCTACGAAGCCTTTGAAAACTGGGGCCTGAATGTCATCGTTGGGGGCAATGATCCGCTCAAAGACCCTGCGCTGACCCGCACTGTCTGGGAAGAGATCATAGACCACGCTGAAAACCACAATACCCCCGGGCAGTTTACGGCCTTCATCGGCTACGAATGGTCATCAGCGCCAGGTGGCAATAATCTGCACCGCGTCGTCATAATGCGGGATGGTGCTGCGGAGGCGAAGAAAGTCCTGCCGTTCGCTGCTTATGAGTCCGACGACCCCGAGAAACTGTGGGATTGGATGGAAGTCTACGAAGAAAAAACCGGTGGGCAAATTCTAGCTATCCCCCACAATGGCAACATATCAAATGGTGTGATGTTCTCTGTCGAGACCCAGTCCGGAGAGCCGATAAACCAGGCCTACGCCGAGCGTCGTGCCAAATGGGAACCTCTCTATGAGGTCACTCAAATGAAAGGCGATGGAGAATCGCATCCGATCCTGTCACCGAACGACGAGTTCGCCGATTATGAAAATTGGGACCGCGGGAATTGGGCCGGTGAGCCAAAAACACCGGAAATGTTGCCGCATGAATACGCCCGAGGTGGATTGAAGGTCGGCCTTCAAATGGAAGAAGCGCTCGGTATCAACCCATTCAAATTTGGAATGATCGGTGGAACCGATTCACACACCTCGCTGTCCACTAGCCGAGAAGACAACTATTTCGGAAAAGTGTCCCTCATGGAACCTGGTCCCGACCGGTTCGAAGGAGAGATCGTCCCCGATCCGCAGAATGCGGGCACAGGTACATATGAATTTGAGACCATCGCGTCAGGGCTTCAAGGTGTGTGGGCCAAGGAAAACACGCGCGAGGCTTTGTGGGATGCAATGAAACGCAAAGAAACATACGCAACCACAGGCAGCCGTATGACTGTCCGGGTGTTCGGCGGTTGGAAGTATAACGCCGACGATGTGCTGAGGCCAGATTTTGCCAAGACAGGTTATCTGGGCGGTGTGCCCATGGGCGGTGATTTGCAAAATGCACCAAACGGCATGGCCCCTAGATTGATGATCCGCACATTGCGTGACCCGGACGGAGCGAACTTAGACCGTGTTCAAGTTGTAAAGGGTTGGCTCGATTCAGACGGCCAAGCACAAGAGCTTGTCTATGATGTCGTTTGCTCTGACGACCGAAAAATCATTGAAACCCGTTGTGAAAGTGCCGTGGGCAATACCGTCAACATCGAGGCTGCCACATACACCAACGATATTGGCGATTCACTTCTGATGGCCTTCTGGGAAGACCCCGATTTCGATCCCTCACAGCGTGCCTTCTACTATGTTCGGGTTCTTGAGATACCCATACCACGCTGGACAACGTACGACGCTGCTTTCTACGGTGTTGGTTTGCCCGAGGGCGTGCCACCGTCGCAGCAGGATCGGGCATACACATCACCGATTTGGTATACGCCATAGAAATCGTGGAAAAATCCCGCAGCAAAGGCCCGAAAACCGCCTATTGCGACCAGTGCTGCTTAGCCGATTAAGGCGCCGTTGGGCCCAAAGTATGCGTAATTGGGCAGCCCTCTGTTTTGAGGTCGAGCTTCCATAGGATCACAGGATAGCTGTGAACAAGGGAGACAGAAAATGGATTACTATGCTGGATTAGACATATCGCTGCGGTCGTGCGCGCTTTGCATTGTTGATGGCAATGGAACCGTTCTACTTGAGCGCGAGTTGCCGTGTGAGGTGAGCGAAATCGCTGCATGCCTTGGCGCGTTTCCAAATCCGATTGAACGGGTCGGCTTTGAAGCGGGCACCATGAGCTACTCGGAAATCTCGGGGACAGATGAAGGTCCCTATGTGTTGACGGATTTCACATCGAGCGGAATGACGCACTCGGAGCCAGCGTATGCTGAACTCAACAACGCTAAGCGAATCAAAGGACCATTTACAGGTTTCAACTTCGGCGAAGTGTCGATTTCTTGGAACGATCCAGCGGGACCTATCGTGACCCTAAGGTGCTATGATGCGGTCGGTCGCCAACAGTTTGAACACAATATTCAAGCTTCTGAATTGCACCTCGATTAACCTTATGTTTTTGCATCACCGCATGACTGCTTTGGGCTCATTCCTGTCGTTCGCGGCAAAGGCCATCAAGGTCCGCTATGGGCCGGAAGCCGACCGCGATGGGCGAGTGAAATGGTCCAATTGCTGCGCCATGCACATTTCGACCAAAAGGGCGGATTGCAGTCGTTCGCTGCGGGTTGCGTGAATGACCGAGTTGCGGGGCAAAGCCGCCTGATGCAAATGCAGCAAACATTGCTACGGTAGACCGGTCGAAACAGCGATCGTGTCGCGGCAGTGCAGCACAAATTCCCCGAAGCGGCCGTTCACCACGGGCAAATTTGCTGAAATCCAAACCGGTCGTTCGCTGCGTCAGTGCTGACGTCTCAGTTGCAGGGCAAAAGAGCCGTTCCTTGAATACCGCACCGAACGCCGTTAGGTTGATTGAATCGAAAATCGAATGGAGCATCAATGCCACAACACCCAAGAACGTTTTCTCACATTGGCCTATCAGTGCCTGATGTCGATGCGGCCGTGAAGTTTTATTCCGAAGTGCTTGGATTTTACGTCATTATGCCACCCACCGACGTCACAGAAGACGAAAGTGACATCGGCGTAATGTGCACGGATGTTTTTGGCCCCGAGTGGAAAAAGCTTCGCATTGCACACCTTTCTACGGCAGATCGGATAGGTTTCGAAATCTTTGAATTCGATGGCAATTATGCGCCTGAGAACAACATCGATTTCAGGCGCAACGGCACATTCCATTTCTGCATACAAGATCCCGATGTCGAGGGCCTCGTTGAAAAGATTGTGAGTGCTGGCGGGAAGCAGAGAATGCCGATCCGATATTATTATCCCGACGAAAAACCTTATCGAATGGTCTATGTGGAAGACCCCTTTGGGATTGTGTTCGAGATATACAGCCACTCTTATGAATTGACCTACTCGTCAGGAGCATACACCTGATAAATTGAGCACAGATGAGTGTCCATCTTGGGGCTCAAAACAGCCATTCGCTGTTTCCGGCTCATAAGAAGCATTTACGGGTTCAATTCACACCGCAATGTGGCTTCCGCATTTCGGCCGATTGAACATGGCGTGGAATTTTAGAAAGCGGAATGAAAGCAGCGCGCAAAACCGCCACGGCAAGACCAAGAAACCATTTCTGCAGAGGGGCTTCAGGCAATTGGCCGGCATCAAGCCCATCTTTCGCGCAATACAGAAACTGCGGAGGACGTTGGACCGCGGCACGGGAAACCTGTAGTTCTGATAATTGCCACACAGCGAATGTATGATGACGACCACAAGCTCTATTGTGCGGACAATTGTGTGTGGTTCACTGAAAGAGTTCCGGTCAGATATTTGGGCTTCGCACTGACGCCAGTCGAAACCCAAGACTCAGGGGCTACCACGTTTACTCTATCCAAAACAAAACAATTTCTTGGGTTTGGCAACCAATTTCCAAGCCCCCTGTTTTGGGTGTCGGTTTCCTCATTCTCCGGTGCCCAATTTCCCTCTGTGCGCTCAGCATCCAGCTCTAGAGTCTAAACAGACAGTAAGGCTAGAGGCCGCTAACATTTGTGAACAGGCCGACGATGGTTTCACTGAGATCAAATTTCCAAACACCTCTTTGGATTGTCCAGCTATTCCAGAGTTTAAAGCAGTCAGCATTCACAAGGCTCAAGATGAGCAGCGCGGGCTAAGATACATCTGGGTCTAAACTCATTTGCATCGGACATTCCGGTTCCGCGTTTGCCAGATGCCACGGAACTTATAATTGTATGCCTAAATCCGCTTTGGATTTACCAATACATTAAATACAAAATCTTTGTCCGCCAACCGTCCAGCCCGTCAAGGGAACGACGCTTAAGCGGGCGCTTTGATGTAATTTTCCCCCATTACTTTCAGTGACTTAGATCTTTTCAAGCCATTCGAAATTCAGATTACCCGACTAATGTTTATTCAGATGGACAGCAAGGGCAGCCATCCTTCCCGTCCATATCACATTCCATTGGCACCCAATGGCGGGCCTGCTCAGGTCCTTAAACCAGCTTAACGGGGCTTTGCGTGCTGAGCGATTGCGCGGCGGCATCCGCAAGGCGTTGCGCGGCTACACCGTCTGAAATGCTTGGAATAAGTGCTCTGCCTTCCACAATGGCCGCGATGAATGCTTCCATTTCCGCGATATACGCAGCCTCGTAGCGCTCAAGGAAGAAATGCTTGTTTGGGGCGGTGGTAAAGCCCTGTTCGCCTGCCTGCTCGACAAGATTTTCAAGCTTGTTTGCGGCGCGCAACATCCCCTTTGACCCATGCACTTCGACCCGCTGGTCATAGCCATAAGTGGCACGACGTGAGTTGTTGATCAGTGCGATCTTGCCGCTCGCAGTCTTCAGCGTGACGGCAGCCGTATCTATGTCTCCAGCCTCCCCGATCGCGGGGTCCACTAGGCATGAGCCCGTCGCAAAGAGTTCCACCGGTTCTTCGTTCAGAAGAAAGCGGGCCATATCCAGATCATGGATCATCATATCGCGGAACAAGCCCCCCGACTGCTTGATATAGCTAACGGGCGGCGGGGATGGATCGCGCGACGTGATCACGATCATCTCGGTGGCCCCGATGGCCCCTGCATCAAGTTGCGCCTTTAGATGCGCGAAATTCGGATCGAAGCGGCGGTTGAACGCAGTGAAAAAACCAACACCAGCGGCTTCAACGGCCGCTTTGCACTCCTGTGCCCGCTCTGACGATAGATCAATCGGCTTTTCGCAGAAAATCGCTTTTCCGGCGGCGGCCAAAGCATGGATCTGATCATAATGCAGCGTGGTCGGCGTGGCGACAATGACCGCATCAATGTCAGAAGCTGCAATGATCGCCTCGGCACTGCGCACTTCGGCACCGCTGGTGGTGGCAAGTTCCTGTGCCGCGGCTGGCACAAAATCTGCGACTGCGACAAGCTTGGCAGAGGAGATCCGCGATAAGCTGCGCGCGTGGACCTGACCGATGCGGCCACATCCCAAAAGACCGATGGAGATCATGTGGGCTTCCTCTATGTTCGTGCAGCGGCCAAGCCGCGCAGTGCCGTCTGTGCGGCTGATTGGAGATCGGGTTCAATTTGTTTGAGGATCTGCACACGGTCAAAGACCTCAGCATCCGCGGCCAGTACGTGCCGCAATGCGCGGCCGAAGCCCAAACGCAGTTCCGTACCAATGTTGAATTTACAGATTTTGGAGGTCTGAGCGAGCATTTGGCGCTGCGCGACGGGAACGCCTGACCCGCCGTGGATCACCAACGGCACCTCCGTTAATGCTTCGATCGCCCGGATGCGGGCCTCATCAAGGCCGCCTTCGTGGTTTTGTTGCAAATGCACGTTGCCCACCGAAATTGCCATCGCATCGACGCCACTTTCACGGGCAAATGTCGCGGCTTCTTGCGGATCAGTGCCCAGTGAGTTTTCACCATCGCTATACCCGACGAAACCGATCTCACCTTCGCAGGAAATACCAGCAGCATGGGCCATCTCGGCGATGCGGGCGGTCTCGTCGATGTTTTGAGCCAGTGATTTGCGCGACCCGTCATACATCAAAGAGGTAAATCCGCTATCCAGCGCCTCTTGGCAGTCCTCAAAGGTATAGCCGTGATCAAGATGCGCCACGACGGGCACAGAAACCGATTCAGCTAGGGTTCGGAACATCTTACCAAGGATTGGCAGCGGTGTATGAGCGCGGCACGAAGGGCCCGCTTGCAAGATCACGGGCAAGCCTTCGGCCTCGGCTGCAGCAACATAAGCACGCATGTCTTCCCAGCCCAAAGTAACCAAGCCGCCGACGGCATACCCACCGGTAAGGGCTGGTTGCACAACATCTTTTAGAGTCGCTAGGGTCATTTGAACTTTGCCACCATGTCAAGGATACCCGGGATCGTATGCAATTGATCTTTGTGCGTTTCTTGGAAGTTCTGCACCAATGATCGCTGGGTTAGACCGCCAAGGATCGTGAAATAATACATCTCATAGCCCGGTAAAACGCAGCACGGATGATAGCCCTTATCGATGCAAATCGTGGAGCCATCGACGATATGATATGCATCGCCCGGTTCATTGTCTTCGCGCTGAAGCATTTGCAGCCCGGAGCCGTAGTTTGGCTTGAAACGGAAGTTGTACGTCTCGTCGTGGCGCGTCTCCAGCGGCAACTGGTTCGTGTCATGCTTGTGGCTGGGAAATCCGGACCACCCCCCTGCCCCCACAGTGAACAATTCCGACACCAATAAGCGGCCGACGCGGCCATGCTGTTTCTGACCTAGGATATGTTTGATTTTGCGGTGGGTCTTGGTGTCGTCAGAGCCGTATTGCACCATATCGATCTCATCGGCGCGTACGGCAAACGGTTCCAGAACCTCGTCAAATTTGGCCCCGGCGACAAACACTTCGGCACTGTCTGACAGGCAAGTGAAGCACGCTTCCATGCCTGTGGGCACATACACACCTTCGGGATCCCCATCCCAAACATCGACGCCACGCCCGCCAAGTTGCTTGGCCTCAAAGCCGCCAACACTTACGTCGATCAAGCCCGTTGCTGGTGCGATGCATGTCTCAAAACCCGGCACAGCATAGGCATAGCTTTCGCCCTTCTTGAGCTTAACGATATTAAAGTAGTTCAAGGGCACAAGCGCATCCCCCGCATCGACGATGGGGTTATTCTTGTTATCAAACGGGGCGATATGCATGGAAATTCTCTCCAGATCAGACGGGGTTCGTGGCCCCGGGATGTGCGGCCAAAAAGGCCTCAAGGGTAGCAGCATCAGGCATGGCTGGGGCACAGCCCGGTTTTGCCACCACAATGGCAGCGCAGGCAGAGCCGCGCATTACCGCGTCATGTAAATCGCGCCCTTCAGCGAGGCTGGCGATGAATCCAGCCATGAAACTGTCGCCTGCACCTGTGGGTTTGACGGCTTCAACTTGGTAAATGCCGCTTTTGGTTTCGGTGCCATTCGCAAATGTGATGGCACCAAGATGGCCCATTTTATAGACCACAATGCTTGCCGTGGTTTCTGCCAATTCGCGCGCTTTGGCCAGCCCCTTGTCGATGCCGCCGGCCATAAAGCCAAACTCTTCGTCATTGGCGATAATAACGTCGGACATGGCCCCTGCCCGCGACAGAACTTCCTCGGCCACCTGCGGTGAAGGCCAACTGTAGGGGCGATAATCTACGTCAAAGATAACCGGCAGGCCCGCAGCCTTGGCCAGCTCAAATCCGCGGAAGGCAGCACTGCGCGATGGTTCAGAAGCAAAGACGGTGCCCGCCGTGATCAGCGCGCCAAACTGGCTGTAATCCACCGCTTCAACGTCTTCGATACTCATCTGAAAATCAGCAGCGCCGTTGCGGTAGATGACCGAGTTATGGTCCTGCACCCGCGTTTCATACAGCGCCAGAGAATTGCGGAACTCGCCTGCGATGGGTTTCACATGGGCGGTATCCACCCCGTAACGGCCAAGCTGGTTCAGGCAATACCGCCCAACCGCGTCATCAGACACCCGCGTAACCAACGCCGATTGCATTCCAAATTTCACGAGGCCTGCTGCGATATTTGCTGACGAGCCGCCCATCGCGACCATCATGCTGGATGCGTCTTCGATTCCCGTTCCGGCAGGCTCTGGTGACAGATCCATGCCGACGCGTCCGATGACTAGAAAGCTCTTTTTCTTGATCCCGTCTAAAACCTGCATCAGACGCCCTTCCGCTGTTTGGCGCGGCTAGCTTCGATCTCAAGGTGCTTTTCGCGCACCTTGGGGTTATCCGTCACATGGGGCGTGCCAACCTCCCACCAGGTGTGCCCTTCGGTGGTCCAGCCCTCAAACGCGTCAACGTTCATGACAATCACACTGGTCTTGTCGGCAGCTTTTGCAGCCTTAAATGCTTCTTCCAATTGCTGGGGTGTATCGGCACGCACCGCATGCGCGCCCATTGCGGCCGCATGGGCCACAAAATCCACCGCGAAGGGATCCGGAATTGTCGGCGTATCTGCCAACAAGTTGTTAAAACTCTCGTTACCAGTGTTGTTTTGCAGCTTGTTGATGACCGCAAAGCCACCGTTATCCAGCACCAGAACAATCATCTTTTTCTGTGTTAAAACAGAGGAATAGATGTCCGAGTTCATCAGCATATAAGAGCCGTCACCGGTAAAGACGATGGTATCGGCCTCTGGCTCGACCTCGGATTGCGCGATCCGCGCGCCCCAACCGCCAGCCAGCTCATAGCCCATGCACGAAAAGCCGAATTCGACATCGACGGTTCCGATATCGAGCGTGCGCCAATTTGCGGTCACTTCCGCAGGCAATCCACCTGCAGCAGCCACCACGCGATCACGCTTGCCGCACAGTGCATTCACCACGCCGATGACCTGCGCATAAGAATTGGGGCGATTCCCAGTGGCCACGTTTTGCGCCACGTAAGCGTCCCATTTTTTGCGCTCAGCTTGGGCAAAGCCCGTCCAGCTTGCCGGTGCCATATAGCCGGTCATCGCCGTTTCGATTTGCGCCAGACCACACTTGGCATCCCCCACCACGGGCAAAGATTGGTGTTTGCCAGCATCATGACGCGCTGCGTTTAGCGATATAATCTTGGCGTCCTTGGCGAAGGCTGTCCAAGACCCTGTTGTGAAATCTTGAAGCCGCGATCCCACAGAGAAAATAACGTCGGCGGATTCGGCGACGGCATTCGCGCTGTCTGAACCGGTTACGCCGACTGGACCGATGTTGAGCGCATGGTCGTTCAGCATGTTAGCGCGGCCCGCGATCGTTTCGATCACCGGAATTTGGTGAGCTTCGGCAAAGCGGGTTATTTCATCAACCGCACCGGAGTATTGCACGCCGCCGCCCGCGATGATCACTGGGCGCTTGGCCGATTTCAGCAAAGCAACGGCATCAGCCACTTCAGCAGCATCAGGCGTCATACGACGGATACGGTGAGTTTTCTCTTCAAAGAACGAAAGTGGGAAATCATAATCCCAACCCTGAACATCCTGTGGCAGTGCCAAAAACGCAGGCCCGCAATCAGCCGGGTCAAGCATGGTTGCCAGAGCAGCGGGCAGCGATTGGATGACCTGTGCAGGATGCGTAATGCGGTCCCAATAGCGGGTGACGGCCTGAAAGGCATCGTTCACGCCAAAAGTTGGATTGTTGTAATGCTCAAGCTGTTGCAGCACCGGATCGGGCAAACGGGTCAGGAAGGTATCCCCGCACAACATCAACATCGGCAAACGGTTGGCATGAGCCAGCGCGGACGCCGTCAACAGATTGGCCGTACCGGGCCCCGCAGACGCAGTGCAAAACATAAACCGGCGGCGCTTGTGGTACTTGGCATAAGCCGCTGCGGCAAAGCCCATCCCCTGCTCATTCTGCCCCCGATAAAGCGGCAACGTATCTTTGTGATCATACAGCGCTTCACCAAGGCAGGTCACGTTCCCGTGGCCAAAAATGCCAAAGCCCCCACCGAAAAGGCGCTGACGCACCCCATCGGTTTCAATGAACTGCACATTCAAATATCGAATTATGGCTTGTGCCGTCGTTAGACGTACGGTGCTCTCACCCATCAGATGTGTCCTCCCCCAAGGGTTCAATTTTTTGCCGATGCTGCGCTATCGCGCTTGACGGTCTTGTTGATTTAAAGATAGCGGTATTGCAACCGGTTGCAATCGGTTTTTAGGGGGGGACGATGCAAGAGATCGGAATTGGTATAATTGGTGGCGGGTATATGGGCAAAGCGCATGCTGTTGCTTATGCCGCAGTTGGTGCCATCTTTAACACCCGTCTTAGGCCTCGGCTTGAGATGGTAGCTGCGTCTTCCAAAGCGTCAGCTGAGCGGTACCGTGACGCGTTTGGCTTTGCCCGCGCGGCCGACGATTGGGAAGCGCTGATCCGGGATCCAAAGGTAGAGGCTGTGGTGATAGCCTCACCGCAATCCACCCACCGCGTTGCTGCGGAACTCGCTTTTTCGCTTGGAAAACCAGTTTTTTGTGAGAAACCACTGGGCGCGTCCCAAGAGGATGCACAGGCCATGACAGCTGCCGCATCAGCCAGCGGACTCGTTAATATGATTGGGTTCAACTACATCCGCACACCCGCCTCGCAATATGCGCGTCAGTTGATTGCTGAGGGTGCGCTGGGGCAGATCACGTGGTTTCGCGGCGAGCATACTGAGGATTTCCTTGCAGACCCCGCGATCCCCGCGAACTGGCGCACGGACGGCGAAGCAAATGGCACCATGGGCGATCTTGCACCCCATATGATCAATGCTGCGCTGGCTTTGTTGGGTCCGGTGGACAGCGTCATGGCGCAGATTGAAACCGTTCACACGACGCGCGGCGATGCCGTTGTCTCAAATGATGATCAAGGGCAGATGATGTGCCGTTTTGCCAATGGTGCCATGGGGCACATGCATTTCAGCCGAATCGCGACCGGCCGAAAGATGGGCTATGCCTACGAGATCACCGGCACAAAAGCGGCAATTCGTTTTGATCAAGAAGACCAGAATGCGCTGTGGCTGTACAAAGCCGAAGGCCCCGAGGCCGAGCGTGGTTTTCGCAAAATTCTGACCGGGCCTGCGCATCCAAATTACGAACCATTTTGCCAAGGCCCCGGCCATGGCACCGGATACCAAGATCAGATCATCATAGAAGCCCGTGATTTTCTGGAGGCAATTGCCGATGGCGCACCGCGCTGGCCTACGTTTGCCGATGGACTTGCTGTTTCGCGCGTTGTAACGGCCGCGCGTACATCCAACACAACGGGGTCTTGGACCTCAGTCGAGACACATTAAAGTATAAAGGAGACCGCCCCCGTGACCATAAGAATTGGCAATGCACCCTGCTCTTGGGGCGTCGAGTTTGCGGATGATCCGCGCAACCCAGGTTGGCGCGATGTCCTGCGCGAGAACGCACAAGCCGGCTATAAAGGCATCGAGTTGGGTCCCGTTGGGTTTATGCCCGAAGACCCCGCTATTTTGGCTGATGCCCTTGCCGAACATGAGCTGGAATTGATCGGCGGCGTCGTATTCCGCGCGTTTCATGATCCGGCACTTTGGGATGATGTGCTCGATGCGTCAGTGCGCACCTGCAGGGCGCTGGCCGCACATGGCGCACAGCACCTTGTGTTGATCGATTCGATCTCGCCGCGCCGTGCACCAACAGCCGGTCGCGCAGATGCCGCCGAGCAGATGGGCAAGGCCGAATGGATCGCATTTCGCGACCGCATCGCCCATGTCGCCAAAATGGGCGCAGAAGAATATGGCCTGACGGTTGGCATGCACGCCCACGCAGCAGGATTCATCGATTTTGAACCTGAATTGATTCGTCTGCTCGATGAAGTCGACGAAAAACACCTGAAGATTTGCTTTGATACAGGCCACCATTCCTATGCAGGCTTTGATCCGGTTGCCTTCATGGAACGCTTCATCGACCGCATCAGTTACATGCATTTCAAGGACATCAATCCGGCGGTCAAAGCAGACGTAATTGCCAAAGGCACCGACTTTTATGATGCCTGCGGACAAGGTATTTTCTGCAATCTTGGCGACGGCGATGTCGACTTTGCGCGCGTGCGCGAAATCCTGATCGAGAACGGCTTTGAAGGCTGGTGCACCGTTGAGCAAGACTGCGATCCAACCCTTCCAGACACCGATGCCGTTGGGGACGCCGCTATCAACCGCGCCTTTCTGCAATCCATCGGCTTTACCTAAGGAACCAATGTTATGGCAAAACTGAAATGGGGCATGATTGGCGGCGGCGAAGGCAGTCAAATCGGGCCAGCACACCGCCTTGGCGCTCAGGCTGATGGGAATTTCCTGTTTACTGCTGGTGCTTTAGACGTCGACGCCGCCAAAGGGCGCGCCTATGCGCAATCGCTCGGCGTGGACCAAGATCGCGCTTATGGCGACTGGACAGAGATGCTTGCTGGCGAAAAAAATCGCGCCGACAAGCTGGATCTAGTGACCGTTGCCACGCCCAACAATACGCATTTTGAGATCACAAAATCCTTTCTTGAGGCCGGGTTCAACGTGCTGTGCGAAAAGCCGATGACCATGACCGTCGAAGAAGGCGAAGAGATCGTCAAAATTGCCGAAGCCACGGGACAGGTTTGTGCCGTAAACTATTGCTACAGCGCCTATCCGATGATCCGGCAAATGCGCGCCATGGTCGCCAGCGGTGAGTTGGGCGCAATACGCACCGTTGTGACCAACTTTAGCCATGGTCACCACGCGGCGGGCGACGACGCAGAAAACCCACGGGTGCGCTGGCGCTACGATCCTGCCCAAGCTGGCGTATCCGGTCAGATGGCGGATTGCGGCATTCACGCGCTGCATTTGGCCAGCTTTATCACGGGTGATGAAGTGCGCACGTTGTCAGCTGATTTTGCCTCAACCGTTCCGGGGCGCGTGTTGGAAGATGACGCGATGGTAAACTTCAGAACCGAAGGTGGCATTGTGGGCCGGCTTTGGACTTCGACCATTGCACTTGGTCGCCAGCATGGCCTCGACATCCAGATCTTTGGCGAAAAAGGCGGCGTGCGGTGGGCTTCTGAGCAGCCGAACCAGGTCTATTTCCACAAGCTGGGTGGCCGGGTTGAGATCATCGAAAAGGGCGAAGATGGCCTGTCTGATGATGCCAAGCGGATGTCACGGGTGGCGATTGCCCATCCCGAAGGCTTCCCTTTGGCGGTGGCCAATATCTATGTCGATCTGGCGGCGCGTTTGCGCGGCGGTACGTCGAACTACCCAACCGCACAAGACGGTCTGCGATCGATGGCTGCGGTGTATGCGTCGGTCGAATCGGCCAAGCAAAACGGAGCATGGGTGGATGCGCGTCCGCCGATGTTTCAGTAGCGTTCAGACAATTTAATTTCTTAGCTTCGGCCCTTTGACAGGGGCCGAAGTGTGCCGCGCTCCACCACCTGACACGAAAACAATCTGGCCTCGGGATGGCGATCTTGATCGTCCAGGGCCGCCATCACCAACTCGATTGAGCTGTCCACGATCTGCTTAACCGGTTGCCTAATCGTGGTGAGATTAATGTTCTCCCACTTGGCCATTTCCATGTCATTTAGGCCAATGATGCCGATGTCGTCTGGCACCGATAAACCTGCAGATGAAATCGCGCTGAGGGCCCCAATCGACAAGACATCATCCCCACAAAAATAAGCCTCGGCATGGGAGCCCTTAAGCAACTCAAGCATGGCCGTGCGCCCGGCTGCAAAAGTATAATCCGACGCGTAGCTTACGTTCATTTCTGCGTCTTCGGTCTCGCTTACGACCTCCATAAAGCCAGCGCGCCGGTCGATCGTCGATGTGGCGCTTTCCGGCCCGCCTAGGAAAGCGATTCGCTGATATCCCCGAGCCAGCAATGTCCGCGCTGCCATGCGTCCACATTCAACGTTATCGATGCCAACGACATGGACATGCGGGGCACTGGCGAAACGCCCAAAGGAATGGACAACCGGAATTTTTGCGTCTCGGAATGCTTTGGCAAACTCGGGCGATAAGGTGGACGATGCCACAATAACCCCATCCACAGAATACTGCCGCAGCATACGAAGCGAGTTTGCCGGATCGGTCTCATTGGTGAGATTGACCAAAAGCGGGCGCAGCCCCTTTTCCTGCAAACGGCGCGTAAACAGATCAAAGACCTCAAGGAACAAAGGGTTGTGGAAGTTATTGGAGATCAGACCGATCAGTTTGGTCCGGCCCGTTGTCAGCGAAGACGCCAGCGCATTGGGGCTATATCCCAAATCCCGCGCGGCCTTTTCAACCTTTTTGCGAGTCTTGGGCGACACCGACGCGCCTTCGGTGAAGGTTCGTGAGACGGCAGAACGCGATACACCCGCAATTTCTGCAACCTCTTTCAACGTTACCGCCACTCGCACACCCCTCTTTTTATAGGTCTATATCGCCACCAGACAAAAATGGAAAATCTATTTTTGCAACCGGTTGCATTTTGGATGCCCATATGCTTTGATTTCCAAGTCAGGCGGTGACACCGTTCGACCACGTTTAAAAATATGTCTGGGAGGACCTCATGAATAAAGTATTCAAGTCGCTCGCGCTTGGCGCAGCGTTGCTTGCAGCACCGTTAACGGCTTTTGCCGACGGTCACAGTGAGAAACTGAAGTACGTCTTGGTAAGCCACGCACCTGATAGCGACAGCTGGTGGAACACGATCAAAAACGGCATCGCCCTTGCGGGTGAGCAAATGGATGTTGAGGTTGAATACCGCAACCCACCAACCGGCGACTTGGCCGATATGGCACGCATCATCGAGCAAGCCACAGCATCAGGCCCCAATGGCATCATCACAACCCTTTCGGATTATGATGTTCTCAAAGGACCAATCATGGATGCGGTTGCCAGTGGCATCGACGTCATCATCATGAACTCAGGTTCCCCTGATCAGGCGCGCGAAGTTGGCGCTTTGATGTATGTTGGTCAGCCTGAGTATGACGCGGGTTATGCAGCTGGTCTGCGCGCCAAAGGCGACGGCGTTGCGAGCTTCTTGTGCGTAAACCACTACATCTCTTCGCCTTCTTCAACCGAGCGCTGCCAAGGTTTTGCAGACGGTCTGGGTGTCGATCTGGGCAACCAAATGATTGATTCTGGTCAAGACCCTGCGGAAATCAAAAACCGTGTTCTTGCCTATCTTTCAGCCAATCCTGAAACGGACGCCATCCTGACACTCGGCCCAACCTCGGCAGATCCTACACTGCTGGCGTTGAACGAAAATGGCATGGCCGGTGATATCTACTTTGGCACCTTCGACCTTGGCACCGAAATCGTGAACGGTATCAAAGCCGGCGTGATCAACTGGGGTATCGACCAACAACCCTTCCTGCAGGCCTACCTGCCGGTTGTTGTGATGGCCAACTACCACCGCTACGGCGTTCTGCCAGGCAACAACATCAACTCTGGCCCCGGTTTTGTAACTGCCGACGGCCTTGAGCTGGTCGAAAAATACGCGGGCGAATTCCGCTAAGATACCACCGAAGGGCGGCGTGTTCGATACGAAACCGCCGCCCTTTTTGCATCCTGACGAGACCCATAGGAGATGGTCATGTCCAACACAGCACAAGATTCGACGGACGAACGCGTCAAAGAAATGTCGTCTTTTCGGGCGGCCCTTATCCGCCCCGAACTAGGTGGCATCATTGGTACCATTGCCGTTTTCATTTGTTTTTTCGTTTTTGCCTCCGACAGCGGGATGTTCAACAGCCAAGGTGTGCTGAACTGGTCCGTGGTGTCTGCTCAGTTTATGATCATTGCAGTTGGCGCGTGCCTCTTGATGATCGCGGGCGAATTTGACCTAAGCGTCGGATCCATGATCGGCTTTGCAGGGATGCTTATTGCGATCTTCGGGGTCACTTTCGGATGGCCCATGTGGATTGCGATCCTAGTGACCTTTGCCATCTGTATTTCGATTGGTGCGCTGAACGGATTTATTTGTATCCGAACCGGCCTGCCCAGCTTTATTGTGACGCTGGCATTTCTGTTCATCTTGCGCGGCTTTACGATCTTCTTGCCACAGACCATCGAACGCAAAACCATCATTGGCGGCATTCGTGAGGCAGCAGAAGGCGACTGGTTGGGCGCGTTATTTGGCGGCAAGATCCTGACTGGGGTATTCCAATCGTTGGGCGACGCTGGGATCATCTCTGTGTTTGAGCGCGGCACCCGTGCCGGACAACCTGTTGTAGATGGCATCCCGATGTTGATCGTTTGGGCAATTGGCCTGGTTATCTTTGGTCATATCCTTTTGACAAAAACGCGGTTCGGCAACTGGATCTTTGCATCCGGTGGCGATGCCGAGGCGGCCCGAAATTCGGGCGTCCCTGTAAACCGTGTAAAAGTCTCGATGTTCATGTTCACAGCCTTTTGCGCCACGGTTTTCGCCACATGTCAGGTCATGGAATTTGGCTCTGCAGGTGCGGATCGAGGGGTCCTGAAAGAGTTCGAAGCAATCATTGCAGTTGTTATTGGCGGTGCCCTTCTGACAGGCGGCTACGGCTCTGTGATCGGAGCCGCACTTGGCGCACTGATCTTTGGTGTGGTGCAGCAAGGTCTCTTTTTTGCGGGGGTCGAGAGCTCCCTGTTTAGGGTGTTCCTCGGGGTGATCCTCCTCGCTGCTGTTATCTTGAACACTTACATTCGTCGCATGATTACAGGGGAGCGTTGATATGAGCTCGGAAACTGAACAGACCCCCATCATTGAGATGCGGGATATCGAGAAGCACTTTGGCGCAGTCATTGCGTTGGCCGGTGTTTCAATCAATATCTTGCCGGGTGAGTGCCACTGCCTTTTGGGCGACAATGGCGCCGGCAAGTCGACCTTCATCAAGACAATGTCGGGTGTGCATAAGCCCACCAAAGGCGAGATCGTTTTCAACGGGCAACCGATGAATTTCGAGAACCCGCGCGACGCGATGGAGGCCGGTATTGCGACAGTGCACCAGCACCTCGCAATGATCCCTTTGATGTCAGTCAGCCGTAACTTCTTTATGGGCAATGAGCCGGTCAAGAAGGTTGCGGGAATATCGTTCTTTGACCGGGAACATGCGGATAGGGTGACAATGGAGGCCATGCGCAAGATGGGGATCAACCTGCGTGGTCCTGATCAAGCGGTTGGAACCTTGTCGGGTGGTGAGCGTCAAACTGTCGCCATCTCACGGGCTGTGCATTTTGGTGCACGGGTTCTGATCCTCGACGAGCCGACATCGGCCTTGGGTGTGCGCCAAACTGCCAACGTGCTGGCCACCATCGACAAGGTCCGTAAAGACGGCGTTGCAGTGGTGTTCATTACCCACAACGTGCGTCATGCGATGGCCGTTGGGGACCGCTTTACCGTGCTGAACCGGGGTAAGACACTTGGGACTGCAATGCGCGGTGAGATCAGTCCAAAAGAGCTTCAGGACATGATGGCTGGCGGACAAGAGATGGCCACTCTCGAAGGTTCACTTGGCGACACTGTTTGATGCTGAAGTTGTCAAAATGAACAAGCGACGGCCCAACGCTCTTGACCTGCGGCACCCGTTTTTCCTCCCCTTGTGGCGGCGCGTGGTGCTTGTGGCCTTGATGGGGTTTTGGACCGTCGTTGAAATCAATTACGGCAACCCGTACTGGGCATTGTTGTCGGCCGGGATCGGGGCATATGCAATTTATGTCTTCTTTTTCGACTTCACCCTGCCCCATGACGACAACGATGCCCCCTGATCACTCCAAGGGTCACCTTTAACGTTTTGAAGAGAAACAACTCATGACAAACCTTCTTCGCTCTCCGAATGGTAAGACTCGCAAAGTGCATGACATCACAGCGGCATCCGCTGGATGGGGCTATGTTGGATTTGGCCTCTACCACCTAAAACCCGGAGAGACCGCCGAGGAAGCCACGGGTGACCGCGAAGTCATCTTGGTGCTCGTAGAAGGCAAAGCTGATGTTTCCGCAGCGGGTCAAGATTTTGGCAACATGGGCGACCGCATGTCGGTCTTTGAGAAAACCGCGCCGCATTGCCTCTATGTTGCAGGCGACAGCGACTGGCGCGCCACCGCCACCACGGATTGTGTTTTGGCCGTGTGCACGGCTCCCGCAAAGGGCAGCTACCCAACCCAAAAGATCGGGCCCGACGGCATTGAATTGACCCCACGCGGCAAAGGCCAAAACCAACGCTTCATCAACAACATCGCGATGGAAGGCCGGGAAGTGGCTGGCAGCTTGTTGGTCACTGAAGTATTTACCCCCGCTGGCAACTGGTCGTCTTATCCCAGCCATCGCCACGACGAAGATGATTTCCCTCGGATGACTTATCTTGAGGAAACCTACTACCACCGTTTGAACCCCGCGCAGGGCTTTGGCATTCAACGTGTCTACACCGAAGACGGGACGCTGGACGAGACGATGAGCGTCAAAGATGGGGAAGTCGTCCTCGTCCCCAAAGGTCATCACCCTTGTGGTGCGCCCCATGGCTATGAGCTATATTACCTCAATGTCATGGCCGGTCCTTTACGCAAATGGCGCTTTGAGAATGATCCTGCCCACGACTGGATCGCACAGCGCGACGCGGATTAATTCCGGCTCCGTCTGGCTCTACGTCAGATCAATGTGGATTTGGCCAAGAATGAAGCCGGTTGTCGCGGCCAATTTCTTCTAATCGACACTTTTGCATTGGGTGTCTTTTGTTAATAACTGCGTGTTTCGAACTGTCATGATCAGCGTTACCGTGTTTGGGGAACCGGTTTACACCCATTGGCAGGTTTACTCAGCGCCCACGGGGTGGCAGGATTTACCGAAGTACGCGGAGGGACATCAACATGGCACTAAGACTCGGAATTACGCCGATGGGCGGCAGCTTGCATGATCCGCTGGCCAGCCTTCCTTTGAATGACACGCCAAAGGCCATTGAGACTTCTGTGCACCAACGTGATTGCAACACTTGTGCCGAATGCGGTTTTCGCTCCGGTAAATACATGAATGTGCATGCACCGGGCCGTGGCCCGCATCGCACTTCAGCCTATCGCACATTGTGCAATGCATGTTTCGACGTCGTGTGCTTGGATGAAGCGGTCAAAATGCGTTCCGTCAGCTTTTCATGGATCCCTGAGATCGAACAAGAAGAGCTCAACCGTTTAATGCCAAATCTCTATGTGGCGCGGATTGGAAATCATGGCCCCCTGACCAAACGCATCCTTGATATCATATTCGAAGAACGCCGCGAGTTGGCCCGTGAAAAGATTCCATACACCGAGGTAGGCGATCTCGTCAAAGCCATGGAAGAGGGTGCAGATGATGCCCAACTTCATCGCTTTTTCAACGAAGGCTTGCGGATTTTACCCTTGGACCGCCGGATCATTAAAGAGGGCAAGATGGAGTTCAACCAATTCCCGCAAATCCTCGCGTATTGGCGGTCGCGGAGCGGGCCATTGAATGGTTCTGCAGACAGTTTTGCGGTCATTGCACAGGACTGGCTACGCCGCCTAAGCTCAAACTGAGTTAGGACAGGGGCGCGTCAATTTTGACCGGCAGGTCTGCAGCAATCGGCTCGTCATCCAGCATCTCAACCATTCCGGAAGGCTGAACTGCGAAATTGGCGATAAAGATCGCGTTGGAATAGAAGACAACGCCGTCACATAGGTAGTGGCCCTTGTCGTTCATCCCTTCAAAGGTATTCGGGCGCACAACCCCATCAATGATCTTTTCGATCTTGGCATGCGACGGAATCATCGGGTCATCCTTGTGTTCGCACAGATAGAATGGCCCTTCTTCGCCGCGCACAAAGAAGGTGAAAAACCGCAGGTAATCCAGCACGTTGGCTTCATTTACTTTGATCGGCGCCTTGGCGTTAATCTCGTGAATGGGTGGAGATGTGCCGTTGAGCCAATACAGATTTCCTTGATGCTCTAGATAGTAAATTCGCAGTTTTGGGTTTGCAAATGACGGGTCAAAAAGTTGAAATAGCGTGACGTCATCATACCATGGCAGTTTGCGGGTGGCCCCCCGCAGTTCTGGCCCATCCAACTCATAGCGATCGGCAACAGGCGCAACCCGTTTTACGAAAGCGGCCAAATCGGTCTCATTCATCTTGCTCCACAGTCGCGTCTCCCCACGGTCAAACTCGGGATAGAGATCGCTGGCCAGCCCATGCATCATAGACTGTGTCTTGTACTGCTGCGGCGTCGCGTTGACTGCCTGCGATTTCAACTGCTTGGTTTGTGCAGGGGTCGGTTTGGCAACGGACCCAAAATGGGTTTCCAAGGCGTCCGAGTGGCGTTCTTCGGTGGGCTTTGATTTCTTCATTTCGGCATTCTGCCCTCCGTAAAGTTCTTGGATGCTAAGGCCTGTCACCGGATGCACAGGCAACCCGCTATCAGTGCCTCTGCGCAGACCTAAAAGATATGCAGCACAGTCATAATGCATATGTTCAAGGCTCAGGAATATCAGGTCCGTCAAGTCCAGAGCATCAGGGCTGCGTAGGTGGAAGAGCAGTTTAAGGACCTCGGCTTGACCAGTCTCTGCGGCCAAATCAAATGCAGTAACATCCGGGTCGTTACGCAGTGGCCGAAGAGGGTTAATTCTGTGGTTCAAGATTTCCTTAACCACATTTTCGCGCCCACGTTGGGCAGCAATATGCAGCGGCGTCCAACCAGCGTCGTTATACGCTTGCGGATCGTACCCTTGCCCCAGCAAATACCCTGTTGCGCGGACACGACCATGTGACACAGCAATATGCAATGCTTCTGGGTATGTTTGCGCCAGCGTTCCTTCGGCACACCGTTTGCCAATCAGCTCGATGCATTTCAGGTCACCCGAGGCGCAGGCGCTGTCAAAAGGCGTATGACCACGAACATCCACCTTCTCAAGCGCGGTATCGTCGGTGTGCAGCAGCCGGGCAAGGTGATCGGGCAGTCCTGCCTCTGCCGCGATGTGTGCCGGCGTGCGTCCAAGCGCATTAGGTAAACTCAGGTCAGGTCCGTGCTCAATAAGCAGATTCAGCAGCTTGATCTCGGGCTCTTGTGCCGCGACGTGCACCAAGGTGGCCGCATGGGCATCAGTCATGGTATTGCGGTGCGAATAGCTGCTGAGCAAGGCTCCCTGGCGCAAGAGCTCCTTGGCCAGAGCGAACCTGTCACGGATGATGGCCTTTTGCAGTACCGTCAATCCATCCTTGTCACGAATTTCCATATTCGCGCCATTCGCCGACAAATACATCGCGACATCGTCATTGCCCTTTTCGACCGCTAGATGCATCGGAGTTTCCTTGGCCCCGTTCTGCTTGTTAGGATCGGCCTTGGCTTCGATCAGGGCTCTGGCAACCTTTGTGTGCCCCTTTGCTGTGGCAAAATGCAAGGGACTCCAATCAGTTAGGTTGATCTTGTCCTTCGCGCCACTTGTAGCAGTCAACTGTTCACGGGCCTTGTCGATATCGTCCTTGGTCCACAGGTTCATACCCGGAGCATCCACATCCGCGCCATGTTTCGCCAAAATACGGACCGCTTCGGGAAAGTCATTGTTGGCCGCCAAATGGATCGCCCGGCTTCCGTTGACCATCGGGCAATCAGACTCACCGCCTAGTTCAATTACGGTTTGAATCGATTCTCGACACCCATCGCGCGCGGCGACGTGGATCGCCGACATCTCCAACGAATTGGGACCGTCGACTGTACAGATATCCAACGCACAGCCGTGGGTTTCCACCAGATAGCGGACCATCTGCGCATCGTCGTTCAAAATCGCGTGCATGACCACAGTACGTCCCGCGCTATCGCGCAAATCTGGGTCCACGGATTGTTCTTTAATGTAGTAGTCCGCCAGCTCTTTATTGCCGCCTTGCGCGGCCAAATGCAAAGGGTGGATCTTCTGCGGGGCGTCTTGCGGGTCGAACGTAGCGCCTGCTTTGATCAGGCGGCGGGTCATGGCCGGGTCCCCGCCCACAGCAGCCGCATGGATGGGACGCCAGCCATCATCCTCAGCCACATTCATCTCGGCTTTGTACTCCAACAGCAGCTCCAACATCTCAATGTTGTTGAAAAAGCATGCTGAAAAAACAGCGGTTCGCTTGTCTGAACGCGGCGTATCTACCGAACCGGGATGTTTCTCGAGCATTGCGCGCAAAATGTCATTCCGCTGATAAAACGCTGGAATCAGAATATGCGGCGCTTTTTTGGGTGTATTTTCGATAATGCGGGCGGGATCACAGGTCTGTTCAATCATCGCGAGGCAGTAGTTGCGCAGCAGGATATCTTTTACATCCTGAACCTTTTCCGATCCCTCGTCGAACCGATGCGACCAAAGCGCCAAGACTTCAAACGCCCGTTCAGCATGCAATTTAAGGCCAAGATTGACGACACCCGCGTCATGATCCAACTGCTGCCAGCTTTCCGCCAATGCCAGCAAGTCCGCGGCGCCTTCATGCAGCGGGCGTTCGCGAATGCAAAACGCGTCTGCTTCAGGCCAGTTTTTTCAGGACTGTTTCGTGGACAAGCAGAATTCCGGCTTCCCCGTCGTCAACGAGCAGCCGGTGTTTGATCAACGCTTTTGCAAGGCTTTTTTCAGCGTTGTCGGTCGGCAAAGGCACATGCGGCAAGAAGAACTGCTTATCATCTCGGCCGCTCCAACGCACAAGCTGGCGCAACAGATTGTCCACGGTCGCTTCACCGGCAGCAAGAGCATTGGCCTCTTTGGCTTCGTTCATTGCACTGGCCGCAAGTTCAGCAATTGCCCCTTCTAAATCAAGGTAATCTACGGCGTCTTTCAACCCCACGCGCACACGACTGGGCTTGTCTTTTCCCGCCGGCCTTTTCGCCGCAGCTGCTTTCAAAGCGTCTTGCGGTGCGGCGTCTTGTTCTTTGCGTTCAAACTGCTTTTCTATCAACGGCAGTGCTACATTCACCTGCAGACGCTGCAGGGCCAGCGAAACCAATGGCAGGAAACTGCCCGAGGTCGTCGCACGCGGCCTATCCACATGAAGCATGATCTTTTCACGCAAAGCTGCAACCAAGGCGTCATCAAGCGAAACGCGACCATGATCCTCAAAGGGCTTGCGGATAATATTCTCAAGCTCGGTCGGGCTTGGAAAGGCCAAATCCGTGCATTGCAGCGACGTGTCATGCCAAAGCGCGTTCAGTTCGGGATGGCGCAGCATCTTATCCAGCCGCTCCTTGCGGAAGGTCGAGATGATTACGATATCGGGCTGTGCTGGCGCAAGCTCCATAAACTTGATGAACAATTGCCAATGCGGACCGAGTTTTTCATCATCGAGCATGTCGACGATTTCCTCAAACTGATCGATGCCAATGACCAATCGGTTGTGTCGCGCGCCGGGTTCTTGACCCTCTGCATTGCCCAGACAAGCGGTGAGTTTACGCGCGGCCCATTCGGGTCGTTTCTCTGGCTCCAGTTTGTCGAAATCTTCCAGCAAAGGTGCGATGCCCCCGACTAAAAACTCCGCGCAGTTTGGCCGCTCCCGGATTGCATCGGCGCATTTTTCGAACAAAACCCGCAAAGGGCATGCGGTTTGTGCGACTTTGGCCGCAGATGCGTTGAGCAAGTGATTGGGTCGATTGACGCTGTAGGCGTAGTCGGTTTGGTATTTCGGTGAATAAATGAACGAACCAATGATGCCGGCGCGCAGGAATGACGACTTGCCAACCCCGCTTATGCCCTTGATCCAATAGCAGTTACGTTTTTTGGGCGCATTGCACATCTTTTCAATCGCGCTGAGCGCGTTCTTAACATCCGTGTCGCGCCCAAAATAGGACCGGTTATCGTGAACATCATAAAACTGCAGTCCGCGAAACGGATCATGCAACAGCGGATCGCGGGTGAGCACGAAGTTCGAAGCGAGGTACTTGCGAAAATCCTCTTCGATCTTGCGTTCGTCGGGCTCAAAGATCGGCTCAAGGCCAATATGCTTGAGATACATTGCGAAATTACGCAGTGATTTAAGCTGTTCCCGGATCATCAAGCGTTTCTCATCCAGCGCGTTGTCGTCTTCTTCAAACAACTCCATCATTTTTTTGCGTAGCTTTCGGTTACCCCACTTGGCCCGACCCGGGTCTTCAATCTCTAACACGTCCTTGGGGGCTAGAAACCGCAGGAACATTGGCAATTCCTGTCCCGACGCCGTATTCTTAAATCGGCGATCTGTGGCGATAGCAACGAGTACTTCAAAAGTGCTACCCGTTAACGGAAAGCCCCCTCGATCGGCTTCTTCAGGTCGCCAATGACGCACCATTTTATAGTAGTCAGAGGGGTTATTCGCAAAAAGTTCTTCCAACATATGGGTTGGAAAATCCTCTGCCAATGGCTGGCCGATGCGCTCTCCAAAGAACGCCACAACGCCTTTGCACAAGGGGTCGCTGGGTAGATAAATTTGGTTTTGAATCGGGGCGGCGTCGTTAAAGAGCGTTTCTTTCAGGGTCGTTTCCCATGCAAACATAGTCATGGAATTTGCCGGGCCACCGACCCCATCGAGGTCATCAACAACTTGCTGCGCCATAAGCCGCAAATCTTGAACGTCCCCCGGAGAGGCTAGGAAAAGCTTTGGATCATCGCCTTCTTCAATCGTTGCAAAATAGGAAAATTCAGACATAAATCGTCAGGCACCCGCAGTATCAAATCAAAGATCGGTCAAATGGATTTCCTAAATAGAAACATGGAGAGGTCTTTTTGCCAAGCATTTTGCTGTCCCACTTCAAGCAGTATTGAGAAAGTCAAAAAATATGGCGCGGCGCCTGTCTTGTTGACTTCGGCAAGTAAACCTTGCTCAGCAATCCACTTTTTTGATCTAACGCGTTTGTCTCTACCCGTTGAAAGGCCTCATTTTGAACAAGCCAACCGACCCCAGCGTTATATTTGACCTGCCCGCCCCGATCGAGGGTTCGTGGCAAACCTTGCCCGCGACGCTTGCTGACATGTTAGACCAACGGTTGCGTGAATTCGGGGCCCATGATGAGGTCAGCGATATCCTAGGCCTTAGGGTTCTGCCGCTGGCCTTTCGGCCTGGCTGGATGCTGTGCGATTTCCAAGAAGGCGCGGGCAACGGTCCACATAAGCTTCATTCCGTGATCTACGGCCCCGACGGCGTGAGCCTTCTTGATGGCAGTTCGGCCCCTTTGCATCAGGGCAACATCGAGCACGGGATCGACCTGTCGGACGCCACCAAACAAGCGCAGTATCTGCGGCTCTTTTGCATGTTTGTACGTGGGGAATACGGACCGTTCGAAATTGTGCAATCGGCCCAAGGGCTCACGTTCGAAAAAGGTGTGTCCGCGATATTCAACCGCCTCACCCCGGTTGAGAATGACGCGGGTGACATGCTTTGGCGTGCAACTGTCCACTACAATGAGGCGCTTTTCGATGTGGAATTCTTGTTGCACCCCGACGGTCAGGTCACAATGAAAGACGATACCCATATTTGTGATGGCGTGACCCGCGATCCTGAGTTGAACTTTGCCAAGACAGCTCGGTACCGCAGCCCCCAAGGACAGGAGTAGGTCAATGCCACATCAAAAACTCCGTTTTTTACACGCTGCTGAAGCGTCACTGGCGCGGTATCCCAGCGCCTTGCCCCATCCGGGCCTGTTGGTCGGGTGGTCTATGGAGACCCAGCATCGTCGCCAACCTCCGGGATTCAGCTTTGGAGACCCCCAAACCACGCCCGATCAAGGCTATATCGATCCAATTTTGATGGAGGATGAAGGCCATTTGATCACAATCGCGCCGACAGGTGCAGGCAAAGGCGTAGGCTGCATCGTCCCTGCCCTTTTGCGCCATGAGGGACCAGTGTTTGTGGTCGATCCAAAAGGCGAAAACACCGCCATCACCGCGCGCGGCCGCCGCGAGCGAGGCGAAACGGTCGCTGTAATTGACCCAATGGGGCTGACCTCGGAAGTGCCCGCCTCTCTCAATCCACTTGACTTGATTGATCCCAAATCGGCCAATGGTGTGGACGAGGCATTGGCGCTGATCAACGCCCTGCTTCCCGACAACACCGCCGATCATAAGAACAGCTTTTGGGTTGGCCGGGCACGTCAGCTTTTGCTGGCAGTGGTCTTGCATGTTGTGACCGATCTGGAGCCTCAGGAGCGTACGCTTATGAAGGTTCGTGAGATTGTCCATGAGATGACCAACAATCCCGGTCCGATTTCAAAGCGGCTTGCCAAATCGCGCCATCCAGAGGTCCGCCTGATTGAAGGCACACTTGGCATCAACGCCAAGGAAACACTGGGCGGTATTTTGGCCTTTGCGCAGGAAGGCATCGATTTTGTCCGGGGGCCCCAGTTGCAACAAAGCCTTGGCAGCACATCGTTTGATTTGGATGAAATCGTGCGCGGGGGCCCTGTGTCGATCTATCTGGTTTTGCCGCCGCATATGCTGGGCAGTCATGGCCGCGTTCTGCGACTTTGGATCAGCGCATTGTTTCAGCTGATCCAGCGGCGTCGCAGCCGCCCCAAGAAATCCACGTTGTTTATCTTGGATGAAGCCGCACAATTGGGCACGTTAAGTGAACTGCGCACCGCCATCACGCTGCTGCGCGGCTACGGGCTGCAAACCTGGAGTTTTTGGCAGGACGTGAGCCAACTCAAGATCCTATATCCGCTCGATTGGCAGACCATGGTCAACAACAGCCGGGTGCTGCAGGCGTTTGGGGCCAACAACATGTCTGCCGCTCGCGATATGTCAAACCTCATGGGGTTCGTGTCCGCCGAGCAGGTGCTAGATTTGCGTCAGGGCGAGATGCTCTTGCAAATAGCCGGCGATGAAGCGGTGGCCGCGCGGTTGCCAAACTACCGCAGTGACCCGGTTTTTGAGGGGCAATTCGATCAAAACCCCTTCTTTAATAGCTCGATTGACCCGTTGCCGGAAAAAGATCTGAGCCGCGAATACCTGCGGTCTGAGAAAGTGGTCGTGACCAAGGAACGGCACGGCAAATTGCGGCGCAAAGCCAATCCGGTGGACGGCGATCTGGCGAAACGAATTCTAGATTCATTGGAAAGCGGCTAGCCCAAGAGCGCGTCCAGATCCCACGTTTGGGCGCAATACTCCTGCGCCAGATCATACAGCGGCGCGATGATGCTGGGATCATCCATGCGCGAAAAACGGTGAGCGTCTGAGGCACTCAATCCCATTGCTCCCCCTTTTTCCAAGGGCAGGTCGAGCCGTAGAAACTCAAACAACGGCGCGTCCGTCAGGCTGTCTTCGCCCAGATGGCCCACTTCTGAATTGATGTGACTTGGGGCGGAGGACTGCCCCATCCATTCCATCATCGTCAACGTCATCTGTTCGTTATCCGTCAGCACCCCGCGCAGGGACGCCAAAGCCACCTGCAGTGGCCCCATCGTGGCAGCCCGGTTGGGTTTTATTTTGGGGCGTAGGCGTCCTGAACCCACCGAAAGAATGAACATCTGTTCGGCACCTAACGGCCATTTCAGACCAAACGCCTGCATCCGCGCCAGCTTAAGCAGCGCCAACGAAGGGTCGTTATAGGGGCTCAACCCGCCGTCCACAAAAACGCCCGGCGGTGCTCCGGGTGCCAGCTCAATCAACTCCTGAGAGAAAAAGAACGGGGCCGCCGTTGTGCCGCGCAGCAAGCGTGCCAACTGATAATGCTCGTTCCCACGAAATCTGCCATCACCAAGGTCCTTAAAATAGGGGGCGTCTGGCAGGTTGTTCACGATCCAGGGCGTGCCGGTATCAAAACGTTTGAGGATGATCGCAAGATATGTGCGCAGCGCAGGATCGCCCAATGTCATGTCGCCGACATCGCGGCGGACCTCGGCCTCAAGCGCATCACAGTCAAACATCGGTGCACGCCCTACGCGCCACCACCGCCGATTGCTGAAAAATCCGGCTGCGCGGGTTAGGTAAAAATCCCGAATATCAGACATCGGCTTGCCCAACGACAGCGCCGTTGCGATTAAAGCTCCGGTCGAGCTGCCGCCGATGAGGTGGAACACATCGCTCAGTTGAGTGTCAGGGCCATGCCGGCGCCGGTAAGCCGCCTCAACCGCTTCGAGGAACGCAACTTCGACAATGCCGCGTACCCCGCCACCAGAAAGGGCAAGGATACGTTTTTTGTCTGGTAAGCTGTTCATGGATCGGACTTAACCCTGCGCGTCAGCGTGTTGCAAGAACGCTCACCGCTTGATCTAATTAGATTTGCCGTGGCAGGATGATATCTATGTCAAAAACACGTAAAACCACGCTGACCATTCTTGTTGCGCTGATCGCCCTAACGATGGGCTTTGGCACCGTAGGTTGGATGAAAGAGCTCCCCGCCGGCGAAGTTGGGATCGGCCGGTTGCTAGAAGCGATCTTTCTTAGTTTTCTCGCCTTTGGGGGCGACCCACTCTACAGAAATCCCGGAGATTGGACGCTTCATATCGCGCGGATCACCGGGATGCTGACAGCGGCGTCTGTGGTCTTTGCGTTCATGATGCTGGCAGTCAAAACATCATGGGACCGTCGCGGCATTCTCATAGCACATGATCACACCGTACTGGTTGGCGCGGACTCGTTTTCGCTTTCATACGCACAGGCTCGCGAGGTTGGGAAAATCACCATTCTGGCAATGCCGAACGATATTCCCGCCCTTGAACCTTTAGCCGAGGATAACCGGATAAGCCTTGTTGCCGCCGATTTGGGCGATGTGAGCCATTGGCACAAGTTGCTGGGTGCCAAACCTAAGCGGATCATTTTTGGCGGATCGCAAGCACATATCAACGCACAACGTGCCATTGCTCTGAACGAACTTAGCGATACAGATCAATCTGTTGCTGCGCGGATCGCACAGGCGAAGGTTCTGTTGCGCATGGACGACGATGCGCTGGCCCGCGAGCTAGAGGCATGGTCGCCCCGGCTTGCCCATTGCGAAACATTCAGCGAAGGCGGCTATATCGCCCAAGCATTGCTGACGCAGGTGGATTTCTGCGACATCGCAAAACTGCGTAGTCAAGATCGCGTGCATATTGCGATCATAGGGATGGGTCATGTGGCCTTATCGCTCGCCGAAGAAATCGCACAACGTCTTCACAGCCACGCAATGAAAGAACGTCCGCTGATCAGCACAATCGACACCCGTGCAGATGACGTGGATTGGGATATTCGACAAGATTTTGCCGGTGTGCGAAATGCTGTTGATCTGCCAAAACCGCTCAATTTGGATGCTTGTTCTTTTGGGCCTGATCTGGATGATCCCCAATTCGAGACGCTTTTGAAACGCACCGAAGAGGCCCCCCTGACGGCCATTTTGGTATGTGTCGGCGACGACAAGATTAGCGCGCGCATTGGTATGCGTCTGCGCCGCGCCCAAACCGAATCCCGCAAGCTGCTGGCCCCGACTTTTGTGCGGATGCGCGGGAGTGGTACGCTGGGATGCGATCAGGTGAACGACATTTCCGAAGGCATATATGTCTTTGGTGGCAACACGGTACGCGATCAGGATATCTCTCTTGATGACATGAAGCTGCGACTTGGCAAGCGGATGCATGACCTCTGGCGCACCACGCTCGCGTCGTCAGGGCGTCAAGACGAGAACATACCGTGGGATGATCTGACCCTTGAGCGCAAACGCTCCAACAAACGTGCGGGTCTCGCGGCCGTTGATATGCTCCGCTATGCGGGTCTTGCAGCTCCCGACGGGGACGCGTTGAGTGCTTTGCGCATCCTTCCCGAAGCGGAATCGCGTATGCGTTCCAACCTGATCGAACTGCAGTCTTTGTCGAAAGCAGAGTATAATCGCTACCGCGCAGAAAGGTTTTGCGCGGGCTGGTCCTATGCTGAACACCGCAATGACGAACGGCGCGAACATCCGCTTTTGGAAAGCCACTACAAAGTAACAGCAAAAGAACGGGCGAAAGACGTCAGCAACTTCATGGCTGTGATTAAAGAGAGCGAAATTGCCCGGCAACGTAATGAACACGCATCACCTTGGCGCACGGTTGTCCGTGTTGGCGTTATGGGTCCGCTTGTCATGTCGGATGCAGATGACATAGCGCTTAAACAGGCAGCGCAGGATATTTTGGCGCGATTGCCGCAACCGCTTGAAACCATACATCTAGAGGTGATCACTCCCAACGCCCCCGGCTTTGACCGCGCGATGGCTCAGGCTTTGTTGACGGAATGGCGCACCCGCAGGCTGCATGCGGCGGATATGATCAAGATGCAGGCGGGCAAAGTAAGCTACTTGCATAATGCGGCCTTGCCTTGGCCTGACAGCAAACTCGATGAAGTGAAAAATGCAGCGATCAAGCGCACCGCTCTGAACCGCTTTGAAGCCGCTGAAACCGCACTGGATAGCGCCCTGCGTGGCCGCATCCGAACGCTTGATATTCTGGGCGACATCGATCCCCTTGCCGTAACCGATGAACAGCGAATTGGACATGCAATACAGGTGGCTTCAGTCTGTGATTTGACGGTTGTTGGGCTCCGCGAAGGATCCGGCAGCATTACCCGTGCGGCGCTGGCACAAATGAGCGACGGCGAACGCGTCAAAGTGATGGAAGTCACATTGGGCTAGGTGCTTTGCCGTGGGTTGATGCCACAACCTTGCCAGTCAACAGGCTGACATCTACACCACCTGATCGCCGTTCTTGCAGCGGCTTAACTCGCCAGCGACGGCAACCAAAGCACGATGGATGGGAAGGCAACCAGCAGCGCAATCGTGATGCCATCCGCAATGAAAAACGGTGTCACTCCGCGGAATACATCCTGCACGGTTAGGTCATCACGCACGCCAGCAACCACAAAACAATTGAGGCCAATGGGCGGGGTGATCAGACAAAACTCCGCCATCTTCACCACCAAAATCCCAAACCAGATCGCACACATTTCACCCGACATGCCAAAGGCGCTGTCGGCCGCTGCGACCTCTTCACCGCCGTTGAGCGCCATTACGGCGGGGTACACAACAGGCAACGTCAACAGCAACATGCCAATCGCGTCCATGAACATTCCCAAGATCGCATAAGCAAGCAGAATACATATCAAAATTATCATTGGCGACATCGTCAGTGATGAAATCCAATCAGCAAAGGCACCCGGCAGATCAGCAAAACCCAAGAACCGTACATAGATCAACACGCCCCAGATAATGGTGAAAATCATCACCGTCAGCTTGGCTGTTTCCAGCAGTGCGTCTTTGAACTGCGTCCATTTCATGCCGCGCGCCATGGCCATCAGAAAGACGATGAAAGCACCAATGGCACCGCCCTCTGTTGGGGTGCCCCACGCGTCCCCAAAGGGGTTATAAACAAAGAAGATGATGATCACGACCACTGCTACAATCGGCAACGCAGGCGGCAACGATTCAAAACGTTCGCGCCACGTAAAGCCACCGATGGGCGGGCCGACGTTTTTCCAGATCATCGCGATACCAATGATCAGACCGGTGTAGACCAACGCGGAAAAAGCGCCGGGAATGAATCCTGCGAGCAGCAGTTTACCCACGTCCTGCTCAACGATAATCGCATAGATCACGAGGATCGCTGACGGTGGGATCAACGACGCTAGTGTGCCCGCCGCCGCAACAACGCCAGCGGCGAATTGTTTGTTATAGCCGTTCTCAAGCATCTCCGGGATGGCAATACGCGCAAATACAGCCGAGGTCGCGACGGAGGCCCCTGAAACTGCAGCAAATCCCGCGGTTGCAAACACTGTCGCCACGGCCAGGCCACCCGGTACCCACGCGATCCAGCGCTTGGCCGCGGTAAAGAGCGCCTTTGTCAGGCCCGCGTAATAGGCCAGATAGCCGATCAGGATGAAGGTCGGAATAAGGCTCAGGGCCTGCGCCGAAACTTTGGAATGTGGCACCTGCCCCGCTGTTTTGATCGCGACGGTCAGTGCCCAGTCGAGTTCAGAGAACTGCATGCCTTTTTTGGCCCAGAAAATCCAGATCAGGCCGATCAATCCGGCAAGTGCTGCGGCAAAAGCCACGCGCATGCCCAAGATCACCATCAGCAACATACCGCCCGAGACCCATAGGCCGATTTCGATGGGTTCCATCAGCTTTTTCCTGCCAAAAGTTCGGCCTCAGCCAAGGCCTGTTCTGCGGCAGATTGAACCAGCGGAACGGCGACAGGGGTTGCAAGGCCAAGGACCATCGCGCGCCCGTAGCCCCAAACTTGCAGACATAAGCGCACGCAAATGACCCCAAATGCCACTGGGACCAACAGTTTCGCAGGCCAGATGGGCAAGCCGATATCAATCGAGCTGTCGCGGCTCCAAAGAGGGGATGAAAAATCAAAGCTGCGCTGAAAATGCGCCCAAGAGCCCCACGTCAGCGCCAGCATCAGAATGAGGATAAGCAAGACCGAGAAGGTTTCCGCTGCCCAAAGTGCGCGGCCTTTCAATCGGCCAATCAGCAGATCCATGCGCACATGGCCGCCGTTCCGCTGGGTGTAGGACACGCCCATGATCGCAATAAAGGGCATCGCCGCTTCGATCCAATCCACATAGCCCGCCAATGGGGATTCGAAAAATTTCCGCCCACCAACGGAGCGGACCGCCAACACCATCAACATAAACGCAGCAAAGCCCGAAATGAACGCAAAGAATGTCTCGAGCTTGAGAAGGTGCCTGTCGAGACGGCTAAGCAGGCTGCCATCTTCTAGCACGGCGGATGATCCGGCCATGGGGTTTGTCCTAACGAAGGGTGTCGGGGCGCATTATGTGCTGTTGTATAGAAAAGAGCCGCGCCAGTGTTGGCGCGGCTCAGAAAGCGGCCTAGTTGCCGGCGCGTTCTTTTTCCAACGTCGAGATTACCAGATCATAGAGCTCTTGACCTGGAATGCCTTGGGCTTCCATGTCAGCAATCCATGCTTCGCGCGCGGGATCAGCTGCCTTGGCTTTGAACTCAGCAATGGTTTCAGGCGTCAAAGACACCTTGGTCACGTTTTTCTCGACCAAGATGCTGTCCCATTTTTCAAGGAGCTCACCGTAGTTGGTGACATAGTGTTCCAGTGCTTCGTCCACGGAGCCATCAAGGGCTGCGCGCTCGTCATCGCTCAGCGCATTATAGGCGTCGATGTTAACCACAACAGGGCAGTTTACCGTGCCTGGGTTAAGGTTCTCAGTCCACCAATCGGCCTGATTGATCGTGCCAAAGCTGAGGTGGGCGTGCTGAGCAAAGGCGACCGTATCAACAACGCCCGATTCCATTGCGTTATACGCCTCGGACGAGGTCACGGACGTTGGAACGGCACCGACTGCCTCAAAGGCTCTGCCTAGGCCGCCTGTGGCACGTACACGCATGCCTGCCATTTTTGCCAGCGTATCGCGTGGCTCACCGGTGCCAACCAGATTGTACTGTGGCATCGGCGACGTCATCAGCATCTGCGCATTCCACTGAGCCATCTCTTTGGCAACAGCGGGGTGGGCATAGACGGCACGTGAAACGGCGACTTCTTCGGCCAGATTGCTGACACCAAGGAACGGCAGTTCCAGCACGGTGATCGAGCGGTTTTTATCTGCGTGATACCCGGCACAGAACTGCGCCATTTCGAACGCCCCGATGGAAATGCCATCAAGGTTTTCACGGTTCTTGCTTAGGCCGCCATAGCTGACGTTCATTGTGAAAGAGCCGCCCGTTTTCTCGGATACCAGCTCAGCAATTTTTTCGATGTGCTCCGTGAACGCGCGACGCTTGCCCCAAACAGATACATTCCATTCGGTTGCCATTGCTTCGGCAGCAAATGCAAAAGACATCGTGGTGACAACAGCACCAGCTGTAAATTTATTCATGATTTTCTCTCCCTTATCTCTCATCCGGCATATCAGCACTTTTACACAGCGGAGCAAAGGGCATTTTACGAAACCTGTAAAAGGTTCGACACACACCATGTCCCGCGCAGTGACAACAAACCAGTGACACCCCGTCATTTGCGGGGTTGGTCAAAAGAAACGGAAAGAGACCCGCAATGCAAGTCGTGCGGCTTCGATAGTAAGGTTATGTCGTTTTAATGATAATTTACAGTCAGTTACCAAGGGCACCTCATTCTGATCGTTTCGAGGTGGCTGCCCCACTGTGCGGATATTCACACATCAGACAGCCTAAGCTTAACCCGCATATTAGCACCTTGGTGAAATGGCCTGTGGCGCTTGACCAATCCCGCCAGCAGCAGTTAATAAATTTACTAAATCCGCGATGCATAAGGCGGGGCCGTTTTCTTCTGGCCCCTCTTGGATATGATCGCGGCAAAACAAAGGGCGGGCAAGTATCTGCGCGCATTGAAAAGACTCAAGAGAGGAATATCCATGTCCAAGACATTCAGCCCACCGTCCGAGATGGCGGCAAACGCCCATGTGGACGCCGCGCGCTACGACACGATGTATGCAGCTTCGCTGGCCGATCCGGATGCGTTCTGGCGCGAGCAGGCCGCGCGGGTGGATTGGATCAAACCTTTCACGACAGTCTCGGACGTGGATTTCACCCTTGGCAACGTCAAGATCAACTGGTTTGCGGACGGTACGCTGAACGTATCTGAAAATTGTATCGACCGGCATTTGGCCACGCGCGGCGATCAAACTGCGATCATCTGGGAGCCAGACAGCCCCGAAGATGGTGCCAAGCACATCACCTACAAAGAACTGCACGCCAACACTTGCCGCATGGCCAATATCCTCAAGGGGCTTGGCGTGGCAAAGGGCGACCGCGTCATCATCTATATGCCCATGATCCCTGAGGCCGCTTTTGCCATGCTGGCCTGTGCACGCATTGGCGCGATCCATTCGATTGTGTTCGCCGGCTTTTCCGCGGACGCGCTTGCCTCGCGGGTCAAAGGGTCTGACGCCAAGGTCGTTATCACCGCTGATTTTGCACCGCGCGGTGGCAAAGCAACACCATTGAAGGCAAATGCAGATACAGCCCTCAGCACCTGTGATGCATCGGTGCAATGCCTTGTTGTGCGGCGTACGGGCGGCGATGTTGCGTGGAACGACGCGCGTGATCACGACTATAATGCGCTGAGCGTTGATGCCTCAGACACCTGTGCCGTTGAAGAGATGGCGGCAGAAGATCCGCTGTTCATCCTCTACACTTCAGGCTCGACCGGGCAACCCAAAGGCGTTGTGCATTCGACTGGCGGTTATCTCGTTTATGCCGCACTCACCCATGAGGTCACGTTTGATTACCATGACGGTGATATCTTCTGGTGCACGGCAGATGTCGGCTGGGTCACCGGTCACAGCTATATCGTTTACGGTCCCCTCGCCAATGGCGCGACCACAGTGATGTTTGAAGGGGTGCCGACTTACCCCGACGCCAGCCGCTTTTGGCAGGTGTGCGAAAAGCACAAGGTTAACCAGTTCTACACCGCTCCCACCGCCATTCGCGCCCTGATGGGTAAGGGTAATTCCTTTGTTGAAGGGGCCGATCTGTCGTCGCTCAAACTGCTGGGCACCGTGGGGGAACCAATCAACCCAGAAGCGTGGAACTGGTACAATGAGGTCGTCGGAGGCGGGCGTTGCCCAATCGTGGACACGTGGTGGCAAACCGAAACCGGTGGCCATTTGATGACCCCCCTGCCCGGCGCGCATGCAACAAAACCGGGCTCCGCGATGAAACCCTATTTCGGCATTAAGCCGGTTGTGCTTGAACCGACGACTGCCGAAGAACTGCACGGCAATCCGGTTGAGGGTGTGCTGTGCATTGCCAACAGCTGGCCCGGTCAGATGCGTACGGTTTGGGGCGATCATGAGCGGTTTGAAAAGACTTACTTCGCAGATTACCCCGGCTATTATTTCACCGGTGATGGCTGCAAGCGCGATGAGGATGGCGATTATTGGATCACAGGTCGTGTGGACGACGTGATAAACGTGTCAGGCCACCGTATGGGCACGGCCGAAGTTGAGAGCGCATTGGTCGCCCATCCCAAAGTCGCGGAAAGTGCGGTTGTCGGCTACCCCCACGACATCAAAGGACAGGGCATTTATTGCTATGTGACGTTGATGGGAGGCGAGGAGCCATCCGAAGTGCTGCGCAAAGAACTGCGGAACTGGGTGCGCACGGAAATCGGCCCGATTGCGTCTCCGGATGTGATTCAGTGGGCACCGGGCTTGCCCAAGACGCGGTCAGGCAAGATCATGCGTCGTATTCTGCGCAAGATCGCAGAGAATGACTATGGCGCGCTGGGGGATATCTCCACGCTGGCCGATCCATCGGTGGTCGAAGATCTTATTACCAACCGCGCAAAAAGTTAAGGGATCAAGGGCGGTGCCAATGCCGCCCTTGTCCTAGACCACTTAATTTACGGCAAAGCAGTAAAACAATCCGTCGCCGCCGGTGCCGCGCAGGTCCTCAAGGCTACAGCCGCGAGATCCATGTGCGGAATTCCACGATTTCGGGTTGTCACCGCCACCCGTACGGTCGTGGTGCCCGACCATAGCTGAACCTTCGCCACTGCTCGTCCAATCGGCACAAGCAGTACCTGACAGCGTCCCGTCCAAGCCTGAACCGGTCAGAATGTCATGGCGGTTGGGCGTGTCGCCACGGCCATTGATCACGTCGCCTGTCTCGCTCAAAGATGCGAGCTTGCTCAATGCACTATTGTCGCTGTGCAGGTCATCGACGCTGGTCGCCACGACCTCGCCTTTTGCATTGCTCCAAGGCCCCGCCCCGATACGGTCGCGTGCGTTTTCAGTACTTGATGAAAGATACGCAGCCCATGTTTTACCCGTGACACCTGCGGCTTCGGCCAAAGTGGTGCAATAGGCGTCCGCCCCAGCCAGCCCGCCCAGATCAGCCCCGTTGCCCGGGTTCTCGCTGGTGATGAAAAAGCCCATGCCAGCGTCTTGGGCCTGCACGACACCTGCGCCACCCATACATAGGGCCACAGCGATGAGAGTTCTTCTAAACATATCGGATATCCTTGTCGGTTTGGTTCAAACTAATCTGGCGATCTCGAGGAGCCCACAGAACGGCCCTGAAAGAGATACGCTTAGCTGCGCGAATGCCGTCGAAACTAGCGGCCAGAACGCAGCATTGTTTGTAAACCTAGAGCGGTCCAGCCCTTCCGCGCAAGCCGTGCGCCCCTCACCATAGCGTTATCAGCGGGAATCTGTCGCAGGCTGCCGCACGGCAGATGCTGGACAAATCAGACGCGGCGTGGCACCGCTGACCCTATGAAAACACCTATGCGCTCCTTTGTCCCCGCCACCGAAACAACAGCAGACCTGCGCCGCGCATTTGGTCGCTATGGCACCGGCGTGACGGTCGTAACAACCAAGACGCCTACGGGCCTTGTTGGGATGACGGCAAACTCGTTTACATCCGTATCGCTTGATCCGGCATTGGTGCTGTGGTCGCCTGCGACATCGTCCAAACGCCACGATATCTTTGCGAGTGCAGCCGGCTTTTGCGTGCATGTGTTGGGCGCTGATCAATTGGCGTTGGCGCAACATTTTGCGACCCAAGGTCATGACTTTGAGACTGTCGATTGGATCGAAGGACCAACAGGCGCACCGACGTTGCAAGGGTGCCTTGCCGCGTTCCATTGCGAAACTTACGCAGTACATCCGGCAGGCGATCATTCATTGATTTTGGGGCATGTGAAAAGCGCAGCAATGCGTGAAAACGACGACCCCGGCCTGATGTTTGACCGAGGCCGATTTGGCCAGTTCGCTCCGCAAAGTTAATCAGGTTTAGTAATCTCTTTCAAAGAAGATACCGATGCTGGAACTGTCATCTGAACCAACAGTCGCCCTGGCCTTCAAATTATCGGTAAGATCTAGGTTCAGCGATAAATCCGTTGTGCCATCAGACGAGGCGGTGACGTCAGTATAGATATCTTCAGTCAGGTATTTACCGACACTGAGCTCCGTTTCGCCCTCAGAATTGGTTGAAACGTTCAGATCATCCAGACCAAAACTGTCACGCAAATTGCCCACCACCTGGCTGCCCCCTCCTGCAAGGGTCGCCACAGCATTGGCCAGTTGCAGGGCCTGAAACGCCGAGATATCCGAGATGTTAGTGCCAAACAGCAACTGAGCAAGGACTTCATCCTCAGGGGCGGCTGGCGTAGATTCGAACGTTATCTCCGGCTCATCGGCAGGTCCCTCAACGATGACCCTGACTTCGCCTACATCTGTGGTCGAGGACGAGACAAAACGGAGGTAAGGGACCAGGCCGCCTTGGAAATCGATTGCGCCTTCCACCAGATCAAACCGTTTGCCCAAGATATCAAGCCGTCCGCGCAAGAGCTCAAACCGGCCCGCAGAGATAATGTTGTTGGTGTTGCCCGTCACTGTCAGATCACCGCCAAGTTCCGCATCAAGGCCGCGCCCCCGAACAAAAATCCGACTTGGCGCATTGACCTGAATATTAAGGCCAAAACCTGGGCCGACACTGGCGGGTTCTGCAGGATCTTTGCCCGCATCAGCGCCATCGAGCCCAGCCTTGCGTAGGGTCGCAAGCACTTCGCCTGAAGCGCCGATATGCTTGATTTGAGGGATATCACCGATGCTGGTCAATCCAGTTGATGGGACGGTCACGTTGGTCTCGCCGATGTCGACTTGACCCGAGATATTTGCCCCCCCTGCTAGCGGACCAGCAACTTTGATCGCGCCACTTAGAGAAGTACGGTAAAGCCGGGGGTCCGACAAGACAACGTCTTGGAAATTCACATCAATATCCGCGGGCAGCGCGCCACTCAACGTTACGCCTCCCCCAACGTTCAGCTGGCCACCGCCCAGTACATTGGCGCTAACTTCAAGGTCGGCACGGCCATTGGCGAGCCGGATGTTGGTTGCGATCTGTTCGAGCGCGAGGCGCAGGTTCGGTGCGGAAAAACCCCCGTCTGAAGACGAGATCGTTCCTGTCACAGAACCCAATTCAGGGGGGCCTTTCACGCTGAGGTCGAACGCCGCCTGCCCCTGCAGGCTGCGCGGCGCAATAAACGGGGCTGCAAGCCCGAGCGAGACATCGCCTTTGATCGCCAAATCTAACGTACCGTCCTTGGCCACCAATCCTGCCACCGAGGCCGCCATGCCCGATGGCCCATCGGCACTTGTATCGATCTGCCAACCTTGTTCGGATTGCCGGGCATTGCCTGCAACACTCAGCGGGCCGGATATCTCAGGTACGATCACACCAAGGTTTGGCAAATCCACATTGAAATCGACGGCAGCATTTGGCCCCGTTACAACGCCCTGAACAGAGGCGGTGGATGCAAAAGGTCCCGTTGCATTTGTATCAACTGCGATGCCGTCAGGCGTTTGATTGATCGTGCCAGTTGCTTTCAACGGCCCGTTTACGCTGGATACTATGGGTTGTACGTTCGGCACAGAGACGTCGAAGGTCAGCGACATATCTGGTCCAGTTGCCAGCCCTTCGACCAGCGCACGCGCGCCATAGGGACCCGTGGCATCCGTGTCGACAAAGAAGCCTTTGTCGGTCTGGCGCACCTTACCAGCCGCGCGCAGAGGCCCATCGATACCGGGCGCAAGCGGCGCGACATTTGGCAGTGCAATGTCAAAATCGATCTCGACCAACGGTAGGATCTGCCCTTCGACCGCGGCGACCGCGCTATAAGGACCATTCGCATCGGTTTTAATTGTCCAGCCAGTCGCTGTTTGGTCGAGCCGGCCCGACGCGCGCAAAGGCCCATCGACCTGCGGCACCAATGGTTTGATGTTGGGCAGTGACACATCAAAATCAATGCCAACAAGTGGCAAAAGATCGCCCTGAACAGTTGCGGCAACGTCATATGGACCACTTGCGTCGGTCTTGATCGACCACCCGGTTGCGGTTTGCGTCAAACTTCCGTCAGCGCGCAGCGGCCCTTCGATCTGTGGGGCGATGGCGCTGACGTCCGGCGCCGCGAGCGTGAAGTCGATATCGACAAGCGGTGTGAGCAGACCGTCGATGCTGGCCGTCGCGTCAAAGGGGCCGCTTGCATCCGTTGTCAGTTTCCAGCCCTCCGAAGTTTGCTGGACCGTACCGCGTGCATCAAGTGGTCCGTTGACCTGAGCAACAAGTGGATTGAGGTCCGGCACCTTGGCGGTGAAATCGATCTTGGCCTCCGGACCAGTTGCCAGTCCTTTGAGTGTCAACACCGCGTCATACGGACCGTCAGTATTTACATCGACGTTCCAACCGCCGGCGTCTTGAATGGCTTTACCAATCACCGTCACGGAACCTTGGTATTGCGGGACCACAGCGGCCAAATCGCGCAACACGATGGTCGCATCAACGGTGCTGTTGTCAGTGGCCAAGGCGGCGCTGCCAGTAAAGTTCAGCTCAGGATTGGACAGAATTAGGTCACGCAAGAAGGTGCCGGTTTCGTCCCGCTTTGCCGCCATACTCAGATCTGTGCGCCCTGCCAGCAGCGCGTCGGCCTGCACAATGCCGGTTTTGATATCCTGCGTCGTGCCTTTGGCGTTTAGGTCAAACATTCCGCTCAGCGGCGTCACGGACCCCGTCAATTCCAGCGCCGTCGCACCGTCCAACTCGCGGCCTGCAAGTGCAGAGAACCGGCTGATATCGCTTGCCTGCAATTTCGCATCAAGCTCCGTTTTGAAGGCCGCTTCAAGACCACTGATTATGGCACCACCGGTCAAGCCATAGTCGGCCCCGGTGAGTTCAAGATCCGCGATCCGCGTAGGTTCGCCTTCCGCGTAGGTCACATTGGCTTTACCGGTGATCTCTTGGCCAATCGCCTCAGAGATCGCCGCATCCGTCATCACCAAACCGGTTGCCGTGAATTCTACCAAGCTGATCAACTCGCCGACGGCCCCGACATCGCCCTTCAGCGTTCCGTTTGCAGAAATCTGCGTTTGCGCAATGCTCAATGCCTCTGTCTTGAGCCCGGAGATGTCAAAGAGCGCCTTAAACGCGTCGCCCCCATCCGCATCGTAATCCACATCCAGCGTGATCTTATCAAGATAAGTTTCGCCACCGCCACCGGGCAGCAAAACGGCCTGCCCGTCCACGCGCGCAACGGTGCCGTTGATATCAATAAAGCTGGGCCATTTATCAGCATTGAGGCGTATTTTACCAGCCAGATCCGCCGCTGCAGCCTTCAGCGTAAAATCAGAGACGTCAATCTCACCGTCGCTGCTGAGCACGACATCGACCACCAAAGCCACATCAGGGCCAAAGAAATCGTGGTACTCAGGCAAAATCACGGCCGTCAGATCGCCACCTAGGTTGGCTTTGATGCGGCGGTCAGGTGGGCCTGAAAGGAGACCGCCCTCTTCGGCACTTAGGCTCACGGTTCCAGCAAGGCGTTCTTCACCGTTGGTGGACAGTGAAAGATCGGAATTGAAATCCGTCAAAGGTCCAGTGCCCTGAATGGACAAATCAACCGATGGCTGGCCCGGCACATTGATCAATCTTGAGACCAACCCGGCCTCGTCCTCAGACAGCTTAACCAACAAATCCATCAGGCTTTCTGCACGGTTGAGGTCCGCTTTGATTGCGAATTCCCCGCGTTTACCATCCGTTCGGTTCGCGGTCATGTCGACGAAAGCGACGTCATCATCAAACTTAGCAGAGGCCTGAACTTCCAGCTGCGCGGCCTCACCCAGCAAGGGCGCACCAAGGTTGACCTCTGCGATGCTGAAGGTTTGCAAATCAATCGACACCGGCAGATCAGGCAAAGCGAACGGTTTTGCTTCGGCGTCCGGCAGCGGCTCTTCGCCCGGGATTGGCGAACGCGGAATATCGATACGCGCGGCGGTCAGGCTTTTTACCTCAAGTCGGCCACGCAACAAGGCGCTGCGTTTCCAATCCAGCACAACGTCTTCGAGGGTCAGCCAGATGCCGTCCTCATCGGCGATGGTCAAACGGTCAAATGACGCCTCAGAGCTCAGCGCGCCCTTGAAGCCCACAATGTCGACCGTCCGGCCCGAACCACTGAGTAAATCTTGAAGTTTACGGGTCAAAAAGCTTTTGTCATCCTCTTGCGCCACAACCGAAGTGGCCAGCAGGCAAACCGCAACAAGGCAAAACCGAAGAAAACGCATTAGAATGCCTGCCCTATGCCGATATAGATTTGAAAGTTGTCACCCGTTTCAGGGCCCGATGTCGGCACGCCGACATCAAATCGGATGGGGCCGATACCAGTGGCGTAGCGGATGCCCAGCCCAGCGCCGGAATGCGTCGTTCCGGACCCATCATAAAATTCCTCTTCGCCAATATATCCAGCGTCAAAGAACCCAACGACGCCGAAGCTTTCTGTCGCTTGCACGCGCACCTCGGCCGACAAACCGACAAAGGAGCGCCCACCGACGGTTTCGCCGTTGCCCAGATCAACGCCCAGCGATTCATAGGGCTGTCCGCGAACGGTCCCGCCCCCACCGGAGTAAAAGAGGTAATCCGCAGGCGCGACAGACAGATCCGGCCCTAAGACCGAACCAAGCTGACCGCGCAGCGCAAATGTGACAGCGCGAGTTGTTCCGAAAGTTTTATAGGCACGTGCGTCGACAAAACTGCGCACACCGTCATCTGCACCTGAGAGCGCAAGAAATGGCATCACTGCTAAATCAATATAAAATCCGTTCTTCGTGTCCAGCTCATTGTCGCGGTAGTCAAACTCAGCCCCGGTCGGCAGCGTCAACAATGTATAGCGGTTTTCACCAAATGCATCGCGAGTTTGAGCAGTGCGCAGCCCTAATCCCAACCTATAAGTGCGCTCCTCAGAAGCGATCCGTTCAACACCAGCCACAAGGTCGAGTTGGCGCGAAAAGTATGATACTTCGTCAAGCTGCTCAATCGAGGCCAACGCAAAGAAATTGGTGTCTTCGTTGAACGTCGCAGGCCGCTTGAAAAGTGCGGACAATAGATAATCAGTGCCGCCATTCGCCCCTTCCACGCCGGAAATTTCACCGTCAATGCGCAGGCTCTCCGCCCCGCCAAACAGATTGCGGTTCAACCAATAAACCGTAAGGCTCAGACCATCAGGGTCGCCGTACTCTGCGCCAAAACCAAACCGGTGTAGCGGCGCGTCGGTCAGCGATGCGCTGATGGGCAGTGTGTCTTCAGGGCCGATCATGCCCGCTTCAATCAACGCAACAGCATTGAACGCTCCGGTGCGGCGCAGACGTTCTGTTGCCAGCTTCAACTCTTCGGGAGAGTACACTTCGCCTTCGGGCAGGCCCGCAATATCAAGAATGCGCTCGGTCCGAACATTACTGGGGTCCTTGACCGTCAATGGCCCAAACCGCAGCTTTGGACCCGGGTTCAGACGCAAATCTGCGCTGACCGTACGTTCCTGATGGCGCGCGATCAGGTCTTGCGAGGCAAGTTCCGCTTTTGCATACCCCGCGTCGCGCCAGCCATTGATGCCTGTGCTAACGGTTTGTTTGAGGACGCCCAAACTGGCGGTCTCCCCGATTGCAAATCCATTGGGCAGTTCTGTGCCAGGGGCCACGGGGTCAATCGTCGCGCGGTCGAACTTGAACTTTGGGCCCAGTTCGACGTCGATGATCACTTTATTAATGTTTGCAGGTGGTTGCACCGGAGAAATCGATGCCGCTTCTCGCCCATCCACGGTGATGGTCAGCGCGCCACTGAAATAGCCATTGTCATAGAGCACTGCCAGCAAACGCTTGTAGTCCGCTTGCGCTGCTGCAAGGATTTCAGCGCTTGATGGTTTGGCTTCTTCCTCAGAAATCGATTGTCCAACCAGCAAAGACCCGCCCGACAGAATATCAAACAGATCATTATCGCTGGAAATGCCGGTCAGCTTGACGTCCGCTGCAAGGACAACGCCTGAGCCCGAAGCGAACGCTACAATTACCCCGACCCGAACATATTTTAGTACCGCAAGAGCCGCTCGACCCACCTTAATTCCTCGCCAGATTGGGCGGTGACGTCCCTTTTTCCGGAACTTTGTCGCGCCGCGCCCGTTTCACAAGCCTCGCGACAACTTAATGGAAGATGGGGCATCGACGCAAACATTCATCAGTCGATTCTCGATCTAATTGCGATGTTTTCTTAAGTGATGGTGCCCAAATCTGCCCCTAAATAGCGATATGCCGCCTAAATCTGGGGTTATCCGTTTGCACCCAGCGCCTCGTTTGTTGCCTAGAGTCTGCGCAGAGCTTGGCGACCGTTGCAGAAAATGCCCTGTTTTGGGGCGAACGACGCTTAGCATGGACTTTGATTGATCCGATGACGGCCTACTCTGCGTGCCGCATTTGCGCAGGTGTCCGCTTTGACTTTTCGCTGGTGGGGAAAATCGCCGGTATCGATGTAGGTCTGTCCGTCAGGTGTGAACGAACGGCCCAGCACTTCGTTTCTGCAAGGATGTCGCCCAAAACGCTCGATGTGTGCGCGAACGCGGTTGCATTGTTCGGCAGCCATGGGGCCCATATCCCTAATCTCGCTCGGTAGCGTTTCGATGGAGTCGTCCTTGAGTTTGATACATAGATCGATCCGCGCAAGGTGATCAGAGCCTTCGCGGTGCAATATTGCAATCACTTAGAACTGCTGTTCCCACATGCGCTCTACCGCTGCGTAGTGGTTATTTGCGATACCCTCCAAGCAAAGGCGGCATTTAATATCCTGAGAGATATGCGGCAGGTGTGTCGCGCCAAAGCGAACGGGGAAATTGATCCAGTGCGATCAAAAGTGCCAGCCTTCCGCTCGGCGTATCGGCCCAATAATCCAAGTGCCCGCGCGCGGCGGCGTCGGTAAGTTCGGCAAAATCCTCACAGATGATTGCGTCCATGCCGCCTTGCATCCGCTCCATCCAAAAGGCGACATGTGTTTCGGGGGCGCGCCAATGCTGGTTGTCTGGGAACCATAGGTCGAGGACGTCTTGCAGGTTATATCGCCGTGTCATGGGTTGTGTATCACTTGCTGATCGGCATTCGCCAAGTAGAACTCTAGCTCCTGAAGGAGGCTGGAGCGTTCCATTCCAATCACGCCTTTTGGTCGTGGCGTCACACGAGCAAAGAACATCGCTTGGAATAATCACTCGCATTCGGCGCATTGGGACCAAATCTTGCGCAGCACAGACGTGTTCAGCGGGATGTTCCCTTCAAACTCCAAGTATCCAACAATGACATGGAGGTTTCATCCTTGACGTCGGCGTACACAGCGACGTTCAGGGGTTCTTTGCCGAATGTGTCGCCCATGGAAATGAGGTCACCATTTTCTATCTCTCGGTATGCCATGCTGTACGGCAACCAACCTATCCCAATTCCCTTCAGAACAAGCTCTTTGATGCCACTTGAAAATGCGGTTTCGCAAACTGGGTTGGAGCAATGGCGCGGCGTCCCATAGGGTCGTTCCCCTGCGCTCAAAACCTCGCCGAAATAGCTATCTTCAGGATAAACAACGGCCGGGGTCAGCGCTGGGATTTCGCCATTTGCCTTCACAGTATAACGCAAGGGTCCGCCCACGACGGGAACGAGGTAATCCACGCCCCACAGGCCACGCCTTATGCTTTCGCCGAATGGCAAAGGGGCAGCGCTATCTGCCTCATAACAAAGCAACATGTTGGTATCGCCACGCAGAAACATGGTGACACAATCTCGAAGGTTCGCAGCCCGCAGTCGAAACTTGACCGCTGGAAAGGACTGTTTCGCTCTTAATGCCATGTCAGGAAATGTTGAAAAGACAGGCGCATGTTGCGCAGCAATCGAGACAGTTGAACTGGCAGGATTAAAATGCGCAATTTTACCCCGCAAATCGCGGATACGGGTAACCAGCGCACGAATTTCGGCCTCGTTCGACACAAGCGATGGGCTGATATCAATCCTATTCGTGCCGCGCTCGAGGACGTCGACACCCAGCCAATCCTCAAAGCTGCGGATGCGCCGCGAAAAAGCGGGTTGGGTAATGTTGCGACGCGCGGCAGCGCGGGTCAGGTTATCCTCTTCCAAGAGAACCAGAACGTCCTCCAACCATTGCATATCCATTTGCGCATCCCCCTGCTCAAACAAACAGTATGAGCAGCCTAAGAAAAAAGCATTATTTTTTTGCGTGCGATTCAAGCGACTTTGAACCCAATCAAAGCAAAGGATTCCTCGGCGTGACTGCAACCAACCAAATATCCGAACCTAGCATTCCACTTTCCCCTGAAATGACCGTTAGCCTTTGCAAGGAATTGTCGATTGTAATGGCGAAGTTCCCAAAGGTTCGCCTTGGGCATTTCCCGACGCCGCTTGAACCAATGGACCGGCTAAGTGAGCTGCTTGGAGGGCCGCGGCTTTGGGTGAAACGTGATGATTGCACGGGGTTGTCTTCGGGGGGCAACAAAACCCGCAAGCTTGAGTACTTGATGGCTGATGCGCAGCAAAAGGGTGCTGACACAATCATTACCCAAGGTGCGACGCAGTCCAATCATACGCGTCAAACCACAGCGGCGGCCGCCAAGCTGGGTATGGAATGTCACATTTTGCTGGAGGACCGCACAGGTTCAAACGATCCCAATTACATCATGAACGGCAACGTCCTTTTGGACCGCCTGCACGGCGCATCTGTTTCAAAGCGTGGCAGTGGCACAGATATGAACGCAGAAATGGAGACCTTGGCCGCAAAGATGACCAATGACGGCAAGACGCCGTACATCATCCCCGGCGGCGGTTCCAACGCGATTGGGGCCTTAGGGTACGTTAATTGCGCACGCGAATTGTCTGAGCAAGCCGCAGGTGTGGGCTTGAAAATCGATGCACTTGTTCACGCAACAGGCAGCTCTGGCACGCAAGCGGGCCTCGTGACGGGCTTTGCGGCAATTCACAGCGACATTCATCTGCTTGGCATCGGCACCCGTGCGCCACAAGAAAAGCAAGAACAGATGGTTTTCGACCTTGCGAAAAAGACTGCTGAGCATCTTGGCACCGGCCTTACAATCCAGCGCGATGCGGTTCGCGCCAACTGCGATTATGTTGGCCCGGGGTACGGTTTGCCGACAGATGGCATGATCGAAGCGGTTAAATTGCTTGCGCAGACTGAGGGGCTTTTGTTTGATCCTGTCTATTCCGGCAAAGGATTGGACGGTCTGATCGCACAGATCAAAGCCGGCTATTTTGAAGGCATGGACAACGTCGTGTTCCTTCACACCGGCGGAAGCGCCGCGCTTTTTGGCTATTCCGAGACATTTAATCTGCAAGGCTACACCGACTAATCAAGACAAATAAAAAGACCAACAAAAACGACCAACAAGGAGAGTAAACTAATGTCATTCAAGACAACACTTATGGCCGCGACTTTGCTGACTGCCTTCAGCGCACCTGTTTCTGCTGAAAGCGTCAACATCGGCGTTCCCTCTTGGACAGGCGCGCAAGCTGTCGCAAACGTCCTCGGTGCTATCGTAGAGATGCGTATGGGCGGAACCGTCGACTATATTCCCGGCAACAACGCGACGATCTTCCAAGCAATGGACCAGGGCAAAGGCGACATCGATGTGCACCCCGACGTGTGGTTGCCCAACCAGCAGAGCTTTACTCAGAAATATGTAGACGAAGCCAAGACTGTTACGCTCTCTAGCAACCCATATGAGGGCAATCAGGGGTTCTGCGTCTCAAAGGACTTTGGGCAAGCTAACAACATCACCGACATTGCCGATCTTGGACGTCCTGACGTCGCTGCGTTGATGGACAGCGATGGAAATGGCAAAGGTGAAATGTGGATCGGCGCGCCAGGTTGGGCCTCTGCAAACGTAAATGAAGTGAAAACGCGCGACTACGGTTTGCTTGATTTCATCGAACCTATTCGCGCTGAAGAAAGCGTTAAGACGGCACGCATCAAGGACAGTATCGCAAAGGGTGAAGGCTACGCCTTCTATTGCTACAAGCCACATGCGGTTTGGTTCATGTTTGACGTTGAAATGCTGAGCGAGCCGACATTTGATGAGGCTAAATACAATATGATCCAGCCATCCGACGATGCGGATTGGTACGAAAAGTCTTCTGTCGCTACAAAAGATGCGCTGAAGAACGTGCAGATCGCATGGTCCAACTCACTTGAGGGTCGTTCGCCTGCAATCGCTGAGTTCTTCGCAAACTTCGCCCTAACGGCGGATGATGTGTCGGGCCTTGCGTTTGAGATCAGTTCAAATGGTCGCGACGCGGCAGAAGTTGCCAAGGAATGGGTCGAGGCGAATACTGATCGTGTTGACGCAATGCTCGGTCTTTAACCAAACTGAATAACGTGCGCTGGCCCTTGCAAATAAGGGCCAGCGCAATTTCCTGAATTACCGGCATCACGCCCAAGGAAACGAAAGCGATATCCTTCATGAGCGATGCACCTCTCATCGAAATTTCTAATGTTTGGAAGATCTTTGGCGCAAAGCCAGAGGAAGCATTGCGCGCGATCCGCGAAGAAGGTTTGACCAAGGCGCAAGTCCTTGCCCAGCATCACGCCGTTGTCGGTGTTGCTGAAGTCAGCCTCACTGTGAACCGCGGTGAAATCTTCTGCATCATGGGGCTGTCAGGGAGTGGGAAATCCACGCTGGTACGCCATTTCAATCGCCTGTTAGAACCCACCGATGGCAAGATTTTGGTTGAGGGCACGGATGTCATGGGTCTCGGCACGAAGGATTTGCAACATTTCCGCAATCGCAAGATTGGTATGGTGTTTCAGAACTTTGCTTTGATGCCCCACCGCTCCGTTCTTGATAATGTCGCGATGCCGCTCGAAATCAGACAGGTAAGCAAGAACGACCGAATGCGGCAAGCCGCGGCGATTTTGGATATTGTCGAGCTGGGCGCATGGGGCGCAAAATTTGCGCATGAACTGTCCGGCGGGATGCAGCAGCGCGTCGGACTTGCGCGCGCTCTTGCGGCAAATCCAGATGTTTTGTTGATGGACGAACCTTTTAGTGCGCTGGATCCTTTGATCCGCCGTCAGTTGCAGGACGAGTTTATTCGCCTGTCCAAGATTCTCAGGAAGACGACAGTTTTCATAACGCATGACCTTGATGAAGCCGTTCGCATTGGCGACCGTATCGCAATTATGCGTGACGGACGCCTTGTACAAACGGGCACCGCCGAAGAGATCGTGATGAACCCTGCTGACGACTATGTCGCCGATTTCGTGGCGGGTATTTCGCGTCTAAAGGTCGTCCATGCACATGCAATCATGCAGCCCATCGAGGCCTATGTGGCACGCAATGGTCCCTTAAGTTCAGAAGTGCCACGCGTTGCAGCAAAAGAAACTTTGAGCACGCTCATCAACCTCGCGATTGATCACGAGAGTCCGATAATCGTCAAAGACAGTGAAAAAGATGTGGGTGTGATTACGCGCTCAGATATTCTGCGCACCGTTGTTGAAGGAACAGAAATGTCATGACCGAAACAACGCAAAATCCGCTTGAAGCCACAGATACCGAAGCCGCCCTCGCCTATGCAGCTGAGCGTCGCGCAAATATTGCAACCTTTGTGCGTACAAATCCTGATTACTACATCGCGAATTTTGACAAGATTGGCGCAAGTTCAAAATTCACCGCGACGCTTAATCTATTCGCGGGGATTTTTGGCCCCATCTGGTTCGGCGCGCGTGGCCTTTGGTCGTGGGCCCTGCCCTTTCTCATCATAGAGACCTTGGCTTTCGTTCAGATTGCGCGCGGCATGTTTGGCGACCTCGCTGCCGACGCATTCAAACGGATTACATCTATCGAAGGGACGCTTGAGTTACGGCAACAACAATTAGCCACCGCGCTTGAAACGGGCTCTGACAAAGCGGACGTATATGCACGCACTGTAGAGTCGTTAGAAGAAGCAATCGGCGGTATCCGTGAAGAAGCCGTGGCGCTTTCTGAACAAGGGGTTACGATTGCTCTTACTGGCCTAGCGATCCTTGTCATCGTAAAAATCGTCCAAGCGACCGTCGCTAATTGGGCGCTCGAGGCTCGTTTTTCTGAATGGCTTTCGGATCGAACAGTGCGCTCGGGCTTACCTGTCTCGCAGATCATATTTAGCGCCGTTTTTATGGTGCTCATCGCGGTCGCCGCAATGCTGCATTATAGCTTTCCTGATCGCTTTGACCTGCTCAGCCAGTTTCCAACCCGTCCTGAATATCGCCTAAATAGCATCGCATGGGTCGAAAGTTTCTTTGCCTCTGCTGTTGCCAACGGCGAGGCGCTGTTTGACTTCATCACATACGGCATCCGCCTGATCTTAGACGCGCTTGAGCTGGTCTTTGTCAGCACACCATGGATCGTTGTGGCCAGCTTGATTGCCTTGCTTACGTGGCTCACCGCTGGTGTCCGTACAGCCATCTGGTCCGGAGCGTTTCTGGCCTATATCGGATTGCTGGGGTTCTGGGAAAAGGCGATGACCACACTCGCGCTTTTAGGCACCGCGGCTTGTCTTTCGATCTTGATTGGCATTCCTCTTGGTATGTTCTGCGCGCGACGCAAACGCTTTTATGCAGTGATCCAGCCCATCATGGATTTCATGCAAACAATGCCGGCCTTCGTGTTTATGATCCCCGTAATCGCATTCTTCGGAACCGGGAAACCTGCTGCTGTTGTCACCACAATGATTTTTGGTGGAACACCTGTTGTTCGCCTCACCGTTCTGGGCCTGCGTGGGGTTCCCGAAAGCGTGCGTGAAGCCGCAATCGCGTTTGGTGCCAACAAATGGTATCTGCTCACCCGTGTTGATCTGCCGCTCGCAAGCCCGTCGATCCGTGCAGGGATTAACCAAACCATCATGCTCTCGCTCGCGATGGTCGTTGTGGCATCGTTGATTGGTGCCAAGGGCCTCGGCGAAGACGTCTTGGAAGCCCTTCAATATGCGAACGTTGGTCAGGGTATCTTAGCTGGTTTTGCAATTTTGTTCTGCGCAATGATCCTTGACCGTATCGTGCAAGGCAAACGCAAGTGATCCCACTTGTCTTGGTGCATGGCTTTATGGGGGGCAGCGCACAGTGGGCTGCGCAGGTAGAAGCGCTATCAGACACGCACGAGATCATCGCGCTCGATCTGCCCGGGTTTGGACAGAACACGCAGATGCCGGTGATCAATACCATTGACGGTTTTGCGAATTGGGCCCTCACAAAGTTACGGGAATTGGGTGTTACGCGATACAACCTGCTCGGCCATTCAATGGGTGGGATGATCGTGCAGCAAATGGCCCGTCATGATCAGGACAACATCAAGAACTTAATCCTCCTTGGAACCGGCGCACTCGGCGTTTTGCCCGGTCGCTTTGAAACGATTGAACAAAGCAAAGCACGTGCCAAACAAGATGGCGCGGCCATAACAGCCCGGCGTATCTCTGCGACTTGGTTTTTAGAGAACCAGGCGGCCCGTGGATATCCAACATCCGCAGCCATTGCAGAGCTTGCGACAACTGACGCCATCGCAGCTGGCTTAGATGCAATGCAATCTTGGTCTGGCGAGGATTTCTTAAACCAAATAACTCCCGAAACTACGGTCATTTGGGGTGATAAAGATCGTACGTATTCTTGGGAGCAAACACATCTTTTGTGGGCATCAATACCCAATGCCAAGCTCGCTGTTATTCCCGGCTGCGCACATGCGGTTCACGCTGAAAAACCAGCGCTGCTAAACGCGGTTCTGCTTGACGTTCTAAGCGTTTGATTTTGTGAGAGCAGGGATCGGCATGGCCTTTAGGTGTGCTTTTGGCAGTCCATTGGGAGGGTACATCTGCAACTCGATGCCTGATGCGACAAACACAAAGTCGATCGACGTTTGTCTCCCCGCGTTTGTGCTTTAGCTATTAAAAGAAGCGCCTTAAGTTGGAGGCGGATGGGCTCTAACAAGCCATTGGCACTTTGGCATTAAAGGCTCCGCATACAGCTGTGTTTGTGCTTGCGGCCCTCCCATCAAAGATCCGAGCCGTGTACGCAGCAATCGCTGGACGGATTGAAAGAAGCTTCCACTTGCCATCCATGCTGCAATGCGGATGTAATATGATCGAACTCGTACAGGAGAGCATTTCGCCATGAGAAAAACAGGACTAGCCGCAGCTCTTTCAGTGGCCATGCTGACGACTGTTTCGGCAGGGGTTGCCGAGACAATGCACATTGAAACGACAGTCACCTACCGCGAAAGGATCGCTCTGCCACCAGATGCCATTTTGGAAGTTGAGCTTCTTGATACTTCGCTCGCGGACGCGCCTTCGATCCGGATGTCATCTCAGCGGTTCAAATTGGACGCTGTCCCAAGAACAGTTGCGATTGGATACGATACTGATCTGATCGATGAGCGCTTTACCTACACCGTGGCGGCCAAGGTTATTTCGGACGGACGTGTCTTGTTTCGATCGACAACCGCCACGCCAGTTCTGACTCGTGATGCGCCAAGATCGGCGGAACTTGTATTGGAGATGATGCCCAAAAAAACCTCCAGCAATCCCTCAGGTCAATCCATCTTTGGCATTGCCTGGGCCGTCTATGAGATTGCCGGCCGGATGCTTGTCGCAGAAGATCCCCCGACCCTGGCCATAGATCAAGACGGGAAATTCGGCCTCTATGGAGGATGCAATCGCTACACAGGAACACTCGCCGCAAGTGGTGGCGTTTTCAGCATGCCTGATAACTTCGCGGGAACAATGATGGCGTGCCCTGGTGCGAGAGAAAAGCTTGAGCGCGATACACTCGAAGCGCTGGGGGCCGCAACAGGTTACCAGAGAAGCGGCTCAAATCTGGCCCTCACAAACGACGCAGGCGTAACCGTTCTCCGATTTCGGGAAATGCCGGAATAGCCGCCATTCAAGCTGAGTTTTCAATTAGAGAGACCAAGGTCGACCTTCACAGTTACCGCTTAGCGCTCGAAGCGGGCATTTGCTGCGTCAAACTCAAATGAGTCATTTGCGAGACAATGTTGGCGTTTGATGGTCCTGATGGGAATGTCCGCTCACGAACGCGCAAACAAACTCTGTCAGCTCATTTCCAAAACGATTTTCCCGATATGCCCCTTTTCACTAAAGGCAGTTTGCGCGGTTGCAATGTCACGAAGCGGATAGGTTTCCGCCACCAATCGTACGATTTCCTTGCGTTCAATCCGCCCAACAAGATTCCCGAAGACCTGCGGTTCTAGAACGGTGCACCCAAAGAAACTGAGGTCTTTAAGATAAAGCGTGCGGATATCCAGCTCGACAATTGGTCCCCCGATAGCACCAGCAACGGCATAGCGCCCGCCGGGGCGTAGTACTTCAAGTAATGACGGCCACTTCGCACCGGCTACCAAATCAATGACGACATCAACGCTGCTTGTGCCAATCTCAGCGACCAGATCGTCACCACGATCAAGTGTTTTCATCGCACCTAGTTCTAGGAGATTCTGAGCCTTTGAAGCGCTTGTTATCGCGATAACTTTGGCTCCACGCGCTTGTGCCAGCTGAACAGTAGCCGACCCGACACCGCCAGATGCGCCTGTGACCAATATTGTTTCGTTCTTGCTTACATTGGCACGTGCCAGCATGTTTTCGGCGGTAGAATAGGAGCAGGGAAAGGAAGCCAATTCCACATCAGTCAGATCACTTTTGATCGCATAGGCATGGCGTGCGGCGACCCGAGTATATTGCGCAAACCCACCATCGCACTCAGAGCCAAAATACCACGGCATCTCAAGTGTGTCGCCATTCGCTTCGCGGATGCATGGCTCGATTAGGATGCGTTCTCCGATCCTGGAAGGGTCGATTGCCGCGCCGACAGCAACGACCCGGCCGCAAACGTCAGCGCCCTGGATACGTGGAAAAGTAAGCGGTGTACCCGACCATGTCGCGTCACCAGCTTCCGCTTCTCCTTTCGAGTACCAAGCGGTCCGCGTATTGATATCCGTGTTGTTTACCCCTGCCGCACCGACCCGAACGATGACATCGTCATCTCGCGGCACTGGAAAAGCTAAGTCATCGCGCCATTCGAGCATTTCAGGGCTGCCGTGCCCGTTAAGAATAACGCCAGACATTTTTTCGGGGAAAGTCATGTCGGTCTCCAAAATTGAACAAATCCGACATTCATAGAAACGCTTGTCACTGTCAAACTGGGTTTAGAGCCGCCCATTGCCGCGTTCGATAAAAGGTCTGGTCAGCGGGCAACAATCATTGGCGATTGAGGGCAACGTTGAGGCCAAGGGCTATCAAAATACCACCTCCTGCCCGTTGCGCGATACGGTTCGCGGTACCTGAATTTTTGAAAAAGCTAGTTACCCTGTCAGCTAGAATGACACACAGCGCATCTGCACTCGAAAACACAATATTCACTATCGTTCCGAGAATGAGCAGCTGTATCCAAATCGGAAATCCAGCATTTGGGTCCGAGAATTGCGGCAAGAATGCGAGATAGAAAATAGCTGTCTTGGGATTGAGAACTTCGACTGTGACGCTTTCCCAGAAAGCCTTTTTAGGGATTTTCACTTCAACTTTCAGATTAGTCGATCCTAGTTCTGATTTGGACGTAAACATCTTGTGACCAAGCCAAATTAGATAGGCTGCACCACCCAACTTTAGCGCAAGATAAAGGGCAGGAATGGCTTTGAACAAAATTGCCAAACCGAAGGCCGCGGCCAAAACGTGGACGTATCCGCCGATGTGAATGCCAAGTGCCGCAAACCACCCAGCTCGTTGCCCTCGAGCGATTGTTTGCGCAGCCGCATAGAGAGTTGAAGGCCCTGGCATGTATGCGAAGATGCACGTGGCCAGAAAGAAAGAAACTAGGAGTTCAACTGATGGCATTGGGTGAGCCTTTCACAGGACTGGCCAGCACCTGAACTAGGCCACTTCATACAGTGACTTTAAGCCCACAATGAACATTTGAGAAGCTTGATTGTGAATTGGCGGGACCACCTTTGGGCTCCTGCCCCCCTTCTGGCATTCGTTACTTCGCGAACCCGTCAGGGTCGTAGTTAGCCCTACGCCGCCACCTTTTATTATCGGGGGTGCTGGGAATTTGAAAACCTGCGGCGAGCCAACTTGCCCCCTTGCCAATGGAGCATAAGCGTCTAATTTTCGACCTGCCTCATTCATATTCGTATCAAAAAGTTTATTCTTGTTAAACTTTACTCGGAGATTGCTGGTAGCGTGCGTTTTTGCAGATAAGGTTCGTGGAGCTGCGTCGAACGCACAACGACATCGCCTTACTCATTCCTGAAGGCATTGCGGCTGAATTGCCCTAAAAATGAAGCCTACTTGAGGACTGCCTCGACATCCTCGCGGAAATAAAGCGGACCATAATCTTCTCCATTTGGCGCAAACGGGTTCACCTCAGCGACGATGTTAGAGACGGCAAAAATAGTTCGGAAGTGCCAGTTAGACTGGCTGGTCTGGAGGGCCCGAAAGTCAAGAATAACAGTCATCGGATGTGGTCTAAGTAAAGGCCAGCTTTGAAAACAAAAAAGAAACATGAATTCGGGAATAAACTTTGCCCGGTTGCTACTTTAGCTTCGTTCCATAGATCGGAAGCCCGGCCTTGAATGTCGTCTCTTTCCAAGTCAAAGCTTGCAATCACAAGATATAGGGAGACTAACCTTGGGGATACAAACGTGGTGATTATGATACGATCTGGCTTACTGGCTGCGCTACTGTTCCTTTCAGGCGGTTTGGCGGCTGGTCCCGTCGAAAACGAAATCCAAAGGTTGTCGATTTCATTCGACGGTGGCGGTTCCGTTCTTTTCGCAGATGCAAAGCTGGATACAGCCGTCTTGATCCCCCAGTTTTATGCAAATCGCGATTATGCTCTGGGCTGGTATGGCACGCTCAATACGGAACAACTTTTTGCAGAATTGAATCGCGGTCTTGAGCAGGGTTTTCGCCCAACAGATTTTAACCTCCCGCTACTCTACGAATTACAGGACGCTGCCCGACTGGGCGACCCGACGGACATCGCAATATTCGATGTTGCCGCCACCGATGCAGCAATAAAACTGATACATCATATTGTTTTTGGAAAGGTTGATCCTGCTAAGCTTGACGATGACTGGAATTTCTCGAAGCCAGTTATTCGCCAAGAACCCTCGGCAGTTTTAAACGACTTTATTGACGGAGAAGGCTTTAGCGCACTTATGGCGCGCATAAATATTGACGTAGCACAATACATGCAGCTTGTTGAGGTGCTGGGGCGGTATAGAGACATCGAAAACAGTGGCGGCTGGCCGGTCGTGCCGGATCAGACAGTCCTGAAACCGGGAATGTCCAATCCCGCCATTCCAGTTTTGCGCGAAAGGCTGTTGCGTGATGGCTCCGCTCAAGAAACCGTAACCCTGTCAACGACAGACGCGCTGGAGGGCCGCGTAGAGATCTATGATGATCTACTTGTTGAGGCGGTTAAAGCATTCCAGACTCGCCACGGATTGGAAGCTGATGGGGTACTTGGCCCAAGGTCGTTTGCGTCCCTAAACCGTACCGCCAAAGAGCGCGTGGACCAGATCAGGCTTAGCTTGGAGCGCGCGCGTTGGCTTATGCATGATCTCGATGACGATTTCGTTCTGGTCAACATCGCGGGTGCACGCACGTATTTTGCCAAATCGGGCACCGTTTGGAGCACTCGCTCTGTGACTGGGTCCGCCTACCGCAAAACGCCGGTTTTTCGCGACAATATCCAATATATGGAATTCAATCCGACCTGGACTGTGCCCGCATCAATTTTCAGGAAGGATAAACTGGCGCGTATCCGTAAAGACCCCGGCTATCTGGCCCGCAACAACTACACCGTTGTGCGGAGCAGCGACCGCACACCTGTGAATGCCGCGTCGGTGAACTGGGCATCGGACAATCCCGGCGTCACACTGGTGCAGCAACCAGGACCGAACAATGCCTTGGGACTTGTGAAATTCATGTTTCCCAACGAGCATGCTGTTTACCTGCACGACACCAACCAAAGTGGCCTATTTGATCGCAATGAACGCAATCTGAGTTCAGGGTGTGTCCGACTGGAATACCCATTCGAATTTGCTAGCCTTTTGATGGAAGGTCAGGCGGACTGGAGCACTGAACGAATGAAAGCCATTCTGGAAAGCGGGAAAACCACAAGGATCAACCTCGATAAGCCCGTGCCAGTTCTGCTAACATACTGGACAGCGTGGGTAGAAGAGGGAAATGTACACTTCCGTGAAGACCCCTACGACCGCGACGCTGCAATCCTTGATGCATTAAATCGATGATTGGCGGTGGCTGCCACTTTCCGGGTAAGAAAACTCTGCAAGGCCTTCATTAACATCAACGCTCTTGCGCGAAGCGGTGTTTTTCGAGAGCGCACTTGGTTGTATTCTCATCGCAGTGCCACTTCACAGCTACGTTGTTGATCGGGCGGGACCAGCGAATTTGGCTTCACTCGTATCAGTTAGTTTTGCCCGCAGAGCAGGCCTTTAATCGGGGCCCAGCGAATCGCAGCTTTTAGTCGTGTTACCCCTTCCACACCGGCTCAACCAAAAAAACCAAGGTCAGATAGAGAACCCGAATATTTACTACTTGCCCAAACAAACCACTAATTTTGGGAGCCGGAAAAATTGTGGCGCAAGTAGGGCCAGGCTCCAACACCCGCCCAATATCTCGAAAGGGGGACCTCGGCTCACACTTTTCCATGGCTCATGGGAAATCCAACCCTGATCTAGTCGTTAGCTGACGCTTTGAGTATCCGTTGCACCAACATCCCACTTATACACCTATCTACTTGAAGGTGGAGGAGTCTCAGAGCGCGTCCCGGCAAGCGCTAATAACTTCTCCCGGTGGATCCTCTATTTGCCGCCTGCGTATATCCAATTAGGTTTGCGCCCAAGATGCCGGCTCCAACTGGAACAGCGTCGCAAGCTGATCATAGACCTCTGTCTCCCTACGTTTAAGCTCTGCTGGCCTTTCAAAGAAAACCTCGACGACTACTGCGAAAAACTCTTCCATGCCTTGCGCCCCGTAGGCGTCGATCAAGGTAGATCTTCCGGCGTGTACCTGCTTGACGTGGCGTTCAAATGCCTCAGCAAATACATGGCCCCAATCTTTTACGCTTTGATCTCGATTGAGTACCGGGATGCCGTTGGTGCGTCCTGACAGATCGTCGATCTGATGTGCAAACTCGTGAAACACCACATTGTGGCCGTCGTGTGGGGCACTTGCTCCTTGCTTGGAATGCGCCCACGAAAGAACGACCGGCCCCCGTGACCAGCTTTCGCCCGTTCGCACTATCTCTCGTTCTGTCGTGACATAGCCTCTTTGTTCCGCCTGCCGCGACTTGAAGGCGCTTGGGTAGATAAGAATGGAGTGTAAGTTGCTATACCAAGCATCATTGTTGACCACGAGAAGGCAGGCCTGGGCAGCAATCGAGAGCTGCATTTCTTCGCTTATCTCAAGTCCGTTGCACCCAACGAACTCAATCTGTTCTAGAAAGAGATTGATCTTACCTTCGAGTTTTCCACGCAACTCGGGCGGAAGTATCTTGGTTAGAGGCACCTGTTCGGAGACAATGGCACGCTGATGGTCCGCAAGTTCAGCCTTCAGAAGGCTTGAGCGAACGTGCCTTTTTGACCAAAGTCGGAAAGCAGCACCTGTCAAGACGAGGAGCAAGAGAAGAAGGAAAAGAGCTGTCACTTGAGCCGGTCTCACAAGTATGTACTTTTCAGCATAGATGGACATCCGACATAGTAAATCAACCAGCAATTTTCTTTGTATCAAGGAATTGAAGGTTCCATTTCGATGACTTGAGCATCAATGGTTGATTGCTCAGCCCTGCGCTCAGGCGGTTTATACGCGATCGACGCCAGCTGATCTGGGATTTAAGCCAGCCTCGCTTTGAGATCAATGGAGCCACCATGGCGGTGATCAACCGATAGTCGCTTTAAAAACGCCGCCTCCAACGGAAGCGGTGTTGAATTCATGATTTTTAGTTATTGAGTTATGCGGACTTGCGGCGACACGCCATCCACCCAAGAGCACCTATTCCCAATGCACAACGATATCTGTGGCGACGCTGGAGCGGAGACCACTGCCAAGACCGTGTCGAAACGAAACCTCTCAGGACATTTCTTACACAATGCCCTTCCGGTCAGTGGATGCATTGTATGAAATTACTCGGCCAATCGCTCACGGCGAGGGACTTCGAAAGGCAGGTCGCGGAAATCCAATTCCGCATCGCCGTGCTGAACCGCTATACCGCTATTGGTATACCTGTCACCAAGATCGTAGGCTAATTGCGTCTGGGGAAAGGGGAAGGACGTCCTTCAACCGATTTGCGCGACAAAGCCCCTCGATAGGACTGCTATCGGGTACGGGACCCGGAAACTTGCAGCTTGTACAAGCAACCGAACCAATCATTTTAGAGCTCAAATAACATGCAGGTCAGGTCAAGCTCCACTGCCCACCCAATATTACAAAGGACTGCCTCAGCTCGCGCGTTGCCATCGCTCAGCCTCACCCGATACTGATATTGCATCAAGATCTGCTAAATTTCATAGCATTAAATACTACACACAGACCATCGCTGTACAACGGCTCAATGACTGCTCTACGTGACATGCCGACCTTCTAGGTTTCGTCATTCCGTTCCAGCGGGTACGCAACCTCGCAACCGTGCTGCGCCTCCTACTGCGTAGTCCGCGGCTGAGGCGACAGCCGTATTCACGAGCCGATCAGGTGTTTCGGCCAATGTAGACATTGAGCCTTTGATTTCTGCCAGATGCGTCTCAATACTACCCAATTTTGCTTCCAGCTCATCGAGTTTTGTGAACGATATACCCTGAGATTGCTGCTTCAACAGCGCGATTTCAGCCTTCATTTTACTGGCTTCGGAATTGATCGTTTCGATGCCTGCTTCAAGCGGTTCTAAACTTACGAGACTTTGTGCAAACGTCTCGCTCAGAGAATTGGCCTTTGTCAGCAGCAAGACCAAGAGCAAAAGAGCAACCACAACAAGGATCAGTGTTGCATTTAGCATAGCCAAAAACAGGTCTTTCAGTGTCTTCCTCATTCAGTCTCTCCGTTTTTTAGGGTTGGAACCATAGGCCAGCACTCTGCTGGAATGCACTCAATGTACTGGCCAATCATGCCTTTCGGACCGAAATAAATGACCATTAGCCTTCTGGCACCACGCCACCGGCATCTTGCTTGATCGGGCTACCAAATGCATTCGCCGTCAACCTAAACGCCTTCACCTTCAGCTTTTGGCTTACTTTGACCTAGCCGAAGAACAGCATTTACCCTGAAGACGGCACATCGAAAAGCGCTCTATTTTTGCTCTGTTGGTCCGCCTGCATCTTTCCAAGCTGAAAAGCCTCCGACGTTTGAAACGCTCTGGAAACCCATATCCAACAGAGTTTTGCCACTCAACGCGGCTTGCCCACCTGCTCCGCAAATCAAGACAATATCCGCATCCTTTTTCAGGGCCGGGTTGTGGAACGGGTGCGTGTCGTCGGCCCTAAACTCCAACATACCTCGCGCGACCAATTCTGCTCCAGCAATTGTACCAGACTTTGCAATATCTGCGCTGTCTCGAACGTCGACAAAGACGGATTGACCATTTCTGTGTTTTTCAATGCCTGCTTCCGCTGAAATCCTTGGAACAATTGCATTCGCTTCTTCAAGGTAGTCGTTGGCCGTTTTCATTTTAAGTACCCCGTGTGCTTGGAACGTGTAACTTGAGCTAGCAATCTAAATATCGACAAGGCAAGCCCCTGTCGATGAGTAAGCGCCAGAGTGGTCTTCGCAAGAGACAACAATCGCCTGGATGCTCAAACCCATTTCTAAGGGATTTGTCGGTGTGCAACGGCGCGGAAAATTAACCAGCCGAAGATTGCACTTTTATGACTTCAGCGATCAAGGCAGCTCCAGTGCCTTTACCCGTATTTCCCCCTTCAAGCCATGTAAGCAGAAATGCCTACACTTGAATTAGCTAATTCTTTTCAAACGGTTGGGCCCAAATCTGAAACCGTGCGCAACTAGTGGGAAAAGTGCTAGAGCCATTTCTCAATACAGCGCTGGAGATCTGCCTTGCTAAATGGCTTGGCCAGAACTTCATTAATGCCAGCTGCAACAAACCGTTCTGCGGCCGCGATTTCCACGTTGGCCGTCATAGCAATGATCGGAACATCGCGCTTCGCATTGGCCATCCCTCGGATTTCTGTAGCGACTTGGACACCGTCCATTCCGGGCATCGAAATATCTGTAAGAAGCATATCATAGCTATTCTCACTGAAGGTTTTGAGGCAGTCCAAGCCGTTTTCAACTGTGTCGAATTTGTATCCACATGCCTCGAGGAAATGAGTGACGATAAGTAGGTTTATCGAGTTATCTTCGGCAACAAGCAGTCTCTTTTCGGTGTTCTGTTGATCTTCCATTTCAGCCCTCCACTACGGCAACGGGGATATTCAACTTGAAACATGATCCTTTACCAAGTTCGCTGGTGAGCGTGATTTCACCCTTCATGAGATGAGCAAGGCGCGAGCAAATCGCGAGGCCAAGACCTGAGCCATCAGATGTGCGGGTTAGCTCAGAATCCACTTGGGTGAACTCATCAAAAACCGTTGCTTGAAAGTCCTCATCTATGCCGATCCCGCTATCGGTGACGGACAAAATAAGCCTAGCGCTTCCCGTGGCACCGTCACGCAATTCCGATCCGATATGGATTTGTCCTTCATTTGTAAATTTCACAGCATTTCCGACGAGATTTTGCAAGATCTGGTTGATCATTTGTGAGTTACCTCTGAGCATTTGCTCTGAGACGCTAGTGGTCAGCGACAGCCCTTTTTTCATGGCAAGTGGCTTGAATAGATCCACTGTGCCCCGCGCCATATCAGCGGGATTGAACTCGCTCGCATGACTACTTTCGGCGTTGGCTTCCAATCTCACGAACTGCAGCACACCATCGAGGAGGCCGAGCATGTTTTTCGCCGCTTTTTGCCCAACGGTGAGCAGGTAACGTTGGTCATCTTCCAGCTTCCCATCTTCAAGCAACTCTAGGACGCCCATAAGCCCATGCATCGGTGTTCGGACTTCGTGGGACATTACCGAAAGAAACCGAGACTTAGCGCGCTCGCCCTCTAGCGCTGCGTCCAAGGCACTGGTGAGTTGATTGCGATCAACTTGCAGGTTTGAGATTACTTGGTTGAAGCTCGTTCCCAGCAACTGGGCTTCGGAAATCACAAATGGGGCGTCGCTAAGCGTTACTCTGGCCGCCAAATTACCATCTGCGACACTCTTAGCCGTAGCAACGACGTTACGGATTGGTCTGGAAATCAGTTGAGACAACCACCAACTCAGCACAATGAGCACGGCAATCTCGGCCAAAACAATCCCTAGTGCCGTTTGCGCAGAGTCTTTCGCCCTCGCAACTAGTTCGCTCATAGGCTGTGGCACCATTACTCCCCAACCTGTCCGAGCGACAAAGGTGAAACCCGAAATCATGTCTGCCTGCATTGGCGGAGAGTAAAAAGTTGCAACACCCGTTTCACCCGCCATCATTTGCTGAACAACTGAAAGCTTGCTGGCATCTTTCGAGGATGCTTGCCATTCAGGGTTTGGGTGCGCAATCACAAGGCCGTTTTGATCCACCATCATCGAATGGCCAAGCTCGCCAAACTTGATCGTTTTCTGAAGCTCGATTAAATACCGAAGCTTAAGAGCCGCGACTGCCAATTTTCCATCCGACAAGGCGTGCGCGAGGAAAAAATGTGGTGCCCCATCGAATTGCAGGATCCCAGAGAACACAGTTTGGCTGAGATCCGTAGTTGCTTGGGCACGGAGTTCCGCCGTAAGCGCCGCGGGAAAGCGCAACGAGGTTGTCATGCTGGCGGCGCTGATCTCACTTAGAATATGGTCGTCCTTGTCCACGACCGCGACAAAGCTAAGATCAAAATCATCGAGAGTTTTGCTAAAATTAGGGCCCTCAGGTGTTTCGATACTCTTGACCGCGAGCTCGAATATAGCTGCAACATCGTTGGCATATCGCTCCATCGCGGCGGCAAGGTTATTCGCAATTATGAGGTGGTTCTCGTCCACATATGCAATTTCTTTTTGAATAGCAGTGTGTTCCATCCATTTGTAAAGACCAACAATCGGTGGGACAGAAGCTATGTTCAGGCTTAAAAATATTATCCAGCGGATACTGATCCGAAACCGAGAAGTCTTCTGGCCAACAGCTGTTGTCTCAACACTGTTTTGGATCGTCTCTGGATTGCCCAGCATCGTTCAGTTCCCATCCATTTATTCCTTGGTCGGTCGCTGGATAAGGAAGAGCCAACGCTCCGTGCATCAAAACTCCAACTAAGCTCTGGGTATATAGCCTCTAACGATATTAGTAAGGACAGCAGAAGAGTAGCCGTCCTATACTTTCGGATATGTGCCGCAAAATAACATTCCTGCCTGTTAAAACTGCGCAAAGTTTGGCATCGCCACCAAGCGGCCAGTGCGGTCGACAACAGCAATTCGGTGATGCTGCCTTTCAGACCTGTCTGACGTTGAAGGTCCTGTTTGGCATGCCGCTTCGCCAGACAACTGGGTTCGACCAGAACTTGCTGCGGCTGGTCTGGCTGCATTAGGCTGCGCCAGATTTCAGCACCTTATGTCGGCGTCAGTAGACACTCAACGTGAGCCAGCCCTATCGCGGTTCCACGGAGCCACTGAACCTCCTCATCGACGGCACAGGCATCAAGGCCGAAGGTGGAGGCGAGTGAAGCGCCCGCAAGCACGGTGGTCCCAAACGCAGCATCCGGCGTAAGAAACACATAGGCATCGACGAAGAAACGCTGGAAGTACGGGCGGTCGAAGTCACCAGCAGCGACATCGGGGATGCGCCCGTGTTGCCGGAACTTCTGAACCAAATCCCGGCTGATCAAGACATCGGCATTGTCACTGCAGGCGGAGCATATGACACGCGCAGATACAACGAGGCCATTGCCGCTCTATAGGCTCACGCGATGATCCCGCCACGCAAGAATGCGAAGCCCTGGAAGCCGACGAGCGCCGGAGCACTTGCCCGAAACAACGCGGTCAATGCACAACGATATCTGGGTCGCACACTGTGGCGACGCAGGAGCGGATACCACCGCCGAAGCCGCGTCGAAACGAAACCTTTCGGGATCATGCTTCGCAAAACCCTACCGGTCAGTGGTTGCATTGCATAAAACTACTCGGCCAATCCCTCATGGCGAGGGACTTCGAAAGGCAGGTCGCGGAAAACCATCCGCATCGCCGTGCTGAACCGCTACACCGCTACACCGCTATTGGTATACCTGTAACCGAGACCTTGGGCCAAGCGCGTCTGGGGAAAGGGGAAGAACATTCTTCAACCGATTTGCGCAACAACGCCGCTATGCGATGAAAGCCAATCTGATATTCAAATGGCAGAAGGATGTACGGTAGTGGCCCGTCTAGCACGGAAGCAACAGAACCCGGCTTATCAACACGGAAACCGGTCACGGCAATTCTGCACCGCACGCAGGTTCATCACATTTGTTGCGGGGCCTTCAAGGGTTCAATGAAAGGTGGCCTACAGGGTGGACTTAGCCAACCTATATAACCACAAGAAATTGATAAATAAAGTTTAATTGAGATTGTTTGGTGCGGTCGGAGAGACTCGAACTCTCACGGGTGTTACCCCACAGCGACCTCAACGCTGCGCGTCTACCATTCCGCCACGACCGCACGCCATGGATGGTTCCGACCCTTTAGCGTGGTGCCGTGCAGTTCTCAAGAGGCAATCGGCACAAAATACCCCCGCCGCAGTATGAGTTGCGCCGGGGGCAAAGATTTTGGCCGCCTTGTCCTATTCGATAATAGAAAAATTTGGCACGGTTGAGGCTGGAACGGGTTGCGGCAGAACTGACAGCCCCGCGCCACCATTCAAGCGCTGCGAAGCCTGACGCAGCAGTTCTTTGCGTTCAGGTTGACCAGGATTGAACACGGCTTGCGCCCCATTATCGAGCGCGTTTAGGCCATTTTCATACCATGCACCTGCCAGATCTATCCGCTTGGCTGGGCCGAAACCCTGTGAAAGATGGTGGCCCATCAACTCGCCATATACAGGCTCGCCCAATGTATAGAGCAGCAAGGCCGATCCGACCGCCACATCCATGTTATCCTTGCGGTATCCAACGCCCATGCAGATGCGAGCTGTGCCAGCCAATTGCGCCGCCGCCATGCCGGTTCCTTGGATGAACTGCGCGGTCTCGGCCACAACCGTATCGCGAGGTTTAAGACCTAGGCTGGCCACGCGGTCTTTCATCGCGGGGCCGAAGCCTTCGCATTGAGCCGCGATTTGGTCCGGCGTAAATCCGGGTACCTTGCTCGCCAACTCTTCGCTCCGTGCAATTGCATAGGTCCGCGCAAGACAGAACTGTTCGTTTAGCGCCGCGTTGGGATCCGTCATATTTGCCAGCGTCGTAAAGCCGCCATTGGTGTTGGTCACCAGAGACACCTGATTGCAGTGCGAAGTCAGCGACGCTTGGGTGCCAGCCCCAAGGAACGCCGGAAGAGCCGCGGTTAAGCTTGGGGCGGCTGGCTCTGCCGTAAGAGCGGCGACGGGAACTGGTGCTGGGGCCACCGCAACTGGTGCAACGGCCACTGTTGTTGTCGTCCCCTGCCCGGCCATTTCTGCCCGGTATGCCTTTAACAGACCGCGCGTGCCTTCAGGGTTGTTTGCAGCTAGAACAATTGTGTTCTGCCCCCCTGCCTGCGCCTGATTGTAGGACGATACCAACAAGTTGTATTCAAACGGGGACAGCTGGCCAGTGATCGGATAACCTAAATAGGCTTGGTACTGCGATACCGCATCGCGGGTCTTGCGGCCCAACTGGCCATCCACCCGACCTGCATCAAAGCCGAAATAGTTCAACGAATACTGGATCTGTTTGCCTTCTTGAGTGATGGGAATGCTGGAGCGTCTGGTTGTGCGTTGGCGGGTTGTGCTCCGGCGTTGCTTTTTCACATTTGCACCGACGATCCCGCCGATGAGCGCGCCTGCAATAAAGTCGCCAGCATCCGCTTCTGCTTGCTCTGCAGGGAGGGTGATAAGTGACGCGGCGAACACCGCACATGCTACATATTTCAAAGCCATTTTGATTTCTACAATACGATCCGAGTCTTTCTAAATGACACGACGATATGTCAGCTTAGGCCTTCAAACCAAGCAAAACTTGAAGATCCTCTCGATGAAGCCTGGTCAATACGGGACAAGTTGGGGGAATACGGCATCAATCCCAACCCCTTGCAGGCAGCCCCTGCCCTCTTAAAATCTTGAGCAAATACGCGGGCTGTAAGTGAGCGGTTTGAAGTTGACGAACGTCCAATTGACACGGTGGCCTCAACTGGTCGACGCAACACTTTAATCTTTAGAAAGAGATGGAGTGTTTTGAATGAAGTATCGTCGCAGGATTTACTATTCAGCTGAGCAGCGTGCCGAGATCTGGGATCGATGGCAACGTGGGGAGTCGATGAGTTCGATTGGGCGGGTCTTTGATCGCCAATCGTCGTCGGTATTTTCGGTCATCTCACCTACGGGCGGGATACGGCCGCCGGATCGCAGGCGTGGCAGTTCTGCATTGAGCCTCTCTGAGCGCGAAGAGATATCCCGCGGGCTGAGTACCAAGCAATCCTTGCGTGCGATTGCACGCCAGTTGCGACGTGCGCCCTCAACGATCAGCCGGGAGGTGCGGCGCAATGGCGGATCAGTCGGCTATCGTGCGTCTAGTTCAGATCAGGCTGCTTGGAACCGGGCTCTGCGTCCAAAGATATGCAAGCTGGCTTGTCACCCGACATTGGCCCGCGCAGTATCAGCAAAGCTACGGCGCAAGTGGTCTCCCGAGCAGGTTGCGGGTTGGCTCAAACGGGCGTTCCCGGAGGAGGCGCACAAACAGGTGTCACACGAGACTATCTATCGAAGCCTTTATATACAGGCACGTGGCGTTCTCAAAAAGGAGCTGCTGGCGCACTTGCGCGCAAAACGCACAGTCAGGCGTTCCCAGCATGCCAGCCTAAAGCGCAACGGTAATGGCCAAATTAAAGATGCTGTGTCCATCAGCGAAAGGCCTGCATCCGTCGAGGATCGCGCTGTTCCGGGTCACTGGGAAGGCGACCTGATTGGCGGATCGAAGAACAGCTATATCGCGACCCTGGTCGAGCGGCATTCACGATACGTGATGTTGGTGAAAGTCGCGAACAAGGACACTGAAAGCGTCGTCACTGCGCTGATCAAGTCGGCTCAGAAGCTGCCGCGAGAACTTTACAAATCCTTGACGTGGGATCGTGGCAAAGAGCTAGCAGATCATCCGCGCTTCACACTGGCCACGGATGTCGATGTCTACTTCTGCGACCCGCAGTCACCTTGGCAACGTGGATCAAACGAGAACACCAACCGGCTTTTGAGGCAGTATTTGCCAAGAGGAACCGACTTATCCGTTCATTCTCAGGCAAAGCTCAGCGCAATTGCAAGGCAACTTAACGAACGTCCTCGCAAGACCTTGCAATATCAAACCCCAGCAGAGAAGTTCGCTGAGTGTGTTGCATCGACCGGTTGAGGTCGCCACAAAAACCTATTCTTCAGGGTAACATAGACGGTCTGAACCAAACGCTTTGCGCCCCTTGGGCGAGAACCCAAAGGAATTACACCAACCAACTGTTTTGCAGTGGCAGTAGCGCAGGCAGAGAGCTTGATACGTTTGCCGCATCCAACTGGTGGGTATTGCGCTGGTTAGTCGCGCGTGAGTGGACCCATGACCAAATGACCGCGCCAAACCTGCGTCCTTGATTGAACACTTCACCTCGTCGCGTGCAAACGCTAAACACCGGCCTATGGTTGAATGGATCACCTCTGAAGGGCTGACAGATTACCGCGCCGCTGAGGCGTGGATGGAAGCGCGCGCGGAGGCCATCGCGGCTGGTGAGGCGGATGAGTGCATCTGGCTTGTCGAACACCCGCCGCTTTATACCGCTGGCACCTCTGCCAAACCTGCTGATCTGACCGACCCTGATCGCTTTCGCGTTTTTGCGACCAAACGGGGTGGGCAATATACTTATCACGGGCCAGGCCAGCGCGTGGCCTATGTCATGTTGGATGTTGCCGCACGGGGCCGCGATGTCCGTTGTTTCGTGCGTGACCTAGAGGCTTGGGTGATTGCCACGCTTGATCAATTTGGCGTTAAGGGAGAAATCCGCGACGGCCGAGTTGGCGTTTGGGTGGCCAGGCCAGACCAGCCTGCAGCCCCCGACGGATCACCCGCCGAGGATAAAATCGCCGCCATCGGGATCCGCCTTCGCAAATGGGTCAGCTTTCATGGGATCAGCATCAATGTGGAACCGGACCTGTCCCATTTTGACGGTATTGTGCCGTGCGGGATCACCGATCACGGCGTCACGTCGCTGGTTGATCTGGATTTGCCCGTGACGATGGATGACCTTGATCTGGCTTTGCGCCACAGCTTTGATTTGGTTATGGGCGCACCCGCTCAGCTGTGCGACAGCAAGGCAGACTCGTAACCTCGCAAGATGCGCCGCGCAGGCTCGATGGGCACGCAAGCTTCGAGTTCAGGGAAAAGTTTGAGCAGCTCGTCACGCGTCTGCGCATCGCCGACAGCTTCGGTCCCAAGATGAAAACTCTCGCTTGCGATGCCCTCGGCGAGAATAATCTCATGGGCATCAAAGATCAGGTGCACATAGATGACCTGAGCACAAGGCCGCCGGTAAATGGTCTCGGCATTGACCAAATGGATCGTGGGGACAAGCACCTCGGCTTCACCAAACAAAAGTTCCGCGCGCCAATCCGCCATGAACATCCGGTGCATCGGCGACACGGCCAAATCACGTTTGGCACCCCACGTGCCTTTTGAGAAGATCACCGGGGCCATCTGGCCCATCCCAGAGCAGCGGCTTTGCAACACTTGGCGAACCGGCTGAAAACCGTGATCCAACGTCGCGACGTGTTGGCCCGGTTTCAGGTCCTCAATGGCCGTCGGGCCCTCTTTGGTCTGGATTTGCGTCCCGGCGACAAAGCAGGCGACGTTGATGTTGTCGCTGGTAAGTTGGCTGCCAGAAACCCCTGTCAGAACGATTGACCCACCCGCCATGGACGTGTTGTCGCTGAAGTCACCGATCGACTGGTTCAGGATGTTGTCATCTGCAAGATCCGCACGGACTTCAAACAGATTGGTGTAGAAGTCTGAAAGGTCGAGAAAATCATTGTTGGTCTGGTCACCGTCGTTGATGTCTTGCCCAGTGGCCGTGTTGAAATCGGAAATCGTATCGGCACCGTCGCCAACCAGGTAGGTAAAGGTGTCAAACCCGTCGCCACCCGAAATGGTGTCATCCCCAGTACCGCCGGTTAACGTGTCGTTGTCCGCGCCGCCATCAAGGCTGTCATCGCCAGAACCACCAAAGAGCTGGTCTGCCCCTGCATCTCCGCGCAGCGTATCATTATCACCACCGCCAACGAGAGAGTCGTCCCCCTCCCCACCGGACATGTCATCATCGCCTGCGCCACCTAGCAGCGTGTCATTGCCCACGCCGCCGGCAATAGCGTCAGCACCGACATCACCATCCAACAGATCATTGCCTGTACCACCGTCGATGCTGTCGTCGCCGATTTCGCCAAAGATGGTGTCATCACCGCCATCGCCTAAAATCGTGTCGTTGCCTGCACCGCCGCTAATGCTGTCGTCGCCATCGACCCCGGCAGGGATACCGGTGACGGAGTATTCAGGGCCTGGTGCCAAGCCAAGCATGGGCGAGGTCAGCAGATTTTGACTGGTGCCGCCGGTATCGGGCCCGCTGATTGTCGCGGCAAGGGTATCGCCACCCCTATTTTCCCAATAACGAATTTGAATTGTGTAGGTCTCAAGAGGGTCCAGCACCACATCGCCGAAACGCGTTGTGGTACCTTGGTGAAAGTCGTTGTTGAGGTAGTCGCGCGTGCCACCGGTTTGGTTCGCAAAGTCCAACGCATTTCCTGAGGAATCGAAAATCTGAATTGTTGAACCATCGTCAGACGAGGTTGTCAGCCGGTACGTCCCACCCGCCGCAGTGTTTAACGTGCTGGTATAGATAACGCCGAAATCTTCGGGGTTGCCCGTGGTGCCACGCACCGTATTCGTCAGGTCGCCCTCATTGAAATCGGTGACATAGCCCGAGCCGGTCCGCACCCCGCTCTCGATGTCAAAGGCTTGCCCACTTGAAGAGGAGAAGTTGCGATCAAAAGTCTCGAAATGCCACGCACCCTCGACCGGGCCGTCGCCCCGCAGCACGTCATCGCTATTACCGCCCGTAATCGTGTCATTGCCTAAACCACCGGTCAGCGTGTCGGCGCTGGTGGTTCCGTTGAGGGATTGATCAGCCTCAGTTGCAGGTGTGGTGCTGGAATTCGTTGCCATTGAGCCGTAACCACCTTTAAAACCATACAAATAGTGCCCAGCTCAACAAGCTAGGTTTACGAACAATCCGTATTTTGCACGCAAAACCGACTGAAATGTGATGATCCTGAGGCCATTGCATGGACTTTGACCCGGTCAGTTTGTGGAAAAATCTGATTTTGGGGCAAATTTAGATTGGCTGCGGCAAAGCTGACCATTGCCCCCCGGACGTTGGCGCACTAAAACGTGAGGCAGATCGCACCTCCGAATGCCAAAGGCGGGATGCGCAAAATTCTTAGTTCAGGAGGCACCGCATGGCAGACGCAGCCATTAACGGGCACGACCACCACGACGAGCGGAGTTTTTTCACCCGCTGGTTTATGTCCACTAACCATAAAGATATCGGTATTCTGTACCTGATTGTCTCCGCATTTGTCGGTTTCATCTCGGTGACCTTCACCATCTACATGCGACTTGAGCTGATGAACCCCGGGGTTCAGTACATGTGTATGGAAGGCGCTCGGTTCATTGCTGATTCCAACAGCCTATGTACGCCCAACGGGCATTTGTGGAATGTGTTGATCACAGGACACGGCATCTTAATGATGTTCTTTGTTGTGATCCCGGCACTGTTCGGCGGTTTCGGCAACTATTTCATGCCGCTGCAGATTGGCGCGCCGGATATGGCGTTCCCGCGGATGAACAACCTGTCCTTCTGGCTTTATATTGCAGGTACTTCGCTGGCGATCTGTTCGGTTCTGATGCCGGGCGGTAATGGTCAGCCGGGCTCTGGTGTGGGGTGGGTTTTGTATCCGCCGCTCTCTGTCAAAGAGGCTGGTATGTCGATGGACTTCGCGATCTTCGCGGTCCACGTCTCGGGTGCATCATCTATCCTTGGCGCGATCAACATGATCACGACCTTCCTCAACATGCGCGCACCGGGCATGACCTTGTTCAAAGTGCCGCTGTTTTCATGGTCGATCTTTGTCACAAGCTGGCTAATCTTGCTGTCTCTGCCGGTTTTGGCGGGCGCGATCACCATGCTTTTGATGGACCGTAACTTTGGCTTTGCCTTCTTCGACCCCGCTGGCGGTGGTGATCCGGTCTTGTACCAACACATCTTGTGGTTCTTCGGACACCCCGAAGTGTACATCATCATCTTGCCCGGCTTTGGTCTGATCTCTCACGTGATTGCGACCTTCTCACGCAAGCCGATCTTTGGTTATCTTCCCATGGTTTGGGCGATCATCGCGATTGGTGTGCTGGGCTTTGTTGTGTGGGCGCACCACATGTACACGGTTGGTATGTCGCTGGATCAGCAAGCCTATTTCATGCTGGCAACGATGGTCATTGCGGTACCGACAGGCGTCAAAGTGTTCAGTTGGATTGCAACCATGTGGGGCGGATCGATTGAACTAAAGACACCAATGCTTTGGGCCTTTGGTTTCTTGTTCCTCTTCACCGTGGGTGGCGTGACCGGTATCGTCCTGAGCCAAGCTGCTGTGGACCGTTACTACCACGACACTTACTACGTCGTGGCACACTTCCACTATGTGATGAGCCTTGGTGCCGTGTTCACCATCTTTGCAGGTATCTACTTTTACCTGCCCAAGATGTCGGGCCGGATGTATCCTGAATGGGCTGGCAAACTGCACTTCTGGGCGATGTTCGTCGGGTCTAACCTGACGTTCTTCCCGCAGCACTTTTTGGGCCGTCAGGGCATGCCACGTCGCTACATCGACTATCCTGAGGCGTTTGCCTACTGGAACCAATGGTCGTCTATCGGCGCGTTCCTGAGCTTTGCATCGTTCCTGTTCTTCTTCGGTGTGATCGCTTGGACCCTCACCCGTGGTGCCAAAGTTACGGCGACCAATCCATGGAACGAATATGCGGATACGCTTGAATGGACTCTGCCTTGCCCACCACCAGAGCACACCTTCGAAATTCTTCCTAAGCAGGAAGAATGGGACAAGCCGCATCACTAATCGGCTTTTAGGTATCGGGTGATTTCATAAGGGATCATTCAAAGGACACGGCGCAACACCATGTCCAAAAATTCAAAAGGGCTCCAACATTGGTTGGGGCCCTTTTCTTTTGATCGCCCAAAAGGCCAGGTGCCGTCTTTGTCGCATTGCATGACCGACGCACGACGCTAGGATTCGGATCATGCCGTATGAATGGACATCCGCGCCCCACGCCAAACGCCAGACGCTGCGCCTGTGGCCGTACCAATCTCTCCCCGCCCGCGGGATGGCAGCATTTGTCCTGGCGACATTTACCCTGATTTCGATCCCAGTGTTATCCATGCTTGGATCGGTCATTCTGTGGGGGATTTTGCCGTTCACATTGGCAGCTGTTTGGGGCGTTTATTTCGCGCTACAGCGCAACCATGCTGCGCGCCTCATCGAAGAATTTCTGACCCTCAGCGAGGACGCTGCGCATCTTGAACGGATCAACCCAAAAGGGGACCGTCAAGAATGGGACTGCGAACGCTATTGGACACAGGTGATAAAATATGACGACGAGGGTCCGGTGCCACATTACGTCACCCTGCGCGGCAGAGGCCGCGAGGTTGAGATTGGCGCATTTCTAAGTGAAGAAGAACGGATCGCGCTTTACGACGATCTGTCCCGCGCGCTGGCACGGTAAAACCTCACCCTGCCCCACGGGGCTCAGTTCCTACTGCCAGATCGGGATTGTTTAGCTGGTAAGGCGTTCTTTGACCAAAGGCCCCACGCGGCCAAAATCCATCTGACCTGTGTATTTGCCTTTGAGTTCGCCCATCACCTTGCCCATATCACGAATTGAATTGGCTCCGGTGTTTGCGACTGCGGCATCAACAGCGGCGGCCGTTTCTTCGCTGCTCAACTGTCGCGGCAGGAATTCTTCGATAATCAAGATTTCAGCGCGCTCTCGCTCGGACAGATCAAGGCGGCCGCCTTCCTCATAAGCACGGGCGGATTCGTTACGTTGCTTGGCCATTTTGCCCAAGATCGCAAGAACTTCGGCATCGTCGACACCATCGTCGTTGCCAGTGGCGCGGGCGGCGATGTCTTTGTCCTTGATCGCGGCACTGACCAAGCGAAGTGTGGAAAGCCGGTCGGCGGCTTTGTCTTTCATCGCTTGTTTCAGGCCGGCTGAGATGCGGTTGCGCAGGTCCATCGAGTATCCTTTGATGCTGGGCATTCGTAAGCCTAGGACCATAGCCAAATGAACCGCAGACAGCAATCCCCTTGCCACAGGTCAACTTGTTGTTTTTTATAGATTTTTGATTTTCAACGCAGCCTTGACCCGCCGTCATCACACAGGTAGGTTCCCATCGTTTGCCTTGACCCCCTGCCCTGATCCTCCCGGAAGGACCCCCCCCATGGCCACCCCTAACGCTGCACCCCGTTCTGCCCCCAAGCCGACAGCCTGCCTTGCCTTGGCGGATGGCTCGCTCTTTTACGGTATGGGCTTTGGAGCCACAGGCCAAACCGTCGCGGAGTTGTGTTTTAACACGGCCATGACCGGGTATCAGGAAGTCATGACCGACCCGTCTTATGCGGGTCAGATTGTAACATTCACCTTCCCCCATATTGGCAATGTTGGCACCAACCCTGATGACGACGAATCTGGCGATCCGGTTGCCGAAGGGATGGTCGTCAAATGGATGCCAACAGAACCCTCCAGCTGGCGCACCGCTCAGACGCTTTCGGACTGGTTGGCGTCTCGGGGGCGGATTGCCATTGGCGGGATTGATACGCGCCGGCTGACGCGCGCCATTCGCCAACAAGGGGCCCCTCACGCAGCATTGGCACATAATCCCGATGGGGTTTTTGACGTTGAGGCGCTGGTTGCGGCCGCTCGGAGTTTTGTGGGTCTTGAGGGATTGGATCTGGCCAAGGACGTGACTTGCGCGCAGTCTTATCGCTGGAATGAAATGCGGTGGGCTTGGCCTGAAGGCTTCACGCCGCAAAAGGATGCAAAACACAAGGTTGTGGCTGTTGATTATGGCGCCAAGCGCAACATCTTGCGCTGCCTTGCGTCGGCGGGATGCGATGTCACTGTGTTGCCTGCAAGTGCAAGCTTTGACGACATTATGGCACATAAGCCTGACGGCCTGTTTCTGTCCAACGGCCCCGGTGATCCGGCGGCAACGGGGGAATATGCCGTTCCGATGATCCAGGAGGTTCTGGCAAAAACGGAAATGCCGGTCTTTGGCATTTGCCTAGGCCATCAGATGTTGGCGCTGGCGCTGGGTGCCAAGACCATCAAAATGAGCCACGGTCATCACGGAGCCAACCACCCGGTCAAAGACATGGATACCGGCAAGGTCGAGATCACCTCAATGAACCACGGATTTGCAGTGGATGCGCAAAGCCTGCCCGGCGGCGTGATCGAGACTCATCGATCGCTTTTTGATGGCTCAAACTGCGGTATCCGCATGGAAGGTCGTCCTGTTTGGTCGGTGCAACATCACCCCGAAGCAAGCCCCGGCCCACAAGACAGCTATTACCTTTTTGAACGTTTCGCCGAAGCAATGGCCCAACGCATGCAAACAGCGACCTAGTCGGGCTGCGCTTTAATCTGCCATTAATCCTTCCTTAAGCATCACCTGAGAAACTGCTTGCTAAGCATTGTTTTAGGGTGATTTTGGATGAGCGACCTCCGCCTGCATTTGTCAGAGCCTCAGGTTGCAACGCCTGTCGCACCAGCGCTGCCATTTGGCCGGCATCTGGTGAACGAAGGGGTTATTGCGCAAGCTGACTTGGTCCATGCGCTGAATCTGCAACGCCATATCGACGCGCCTTTAGGTGAAATTCTGGTCGCCGAAGGGCTGGCAGAAGAACATGACGTTCTTCATGCGCTGTCGATCCAGCATAATGCACAGCAAATCGACCTAAGGGCCGATCCGCCCGATCCGCACATGGCCCAGGCCCTACCGTCCGCCTTATGCCTTCAGCACGGCGTCGTTCCTTGGATGCGTTTGGGAAATATGCTGCTTGTTGCGACCAGCAGGCCTGACCGCTTTGAACATCTGCGCGCCTGTGTTGGTGCTGCTGGCGCACGAATGCTGCCGGTGATTGCGGACGAAGCGCAAATCCAAAGCACGATCAGCGATCTGTTTGGACAAGAGCTGGCGCAAAGGGCGGCCAGCTGTGTGCCCGCAGCCGAAAGCTGCAGGTCATGGAAAACAACATCGCAGCGCAGATGGGTATGGGCGGTTGGGCTGGCGGCCGCAGTTGGTGTCTCCCTGATCGCGGCCCCTCTCTGGACGATAACGGTAGCGATGGTGCTTGCCTTCGTGACTCTGATGATGACAACCGGCCTAAAGCTGGCGGCATTTTGCGCGCAGATGAGTCCGCGCCTGGCTGGTCGTCCCGAAACATTTGAGGTCACCGCCGCCCCTTTTCCGATGCCCCGTGTATCGATCCTTGTGCCGTTGCTGCACGAAAAAGAAATCGCGGGTAAACTCATTGAACGGCTGTCGCGGCTGACCTATCCGAAATCGCTCCTCAATGTTGTTCTCGTGCTTGAGGCCTGTGATGATATCACCCGCGAAACGCTCGCACGGACCGATCTCCCGCCTTGGATCAGCGTCATCGAAGTGCCAAGCGCCGATCAACTGACAACCAAGCCACGTGCGCTGAATTATGCACTGAATTTTTGTACCGGCTCCATCATTGGCGTCTGGGATGCCGAAGATGCGCCCGAGCCGGATCAAATCGAAAGTGTCGTAAACCGATTTCAACAAGCTCCCAAAAATGTCGCATGTTTGCAGGGGGTTCTGGATTATTACAATCCACGTGCCAATTGGTTGGCACGGTGTTTTACCATTGAATATGCCACCTGGTGGCGGATGGTTCTGCCCGGTGTGGCCAAGCTGGGCCTTGTCATTCCGCTGGGCGGAACGACGTTGTTTTTCCGGCGCGATATTCTGGAACGGCTTTGCGGATGGGACGCGCATAACGTCACCGAAGATGCGGATTTAGGCGTGCGTCTGGCGCGCCACGGCTATGTGACTGAACTGCTCCCGACCGTTACTTACGAAGAGGCAAATTGCCATGCGTGGCCTTGGGTTCGGCAACGCTCGCGCTGGCTCAAAGGTTTCTTGATCACGTGGTGTGTGCATATGCGCACGCCGCGGCAGCTCTTGCGTGAACTGGGGTTCCTGCGGTTTCTGGGGGTGCAAACGGTCTTTCTCGCGACATTCGCGCAATTCGCCGGCGCTCCATTGCTTTGGTCATTTTGGATTACGCTTTTTGGCATATCCCACCCCGTCGCCCTAACCTTAGGAACGCCGGTCGCTTTGGGGATGGCCGGTGCGTTCTTGTTGGCCGAGGTGATTAATCTGAGCATTTCATTGGTTGCCGTGTCAGGTCGAGAACATCGGCATTTGATGCTCTATGTGCTGACCATGCCGTTCTATTTTATGCTCGGCGCTTTGGCGGCTTATAAAGCGTTGTATGAAATGGTCCGCCGCCCTTTTTTCTGGGACAAAACCCAGCACGGCGTCACCCAAGAGACCGACTAGCTTAACTTTCAGCCTCGCGGGCTGCTGCTTCTTGCTTCAGCCGCGTGGTAAAGGCGACTGAAATATGTGTCCGAAGCGCGTCATCCGCGGCATCCCCGTCGCGCGCTTCAATCGCGCTCACAATGCGGTCATGTTCTTGCTGTGCGATCGCCCCGCGCCCCGTCACTGCAAGCGAGCTGGTCGCCATCAATGCCATAGAACGGTGCACCAGGTCCAATTGCCGCACAAGAAACCGGTTATGAGACGCTAGATGAATTTGTTTGTGAAACCGCCTGTTGGCACGAGAAAGCGCGCCAGGATTGTCTGCAAGAGCATGATCGGCTTCAACCATTTCGCGCAGCAGACGAATTTCTTCGGTGGTGGCATGGCGCGCCGCAAGCCGCGCCGCGAGCCCTTCGAGTTCGCCGCGTACTACATAAAGCTCTGCCATTTGATTGTGGTCCAGTGACGCCACGATCAAGCTGCGCCCATCGCGAGACAACAAGGATTGCGTTTCAAGCCGTTGCAATGCCTCGCGCACCGGCGTGCGCGACACGCCAAAACGTTCAGCAAGCTCACTTTCTACGAGCCGGTCGCCGGGGCGATATGTTCCAGTATCGATCGCATCAAGGATCATCGAATAAGCATCTGTTTGTGGCGGTCTGGGCGCGGTTCGTGTCGACGGCATGGATCAGCCTCTGCATTGGAAATCTGCGGTACCTTAACGCCCATTAGCCCCAGTGTAACCCTTGCAGTATGCCCCACCCCACCCTACCAAGAGGCTATGTCTCGCGCCGCCTTTTCTCATGTAACGACGTGGGTGTTTGATCTTGATCACACCCTTTATCCGCCCTCTGCGCGGCTCTTTGATCTGATCGAAGTACGCATGACCGCGTGGGTGATGGACGCTTTGGGTGTGGACGCGGTTGAGGCGGACCGTTTGCGTTTGCACTACTGGCAAACATACGGGACCACGTTGGCCGGTTTGATGCGCGAACATAACGTTGATCCGGCCCCCTACCTTGAAGATGTGCATGATATTTCGATGGCAAGCCTGATCCCTAATCCACAACTCGCCGCGCGGCTAACTGCGTTGCCCGGACGTAGGATCGTTTATACCAACGGCTGTGTGCCCTATGCGAACCGGGTGCTGGCCGCACTCGGGATCGGTGATGCATTTGAAGCGGTGTACGGCGTTGAAACAGCAGGTTTCTTTCCCAAACCTGAGCGCGCCGCGTTTGAGCGTATCTTTGCGTTGGACGGGCTGGACCCGACCCGCGCCGCGATGTTTGAGGATGACGCACGCAACCTTGCAGCGCCTCATGACATGGGATTGTCCTGCGTCCACGTTGGCCCAACACGCGCTGAGGTGCCGCATGTGCATTTTCACACCAATGATTTAACTCATTTCCTGTCGGGGCTCGTCAGCGCGGAGGCATAAAGTGGATTGCGACATCTTAATTTCGGGCGGGGGGATTGCCGGGCTTACGGCTGCCGCAGCGTTTGGAACGGCCGGCTTTTCGGTCATTTGTGTGGATCCGCCCCCCCCGATCGTGACGCCACAAGATGACGGAGCAGATCTGCGCTCCACCGCGATGCTGCAACCTGCACGGCTGCTTTTGGAACGTGCGGGGCTTTGGGATGAGCTGGCGCCGCATGCGGCCCCGCTACAGATCATGCGGATCGTGGACGCTGGCGGCGAAATCGCAGAGCCGCGCGTGACCTGTGAGTTCAATGCCAACGAGATATCAGATCAACCTTTCGGGTGGAATTTCCCGAACTGGCTGTTGCGGCAGGTTATGCTCGAAAAGCTGTCCACGTTGGGAAATGTACATTTCCACGCCGGAACCAAAACAACGACACTGTTCACGCGTATGGACTGCGCGCGTGTAGGTCTTAGCGACGGCAGACGCATCAAAGCGCGATTGGTAATTGCGGCCGACGGGCGCGGCTCGCCGATGCGGGCTGCCGCAGGTATTGACGTGACCACGCGGCGCTTTGGTCAAAAGGCCCTCGCTTTCGCAGTGACCCACCCCATTCCGCATGAAAATGTTTCAACCGAAATTCACCGCACAGGCGGCCCCTTCACCCTCGTGCCTTTGCCTGACCGCGACGCAATGCCCTGTTCTGCAGTGGTTTGGATGGACGGCGGCCCCCAAACGCAAGCGCGCATGGCGTTGGACATTGCAGAGTTTGAGGCTGAGGCAACGGCACGGAGCTGCCACATGCTGGGTCCGTTATCCCTCGTTACGAAACGCCAAGCCTGGCCAATCATTAGCCAACATGCAGCACGGTTAAGCGCTGAACGGGTGGCGCTGATCGCCGAAGCTGCGCATGTCATGCCCCCCATTGGCGCGCAGGGCCTCAACATGTCGCTGAACGATATAGCCACCCTGCTTGATCTGGCGCAGAACAGCCCGGACACATTGGGCGACAGGACAATGTTGGATGCCTATCACAAGGCGCGCTACAGCGATATTGCGCTTCGGGTTCGCGGCATTGATCTGTTGAACCGTGCCTCGCAAGCGCGCAGCCCCTTAGCGCGCGATGCACGTGCGCTGGGACTTAATGCGTTATATTCAGCAGCGCCCGTGCGGCGGATGTTGATGCAAATGGGCCTTGGAATGCGCTAAAGCACGTCGTCAAGAACCCGCGCCAATCGCGCCAGCGTCGCGTTGACGTCATAAAGCTTGTCCAACCCAAAAAGCCCCAACCGAAAGGTGCTGAACCCATCAGGCTCGCCGACCTGCAACGGCACACCTGCAGCAATCTGCATGCCTTTGGCGGCAAAAGCGCTGCCGTTCTTAATATTAGGATCAGTCGTATAACTCACAACAACCCCGGGCGCGCCAAAGCCTTGCGCTGCAACAGACGTCACACCCTTTTGGGCCAGCATCTCGCGCACGCCGTCACCAAGCCGCCATTGCGCCTCTTTTAGACGCTCAAAACCGTGCTCTTTTGTTTCAAGGATCGTATCGCGGAAACTGCGCAGCGCGTCGGTTGGCAACGTGGCATGATAGGCGTGGCCACCGTCCTCATATGCCTTCATGATGCTGCGCCATTTGCCCAGATCAATGGAAAAGCTATCGGATTGTGTTTCTTCCAGCCGCAGTTCTGCGCGGGCTGACATCATCACCAAACCTGCAGAAGGTGAAGCAGACCAGCCCTTTTGCGGGGCCGAAATCAACACATCGACGCCCAACGCTTTCATATCGATCCAAGCGCACCCAGACGCGATGCAATCAAGTACCATCAGCGCACCAACCTCATGCGCGGCTGCAGCCATCGCCGCGATGTAGTCATCGGGCAAGATCATACCCGCACTGGTTTCAACATGGGGCGCAAAGACCACCTGCGGCTTTTCGGCCCTGATTGTCGCGGTAACGTCTTCTATTGGCGCGGGCGCAAATGGTGCTGGCGTGTCGTTCCCTTGTGGCCGCGCCTTCATAACAGTGGCATTGGCTGTCAGCCCGCCGGTCTCAATGATTTGGCTCCAGCGGTAAGAGAACCAACCATTGCGCACGACCAGCACGTCGCGGTCACGGGCAAATTGACGCGCGACCGCCTCCATTGCAAAGGTCCCACCACCTGGCACCAACGCTATTGCATCAGCGTTATATACCTCACGCAGCAACACGGAGATATCGCGCATCACCTGCTGAAAGCTGCCACTCATATGGTTGAGCGAGCGGTCCGTGAAAACAACCGAGAATTCGTCCAGACCCTCTGGGTCCACGTTATCGAGCAATGCCATTTTTATCTCCTGCGCAAGAAACCTATGTCATGCATAGGAACCCTACGCGCCAAAGGCAAACCTATCTACCTTGCGGTAGGCCTTGCCGCGGGCGATCCTGCGCCATCACAGCGGCCCCGGCAAACGCTCTTCACTCAATAGAACGTTCGCTTCAACGTCGCCTGCGCCGGGTAGTGTCATGATCCGGCGACGCAGCACCCGTTCAAAATCGGCCAGATCGCGCGCAACAACCCTCAACCGGTAATCATAAAGGCCAAGCACGTGCTCAACGGTTTGCACCTCTGGGATCGCGACAACGGCACGCTCGAAATCCTCGAGGCTCACACGGCCCTTCAACGCCAGTTTAACCCCGAGGAACACCGTGACCCCAAAACCCAGTTTTTCTACATCCAGCCGCAGCCTGCGCCCCTTGATAATCCCTTCAGTCTCGAGCCGCCTAATTCGTCGCCATGTCGCGGGTTGGGACAAGCCTAAGTCTCGCCCCAACGCCCCAGCACTTTGGCTGGCATCTTGGGCAAGTCTGCGCAGCAAATTACGATCAATCTCATCTAGCTCGGTCATAACGGCAGCGCCTCGTCGCGTTTGATCCGTGCAACCTGCATCAACGCCTCGATGTCAGCGATATGCGGAAGGCTGAGAATGCGGCTACGGTAGATTTCCTGATAATGCGCCATGTCGCGCGCGATGATCGACAAACGTGCGTCGACCCTCCCCAAAAAGGTCTGCAATTCGATGACCTCTGGGATTTTGCGCGCTTCCGCCAGAAACGCGTCAAAGGCATTGGGCTGCGTCTTGTCGAGCGTGACACGCAAGGACACCTCCACCGCATAGCCCAATGCGGCCCAGTCGATCACCGCTTCGACACCGTGCAGGATCCCGGCATCTTGCATCCGCGCGATCCGGCGCGCTACCTTGCCGGGGTTCATTGCACAACGCTCTGCCAGCTCGCTCGGGCTGAGGCTTGGTTCAGCCTGCCAATACCGTAAAAGCCTGCGATCTAAGTCATCAAGCATGATTTATCCGATTATTGTCCACATGACGCATGATTGCCGTCATCTTTCTGAATAAACTCATTTCCAAGCAATGGCCAGTCGCGCCGTAATCGCTAATGTGTCCTCAAATCAAACCCATCCGAAAGGACCGCAAAATGCGCGTTTACTATGACCGTGACTGTGACGTTAACCTCATCAAAGACAAAAAGGTCGCCATTTTGGGCTACGGCTCACAGGGCCACGCCCACGCGCTGAACCTGCGCGATTCTGGTGCGAAAAACCTAGTTGTTGCTCTGCGCGAAGGGTCTTCTTCCATCGCCAAAGCCGAAGGCGAAGGCCTGAAAACAATGGGCATCGCCGAAGCTGCTGCATGGGCTGATGTGATCATGTTCACCATGCCCGACGAGCTGCAGGCCGAAACATACAAAAAATATGTGCACGACAACATCCGTGAAGGTGCCGCAATCGCATTCGCCCACGGTTTGAACGTGCATTTTGGGTTGATCGAACCCAAAGCAGGCATTGACGTGATCATGATGGCCCCTAAAGGCCCCGGCCACACCGTGCGCGGCGAATATTCAAAAGGTGGCGGCGTACCCTGCCTTGTAGCCGTTGACGAAGACGCTTCCGGCAAAGCGCTCGAAATTGGCTTGTCTTACTGCTCCGCCATCGGTGGCGGTCGTTCTGGCATTATTGAAACCAACTTCCGCGAAGAATGCGAAACCGATCTCTTCGGTGAACAGGCCGTATTGTGTGGTGGCTTAGTCGAACTGATCCGCATGGGTTTCGAAACGCTGGTCGAAGCTGGCTACGCACCAGAAATGGCGTATTTCGAGTGCTTGCATGAGGTCAAACTCATCGTCGATCTGATCTATGAAGGCGGCATCGCCAACATGAACTACTCGATCTCCAACACAGCCGAATATGGCGAGTACGTTTCCGGCCCACGCATCCTGCCCTACGACGAGACAAAGGCAAAGATGAAAGCTGTTCTGCACGACATCCAAACCGGTGCGTTTGTACGGGACTTCATGCAGGAAAATTCTGCTGGCCAGCCGTTCTTTAAAGGTACACGCCGCATGAACGACGAGCACCAGATCGAACAGGTTGGTGCCAAGCTGCGCGAAATGATGCCGTGGATCTCCGCAGGCAAGATGGTCGACAAGGCCAAAAACTAAGCGACCCGAAAAACGACAAGGGCCCGGTTGCAAAACTGGGCCTTTTCCAAACACCATGCGTTATATGCCCGTTTGCAGGAATCTCCGGCGACATGGTGCCTTTCGCCAAAGCTGATTTTTGGCGCGTTGCAATCAGTTGCCTACCCTTTCATTTATGTTCGTTGATCTGCATTCGCCATTAGGGTTTCGAATGCTAGGGCTTCCGCATGCAAACGCTACGCTTTTGTTTTAAAACAATTTATTGACATCCTTTATTCAAACGAACTTGCACCCCGCAGTAGCGGTTGCACCACGCCAGATGCGCCGCAGGGCATGCTTCGCCCCGCGACGAAGCTTTGCGCCTTGACCCGCCCCCCAACGACAGGCCACGTGGCCGCCTAGCCACAAGGAATAATCATGACCGACAGCCCCACCATCACACCGCTTAGTTGGCTCATGGTCGCGATCCTTGGCCTGACTTGGGGCGGTACATTTATGGTGACCGAAATCGCTCTGACGGGCATGACCCCCTTTTGGCTGGCGGCATCGCGTATCGTTCTGGCATCTTTCGTTCTGTGTGCAGTCTGGGCTGCACGGGGCTTTGCGCTTTTTGAAGAACAGCCCTCGAATGCGCAATTGGGCGTTCTGGTATTCATTGGGTTGGGCAGTTCTGCGGTTCCGTTCGCATTGCTTGCGTGGGGACAGCAATATGTCAGTTCAGGCTTTGCGGGCGTTTCCATGGCTTCGGTCGCGCTTATCGTGCTGCCATTGGCCCATTTTATGGTGCCCGGAGAACGGCTGAACACACGCAAAATCGTTGGGTTCGTTATCGGTTTTGTTGGCGTCTGCGTCTTGATTGGGGGTCAAGCGTTTGAAAGCAGCGGCACAGCGCTTGAGGGTCCCGGCCGCATTGCCTGCGTCGGCGCGGCCAGCTGTTACGCAATCAGCTCGATCCTGCTGAAACGTTTGCCGTCCGTCGATCCGATTGGCCTTGCCTCGGTTCTGCTGATCATTGGTGCTTTCCTTGCTGTTCCAATGGCATGGCTGATTGAGGGGCCCCCTGTCCTGCCCGAAACGGATATTCTGCTGGTGCTGGCCTTTCTTGGCATTGTTCCCACGGCCGCCGCCAATTTTCTACGCGTCTTGGTCGTGCGCAGTGCAGGCCCGGTTTTCATGAGCCTGGTGAATTACCAAGTGCCGGTTTGGTCCGTGGTTTTGGGTGCGCTCATCTTGGGCGAACCGCTGCCGTCATCTTTGCTGCTGGCAATGGGGTTGATCTTGTTCGGCGTTGGCATCAGTCAATACGGCGCGCTCCGCCGACTCTTCAGGCTGTAGCGTCTGTTTTTCAACGCTCTGAAATCACCGCTACAACAAAACTTTAGGTCAGCTAGAAACCGAAGCTTCCACCGCAGCGACCACACTATCCACCGCACGCTCCATCAGGCCTGCATCTTCATGCTCGGCCATCACACGAACCAACGGTTCAGTGCCCGACTTGCGGATTAAAAGCCTGCCTTTACCGGCCAGATCGGCCTCGGCTTGGGCAATCGCGGCCTGCACCCCGGATGTATCTAAGGGGGTTTGACCCTCGCCAAACCGCACATTCTTCAAGAGCTGTGGCACAGGTTCAAACTGATGCAACAGCTCTGACGCAGGGCGGTTCGCACGCAACATCTCAGCCAGAAACTGCAATCCTGCCATCAGCCCGTCACCAGTGGTCGCGTAATCCGTCATCACAATGTGACCGGATTGTTCGCCGCCAAGGTTAAAGCCCCCTTCGCGCATACGCTCAACAACATAGCGGTCGCCGACACCCGTACGCTCCAGCCCCACGCCACGCCCTTGGAGAAAATGCTCAAGCCCCAGATTACTCATCACTGTCGCAACCAAAGCGTTGCCCTTGAGGCGTTTTTCCTCGGCCCACCGTGCCGCCATCAAAGCCATAAACTGATCGCCGTCGCCGACATTGCCCTTCTCATCCAGCAAAATCACCCGGTCCGCATCGCCGTCCAAACAAATGCCAACATCCGCGCCATGCGCGACAACGGCCTCAGCGGCGGTGGTTGGATGGGTAGACCCGCAGTCCGCATTGATATTGTGGCCGTTGGGACTGACACCAATTGGGATCACGGTCGCGCCCAATTCCCAAAGGGCCATCGGGGCGACATGGTGCGCGGCACCATTGGCGCAATCGATCACGACCTTCAGTCCATCCAGTTTCATTTGACGCGGGAAGCTCGATTTCACCCGCTCAACATAGCGAAAACGGCTATCATCAATGCGTTTGGCGCGGCCAATATCTGCGGCGGCGGTGGCCTCTACCCCTTCGGCAACCAGTGCCTCAATCTCGGCCTCTGCCTGATCGCTCAGCTTGAAACCATCAGGCCCAAAGAATTTGATGCCATTGTCTTGTGCAGGGTTGTGACTGGCCGAGATCATCACGCCCAGATCCGCCCGCATTGAACGGGTCAGCAGGCCCACCGCAGGTGTCGGCACAGGCCCCAGCAACAGAACATTCATGCCGGTCGACGTCAGCCCAGCGGTCAGCGCGTTCTCAAACATATAGCCCGACAAACGCGTATCCTTGCCGATGACCACGCGGTGCACACTTGATCCGTCCCGGCGGAAATAGCGACCAACCGCAGCCCCGATGCGCAACGCCATTTCGGCTGTCATCGGATGAATATTCGCCGTGCCGCGCACACCGTCGGTTCCAAATAATTTTGTCATTAAACGCGTCCCTTAATACTCGCCTGCCACAATGAAATTGCCTGTTTTGTCTGTCCTACATCATGCACGCGGACAAACTGTACACCCTGACTAATTCCAGCAAGTGCGACAGCAATTGATCCCGGCGCACGCTGATCTGCTACCTCCGCTCCACTAATAGTACCAATGAAGCGTTTACGCGAGGCCCCCAGCAATAGCGGCACACCGAGGCTGTGATAAAGGCTTAGTCGAGCCAGAAGAGTAAGATTGTGGGCCTGCGTCTTGCCAAACCCAATGCCGGGATCCGCGACGATCAATGAGCGGGCAACACCTGCGTCTTCTAGCACAGCGATCTGGCCTTCCAGAAAGTCATAAACGTCCAGCAATACGTCACCGTACTGTGGGTCTTTTTGCATCGTAGCGGGGTCACCATGGGCGTGCATCACACAAACCGGGGCACCCGAACGGGCAGCCAAGCTGGCAAGCTCCGCGTCATAGGTAAATCCAGAGACATCGTTGATCAGGTTGGCTCCAGCATCGAGTGCAGCTTGCGCAGCGGTCGCCTTGCGCGTGTCGATTGAAATCCCGGCCTTTGTTCCCGCCGCGCGCAGTTCAGCAATAATCGGAGCCGTCCGCCGGATTTCTACATCCGGATCGACGGTTTCCGCCCCCGGACGGGTGGATTCGCCACCCACATCAATCATGTCTGCACCCGCTTCAAGCATCGCGAGCGCACCTGCGACTGCACGTTCGGCCCCTTCGTGTTGGCCGCCGTCCGAAAAGCTGTCTGGCGTCGTATTGAGAATACCCATAATGCGCGGACGCTCTAATGATAGCCCCGCAATTGGGCCGCGCGGCGCAGTTAACTGGGCAAGTTCTTTGGGATCCAGCGTATCGGCAGCGACAATCTCTGGCGCGGCATCGCGGCGCAAAAGTTCAACATGTGTAAACCAGCCCCACCCGCCGCCAAGGGTCTGCGCATCCGAGGGACGCGACACATCAACTTGAACAATCGGGCGAACATAAACCCGGTCCATGTTAAAGCTGCTCGCTGTCCACGGACGCTGCGCGCTGGGGAACGGACCCCTCGGTAGGCAACTCCGCGCCGACGACAAGCATTTCGAACGCATCAAACATCGAGGCGAACCACGCGGCCAGCGCGACAGCATCGCGCGGTTGAACCGAAGGTGTGTCGACGCTGTCGAGTACCACTTTGGATGGGGCCAAGACGCAGGTTTGGCCATTCTTCATGGCCCAGTCGAGTTCGGTGCGGGTTTCAACCACGACGCAGCGGTCGTCGCGCGCCGCCAGCACCCACGCGTTTTGTTCAATCGCGAGCAGATCAATTCGGCGCTGTGCCATTTTGTGAGACAACTGCGGCGCAGGCGCATTTGGTGCCCCAACACATAAAATAAGCGGGCGGCCAAGCGCCTCTAACTGGTCGAGCCATCCTTTGAGATAAGGCGACGCAATTGCTGCATTGCTAAGATAAACAAGTTCAGGATGCAGCACATCGCTTTCAACGATTTCGGCTTCCGGGGCTCCATCATTGGCGCGCACAATCTCAACTCCCAAGGCACCGGGACCGCGGTCCAGCTTTTCGATGCGCACAAAAACGCGCTTTGCTTGAGGCTCACGCAAAATGCGATCAGCGACGCGTTCAGCCAGCGTTTCCAATAGGTTGAGACGTTCATCGGCCAACTCATTTGCGATAGCTTCCGTCACCCGATCATAACTCAGGATGCGGTCAACGTCATCATCGATGGGTCCAGTCAAAGGCTGCACTTCAACCACGACATTGAAGCAGATGCGCTGACGCACACCGCGCTCAGCCTGAAACGCCCCGATTTCGACGTCCACCGTGTGGTCGCGCAGGGATATCCGGTCAAGCGGTGTGGCCGTATCGGCTGTTGCCTCAGCCCGCTCAGAGGGGTGGGCAAAGGCGAGGCGTGTATCAGAAGTCATGGGTGCTGCTCTTAGATCGTGCAAAGAAGGGTGCAGCCTACACTGCCCGGGCTTCTTAACAGCACCAAACCCGCCTCGCCAGAGGTGGATTGCGTCAGTTGCTGGCTGAACGCTGGTTCCGGCGGTAAAAATAGTGAACGCCAATCTGCGTGGTGCGGTGAAAAACGCGCGACCAGCTCGGACGTACGGCAGTTGTATGGTAAAAAGTCGCGCCATCGGTCAGCTCTGGCGTTTCGCCATCGAGTACCGCACGCGCCACTTTACTCACACGCACGTAAGCTTTGGGTTCATGGATCACTTCGGAATGACCATCGCAGGTATAAGTGAACTGGCAGGCGTATTTGCGCCCCGTGCCTTGGCTGATGACAGCGCAAAACGACCCTGGAAAGCGTGATGATTCCACACGGTTGCGGATCACTTCGGCCACGGCAAATTGCCCTTTGACAGACTCGCCGCGCGCTTCAAAATAGAGAGCTTCGGAAAGGCAGCGCCACTGTTCTGATCCGCTTGCCTTGGGTTGGCTATCAACCCACTTGCGGGAATACGATACGCTGCCGGATGTTTTGGCCGCAGACTGTGGTTCAACCAATTCTTTGAGCCGATCAGATGCTACGCCAGTCAAGCCAAGCGTCTCAACACGTGCAAGATCTTCGGCCACATTAGGGTTTGCCATTACAGCAGACGTCATTAATCCAGAAATAGAAAGCGCCGCTGCAACGTGCTTAATAGATAGAATATTACTTAATCGCATGTTGCCCCCCCGGGTGTAATTTCACTTAAGGGGCGCTTAGCTAGAATGAACTTGAGCGTAAAGGCCGAGGGCCTCAAGTTACGCGGATTACCGCCCACGCAATCAAGCGTTAGCGGTCGGCTTTTTTTTGCCTACCCGATCTTGTGAGAAATCGCCAATTGGGCGGCCGCGAGGCGTGCAACCGGTACGCGAAACGGTGAACAGGATACATAATCGATGCCAACTTCGCGGCAAAAAGCAATCGATTCGGGGTTGCCACCATGCTCTCCGCAAACAGAAAGCGTAACCCCTGGTTGAGCCATACGCCCCCGTTCTGCCCCTAATTTTAACAATTCTCCGACCCCATCGGTGTCGAGTGTGTGAAACGGATCTTCGGCAAAAACGCCCTGTTGAACGTAGTCGGACATAAAGCGTCCAGCATCGTCTCGCGACAACCCGTACGTCATTTGCGTAAGATCGTTGGTCCCAAAGCTTAGGAACGCGCAATGCGGTGCAATTTCGGCGGCGCGCAGGGCGGCACGTGGGGTTTCGACCATCACACCCAGGCGGAAACTGAACTCCGCACCGCGTTCCGTGCGTACGGCTGCGGCAACCGTATCAATTGCGGTCTTAACCAATTCAACTTCACGGCGAGCGGACACGAGGGGGATCATAATCTCGGGAACGATCGGCTCCCCGCCTTCGCTGGCTTCGACGGTCGCCTCAAAAATTGCGCGTGCCTGCATCTCGTAGATCTCGGGCACCGTGACACCAAGGCGCACACCGCGCAGGCCCAGCATGGGGTTATATTCCCGCATCGCTTCAATCCGGCGCGTCACATCCGAGAGCGGCAAGCCCAATGCATCGGCCAACTCGCGGTGACCGGGTTTATCGGCAGGCAAAAATTCATGCAAAGGCGGATCAAAAAGACGGATGCTGACGGTCCGGCCTTCCATGATGCGAAACAGTTGCGTGAAGTCATCGCGCTGCATCGGCAAGAGCCGCTCAAGCACTGCGCGGCGATCTTCGCCCGTTTCGGCAAAGATCATCTCGCGCATGACCGTCAAACGGCCAGCGTCAAAGAACATATGCTCGGTGCGGCAGAGCCCAATGCCGTCGGCGTTGAAATTTCGGGCCGTTTGCGCATCCGCAGGTGTATCGGCATTGGCGCGCACTCCGATGTCCGCGACATCTTCGGCCCAAGACAGCAGCCGGCGGAACGTGTCATCAAGTGCTGCTTCTTGCATGGCGGCGGCGCCGGCAAGGATTTGGCCCGTTGACCCATCCACCGTAATCTCATCGCCGGCCTTAAACACCCGGCCGTCCTTGGAAGTGATCGTTTGTTTGCTCAGATTGTAGGTCATATCGGACGCCCCGACAACGCAGGGCAGACCGATGCCGCGCCCAATGACGGCCGCATGGCTGGTGATGCCACCGCGTTCAGTCAGGACCGCGTTGGCCGCGTGCATTCCGCGCACATCCTCCGAGGAGGTTTCGCGCCGAACGAGGATGCAGGGTTCTTCACGCGATGCACTGGCTTGCGCCTCAGCCGAGGAAAACACGATGCGCCCTGTCGCGGCGCCGGGGCTGGCTGCAATGCCCATACCAATAATATCGCGGGTCGCTGACGGATCGATCTGGCGGTGCAAGAGTTCTGTCAGCAGACGCGGTTGCACGCGCATAAGCGCTTCTTCGCGGCTGATTATCCCTTCGTCGGCAAGGGCCACGGCAATGCGAACTGCAGCGCGCGAAGACCGAGAGACGCGCACGCCGTCAAGGATGTGGAGGTTTCCGTCATCAATGGCGAACTCGACCTGCATCTCTGCGCGCAAGCGGATCCGCATAAGCGATGCGTGGGCTTTCAGTTGGTCGAATGCTTCGGGTGCCAATTCCTCCAGCGAGGGGCCGCGCGGATCTCGGGTCAGATAGATCGCTGCGGTATCGCCGCCTAACGCGTCGCGGCCTTGGCTTTGACTTAGGTAACGGCCTGTGACCTGCGGCGCACCTGTACCGCTGTTGACCAACTGAAGCACACCAGAGCCGCATTGCCCGGCACCAACCCCAAAGATCATTTGTTGCACCACTAGGCCCAGCCCAGCGTCGGCGGGTGCACCTTTGGCCTGGCGCAGCAAGCGGGCCGATGTACCTTCCCATGCGCGCGCCATGGACCGTAGAACAGCATCGAGCTGGATAGTGGGGTCCTGGGGGAATTTCTCTTCTGTTTCAGCCTCATAGGCGCGCAGAGAGGCCTCAAGCGCGTCACGGCCTTCGCCCTCAACATCGTCGAACATATCCGGGTCCAACCGTGCGACATTGATCGCATAGCCTTGGACAAAGCGGGTATAGAGCGACGATGCTGGCTCTTCTCCCATGGTTTTGCAGAACTCTTCGAACCGCGCATCATTCATGCCGATATTTAGAACAGCACCAGGGCCACCCCAATCGGGATCTTGGCTAGAGGGACGTACACATAAGAGCGCACCGCCAGAAAACTGCCCAACAACTGCAGACAAATCAGGCACCGTGCCATGGGCAATTTTACGCACAGTTTCGAAGGACAACGCGATGGTACGCGGGACCGGCAGTTCCAACCGGACAAGCCGTTGCAAGCATTTTGCCCGCCCGCCGTGGGTATCGTTGGCGATGGGTGCGGTGGCGGTAACCAGCGTGGTGTCGGGATTATTCTGCACTGCGGCGTCCTTTGGAACTTTGGGCGAGCATAGGCGAGATGCGGGGTGAGGCAAGAGAATGTGGGCCGCTGTGCGGTGAAACTGCCAAAAGAGGGTTAACGGCGTTATTTTGCTGGGGAAGTGAGCTGTGCCATCCGTGCACAGGGCGTGCACAACCTGTGCACCGTTTGTATGCACATAGGGGTCGGTTGAAGCAACTTAACAGCCCGTGCGGATGAAGGGGTGCTACCCTTCGATCCGGGTAAGATCAGCGACGGAGGTGCAAATGCTGCGGATGCGAGACAGCAGGTTCAACCGATTGCGCCGCACAGTACCGTTGTCTGAATTGACCTGCACCGCATCAAAGAACGCGTCGATGGGACCGCGCAAGGACGCCATGGCGGACATCGCTGTGGTGAAGTCTTGGGCATCCATCGCCGGTTTGATCTGTGCTTCGGCGGTGTCGAGGGCAGCGAACAGACTGCGTTCCTCATCCACTTCGGCGAATTTGACATCGGCACCGTAGGAATATTCGACGCCGTCTTTGGCCTCTTCTGCGGTGAGGATGTTGTTGGCGCGTTTGAAGCCTTGGATTAGGTTTTCGCCGTCGTCGGTTTTGAGCGTGTCCGAGAGGGCGCGCGCGCGTTTGACGAGGAGGGTCAGGTCGTCGTTTTGCGGCATAGCAATGCAGGCGTCGATGATGTCGTGACGGATGCCTTGGTCCTTGAGGTAGACTTTTAGGCGGTCGTGGAGGAAGGAGAGGAGGTCGGCGGCAAGTAAATCTGGACGGATCATTTCCGCACCATGATCCAGATGGTCACCGCTTGAATCTACATCAGACTTCCAAGCAATGTGATGCTTCTTAACGATCTCCAAACAACCAAGGAAATTATGCGGAATTTTTGTGTCGGGGTCGAAACCATCATTCACCATTTCTTCGGATGGCGAAAATTCGAAAGTGCTCCATTCTTCCACGTCTGTATCATCGCCTTCGTTATTGAGTTCATAGAAGGAAAGATAAGCAAGCTTGCCTGCCAACGCGAGGTTAGCAAATATGTAATGAGTACCTCTCTTCAGCTCCTCTAAGATCGGGGCTCTATGGTCATTCTCTACCAATATCCGAATGACACCCAATGCCGCCCTACGCAGCGCAAAGGGGTCTTTGCTCCCGGTTGGCTTTTCGTCGATTGCCCAGAAACCGGTTAGTTTGTCGATCTTTTCGGCGAGCGACACTGCAACGGAAACGGGTGCTATCGGCACGTCGTCTGACGGGCCAAGTGGTGCGTAGTGTTCTTTGGCAGCGGCGGCGATTGCGTCTGAGTGGCCTGCGGCGCGGGCGTAGTAGCTGCCCATGAGGCCTTGGAGTTCGGGGAATTCATAGACCATTTCGGAGCTGAGGTCGGCTTTGGCCAAACGGGCGGCTGTTTCAGCCTCGTCGGGGTCGCCACCGACCATGGGAGCCAGTTCGCGGGCGAGGATGGCCATGCGTTCGATCAACTCGGCTTGGGTGCCCAGTTTGTTGTGGAAGGTGACGTTTTCGAGGGCTTTGACCCAAGTTGCCATGCCTGTTTCGGATTTGGCCACGCGCAGATCGTTTTCCCAAAAGAACTTCGCATCCGCGAGGCGCGCGCTGAGCACTTTTTCATTGCCCGCCAAAATCGTGGCCCCTTGGTCGGCAGTTTCACGGTTGGCGACGGTGATGAAACGCTCGATCCGGCCAGTTTTTGGATTGCGGACGGAGAAGAATTTCTGGTGTTCTTTCATGGAGGTTTGCAAAACCTCGGGCGGCAGATCAAGGAAGGCTTCGCCGATCCGACCCATCAGGACGACAGGCCATTCAACAAGGCCCGCGACTTCGGCGAGCAGGCCCGCGTCTTCGACAACTTCAAGACCAGAGGCAAAGGCCACATTGGTCGCATCATGCCAGATCGTGTCGCGGCGCGTGTTGGCGTCCAGCACGACATTGGCGCGATTGAGCTTGGTTGTGTAGTCATCAAAGCCGCTGACGGTGATTGCGTCAGGCGCATGAAAGCGGTGGCCGTATGTGGTGGCCCCTGCCTCAATCCCGTCGATGTTGAGGGGGACAATTTCGGGGCCGTCTTCGGCGCTGATGATGCAAAGGATGGAATGCAGCGGGCGGACCCATTTGAGGGTTCCGTTGCCCCAGCGCATGGATTTGGCCCAAGGGAAATTGCGAATTGTGTGTTCCAGCACTTCGGCCACGATGTCAGCCGCAGGGCGGCCCGGCTTTTCGATACGCGCAAACAGCACGGGCCCTTTGGGGGTGTCGCGTTCTTCGAGTTGGTCGCGGGTTAGGCCTGCGCCGCGCAAGAACCCCTCGATGGCTTTTTCAGGGGCATCGGCGCGCGGACCTTTGCGTTCCTCTGAGCGCGCGGGGCTGCTGGCCAGCATGTCTTCGACCGTGAGCGTCAAGCGCCGCGGGGTCGCGAAACCAGCGGCGGAGGCATAGGTGATCCCGGCCTCAACCAGACCGTCTGTGACCAGTTTTTTCAGGTCACCAGCGGCGCGCGCTTGCATCCGGGCAGGGATTTCTTCGGAGAAAAGCTCGATCAACAGGTCAGGCACGGGCGGTATCCCTTTGGGGTTTTGCAATGGTGAATTGTGGATAGCGGGGCAGTGACGCGAGGTCCAGCCCTGCCCCATGAGTGGGCAGGTTGGGGTTAGTTGGTGGGCAGATCTGGGCAGACTTCGCCGGTGATAGTGCCGTCATAGGCTTTGGCACCGCAATCGTTAAGTTCGTGCCACGCATAGCCACGCCCGTCGGATGTAATTGCCACAATGCGGTCGACGCCGAAATGCACGTTCTTTTGTGCAAGAAACGCGAGGGCGGTGCCGGCTTCAAGTTCGGCACCGATGGCGGCAGCATCAAAACAATCAAACCAGCCGGGGCCATTGCGCGGCTCTGCTCCATCGACCAGCGCGTAGCTTTCGCTGAGCAGGGCCAAGCTGTGCAATGTCGTGAAGCACGCGCGGTAGCGGATGGGAGAGCTGTCCGCGTCGATGGCTTGGAAAGCGTCAAAGGGGATGGCTTCGGGTTGATTGGTGACAACAGAGACAAGTTCGACGCCGTCTGCGGGTGCTGAGACCTCTTGGTAGAAGCCGTAGACTTGGGCGTAATAGAGTGCTGCGCCCGCGATGAAAGCTGAAACCATGATGACGCTCCCGACAATTTTACCGTTCACGCGGCGTCCTCGGTCCAACCCGCAGCACGGGTTTGCACAAAGGCATCGGCGCACATCTTGGTCAGCGCCCGGACACGGCCAATGTAGGCTTGGCGTTCGGTGACGGAAATCACGCCGCGCGCGTCGAGCAGGTTAAAGATGTGGCTTGCTTTGATCGCTTGATCATAGGCCGGGTGGGCCATCACGATGCGCTTGCCGGTTTTGGGGTCTTGGTGTGGCTGTTCGATGATGGTGCGGCATTCGGCTTCGGCTTCTTCAAAATGGCGCAGAAGGACATCGGTGTTGGCCACGTCAAAGTTCCAGCGGGCGTATTCTTCTTCGGTTTGTTTGAAAACATCGCCGTAGGTCAACGGAATGGGTGAGCTAGGATCGTTATAGGGCATGTCCATCACATGATCCGCGCCGAGGATATACATCGCCAGACGCTCAAGGCCGTAGGTCAATTCCCCTGATACGGGATGACAATCATAGCCACCAACCTGCTGAAAATAAGTGAATTGGCTAACTTCCATGCCGTCGCACCAGACTTCCCAACCCAGACCCCAAGCGCCCAAGGTCGGGCTTTCCCAGTCGTCTTCGACAAAGCGGATGTCGTGGAGCGCCATATCAACGCCGATCGCCTCAAGTGAGCCAAGATACAGCGCTTGAAGGTCGGGGGGGCTCGGTTTGATCAGCACTTGGTATTGATAATAGTGCTGCAAACGGTTGGGGTTTTCGCCGTAACGCCCATCAGTGGGGCGGCGTGAAGGCTGGACGTAAGCTGCTGCCCATGGCTGCGTGCCGAGGCTTCGCAATGTGGTCGCGGGGTGGAAGGTCCCTGCCCCGACCTCCATGTCGTAGGGCTGCAAAATCGCGCAGCCGTGCCGGGCCCAATAAGCCTGCAGGCGCAGGATGATTTCCTGAAATGACCGGGGTGAATCTGACATGTTACGCGACCTTTGTTCTTGAGCGTCTTTCCTAGGGGTGCGGAGCCGTGTGGTCAATTGTCCTAATGGTCGCAAAAACGCGTGATGGCTTATGGTGTTCAGAGGGGTTTCCTGCTTATCTGCCGTCGATTATTTTGGATGAGAGCAGTATAAACGATGGTGCGGATAATGATGGCCTTTATGGCCGCAATTTTGGTCTGGAGTTTTGCAGGCGGCGTGCCTGCACGGGCGCAATCATCAAACGACATTGTCTGGGTCCAGATTGAAGCGCAGCCGACGCTGGCCCTCGCTACTGACCGCGCGCGCGCCTACACGACGCTGCTGCAAGACGTGAACGGTTTTGCGGTTGGCCGAGGCTGGTATGCCGTTGCCGTGGGCCCCTACCGTCGCGATGATGCCGAAATCGTTTTACGCAGTTATTTGCGCGACGGGTTGATCCCAAGTGACAGCTTTATTCAGTTTTCATCCGCATTTCGTCAGCAATTCTGGCCTATTGGCGCGAATGTACTGAACCTTGGCGCCGCCCCGATCCCTCAGACGGTGGAGCCAGACGTACAGCTTATCGCGCCAGAGCCGCCTGTTGTCATCCTTGAGCCTGAGCCCGCAGATGAGACGCCGTCACAAGCCCGGCGCAGCGAACGTTTGCTGACGCGCATCGAGCGGGAGCAATTGCAGATCGCGCTGAAATGGGCAGGGTTTTACACCGCGTCCATTGATGGGTCATTTGGACGTGGCACCCGTAATTCGATGGCCGATTGGCAGGCCGCCAATGCTTTTGAGCAAACCGGCATCCTGACAACGACGCAGCGGGCGATACTTATTGGTCAATATAATGCGGTGCTGGACGGTCTGGGTATGCAGACGGTGCGCAATGCCCAAGCGGGTATTGATGTGGTGATGCCCACAGAAGTGGTGAAATTCGCTGAAAATGAGCCGCCGTTTGTTCAGTATAACAGCGTGGACGGCAGTGCGGCACGGGTGCTTTTGATCAGCCAAGCGGGTGATCAGACCACACTCAACGGGCTTTATGAGATCATGCAAACGCTTGAGATTGTGCCACTGAATGGCCCGCGCAAGCGCAACCGGAACAGCTTCGAGATCATGGGTCAAAACGCCCGGATCGTAAGCCAAACGGACGTGACGCTGGAAAATGGTGAGATCAAAGGTTTTACGCTGATCTGGCCTTCGGGTGACGAGGACCGGCGGACCCGTGTGTTGGCTGAAATGCGCACCAGCTTTGCCCGCGCGCCCGGTGTGATGAATGCCGCTGCGGGTGGCGGCGCGCAGCAATCGGTTGATCTGGTTGCGGGGCTGGAAGTACGCAAACCCAAGCTGACGCGCTCTGGTTTTTTCGTAACGAAGGGCGGCGCGGTGGCGACGACCTCTGAGGCGGTACAAAGCTGTGGTCGGATCACGCTGGATACCGAAACCCAAGCTGAACTGATTGTGGATGATAAAGCGCGTGGTGTCGCATTGCTGAAACCCAGCAAATTGGTGGCCCCTATTGCTGTAGCAGCGCTGAGCGATGTGGCCCCGCGGCTGCAATCAGAGGTCGCGTTGGCGGGCTATAGCTATGGCGGGGTGCTGAGTGCGCCGTCGATGAGCTTTGGCAAAATCGCAGATATTCGCGGGCTGCAGGGTGAACTAGACCTGTCGCGGTTAGAGCTAAAATCGCTGCCTGGAGACATCGGTGGCCCGGTGCTGGACCAAGCAGGCGCGGTGATGGGGATGCTGATCCCCCACGCGAAGGACGGGCCGCAACTGCCTGAAGATGTGAGCTTTACCCTCGATGCGGCGATCGTCGCCGCGGTGGGACGTGATGCGGGGCTGAACCTGCCAGCGGGTGGGACCGGCGCTGCCCTGAGCCCCCTAAAGATTTCAGAACGCGCGACCGGCATGACTGTTTTGGTCAGTTGCTGGGAGTGATCACCCGGTGATGTCCGGCGTGATGTAGATCAGCGTCGGGCCGTCCGCGTCAAAGGCGGCCCGCACGGCATCTTGCATCTCGGCCAACGATTTGGGAGCGACGGCTTTGGCGCCAAAGGCCTCGGCGAGTTTGCAAAAATCAGGATTGTGAGCAATCACCGCATTAGGGGCGATCTGAGCTTGGATCATGCTGTCCTCGATCTCTTTGAGCTTGCCGTTGTCCCACAAAATGATCGGTAAACTCAGGCCCAGCTCAACCGCCACACCGAGTTCGGCCATGGTGTAGTGAAACCCATAATCCCCGATGATGGCCATGGTGGGTTGCCCGCGCCGGGCAACAGCCCCGCCAATCGCCGCAGGGGTCGCATAGCCCAACGTGCCAAAGCCGTAAGGATGGTGCCAATGGCCGGGGCGGTCCATATCCCAGACCTCTTTGGCGACATAGGCGATTTGGGTCATGTCTGAATAAATCATTGTGTCAGGCGGGGTCGCGGCGCGCAGGGCGTCGACGATGGGCACAATGCCGGGGCGCTCCACGATGGTCTCATTTCGCCATCTAGAGCGTTGCTCGACCACGTCCTGGGCAGACCAGTCTGACTTGCGTTGGGTTTGTCCAAGTTTGCCCGCAAGTGCGCTTAGAAACATGCCGGCGTCGGCTTTGATCCGGATCTCTGCATTTTGAGCGTCTGCGAAGACTTCGGGATCGATGTCGATGCGAACCAAGGGCGCGGTGTGGCCCAGATGGTCGCGCCACAGATCAACTTCGTCCAACGACGTTCCAACCGCGATCACCAGATCGGCCTGCCCGATGATTTCCGCGGATTCCGGGCGCGCGAGGTATGCCCCATAGTTCAGCGGGTAGTCCGCTGGGACGATGCCCCGCCCTGCATAGGTGCAAAACACGGCCGCCTCGGCGGGATAGATCACGTCTAGTGCTTCCGCAAAAGCGTCCGCCTCGGTGGCCCCTCCACCGAACACAAAAAGCGGGCGTTTGGCGGCGCGCAATAAGTCGGCAACTTCGTCTTCCCAATGCGGATGACTGCCCAGGTCAGGCCAAACGGGACGCGTTGGCGGCGCTGCATTTACGGAGGCTTCAAGCTGCGCGATGGGGACCTGAATGTGCTTGGGGCGCTGGCGCTGGCTTTGCATCTCAAGCAATGCGCGGTCAATCAGGGTGTAGGCGGCATCCGCAGTATGCGCAGTCTCCGACCAATCACAGACAGTGCCAGCGGCAATTTCTTGATCTTTCATCTGATGCAATTGGCCGCGCCGTGCCGCTGTTTCATCAAGACAAGACGAGATGACCAGCAAAGGAACGGAATCGCTATAGGCCTGTCCCATAGGGGTCATGATATTGCACAGCCCCGGCCCCGTGATCACATAGGCCACGCCCACTTTGCCTGTTGCGCGGGCATAGCCGTCCGCCATAAAGCCTGCACCTTGTTCGTGGCGCGCGAGGACGTGAGTGATACCAGCCTCTTCGATGCCGCGGTACATTTCTTGGTTGTGGACGCCCGGAATGCCAAAAATGACATCGACGCCACGGTCTTTGAGCATGTGGGAAATCTGCGCACCAAGAGGACGGGTTTGAGGCATTACGCTCTCCAGAATTTGAGGGTGAAGATCACATAGACGGCCATCAGTTCTAGCCTACCTATGAGCATTGAAGCGGTCAGTATCCACTTGGCGGTGTCATTGAGCGATGCAAAATTGCCCGCAGGACCGATAATGTCGCCAAGGCCTGGTCCAATATTGGCCAGCGAAGCAGCCGCCCCCGAAACGGAGGTGACAAAATCAAGGCCCGTCATGGACAACGCAACAGACACCAGCCCCAGCGTCACGACAAAAAACATGAAGAATGTAATCACCGAGGCCAGAACATCAGCGCCCACAGGTTTGCCATCGTAGCGCGGCGTGAAAATACCGTGGGGGGAGCGGATGCGCAAAAGTTGGGTACGAATGGAGGCGAGGAGGAGCTGGTAGCGGAAAATCTTGATCGAGCATGCAGTAGAACCCGCGCAGCCCCCGATCAGACCAATGAAAAAGAACAGCGCGACACAGAACGAGCCCCATTGCATATAATCCACAGAGGCATAGCCGGTGCCCGAGATGATCGAGGTCACGTTGAAAAGTGCTTCGCGGAAGGATTGTTCCCAATGCTGCGGAAGGACTTGCTGCAGGGACACAAAGATCATCAAAACCAGCACTGCAATTGTGAAAACAAAGCCGCGCACTTGCCGGTCGCGGTGCAAGGCCAATGGGTTGCCGTTGATCAGCTGAACATACCGCACGAATGGAAGGGCGGCGAGAATCATAAACGCGCTTGCGACGTATTCCATCGGACCCGAGAATGTAGCAAATGACGCGTCATAATTCGAAAACCCGCCGGTCGATATGGTCGTGAGCGCATGCACGGTGGCATCAAACATATCCATCCCAAGAGACAGATACGTCAGCGCGCAAACAAGCGTGAGCCAGACATAGATAACAGAGATTTGCGTGGCGATTTGCCCCGCGCGTGGGAGAATTTTGCCAAAGGTATCAAACGCTTCAGACTTAAAGATCTGCATGCCGCCAACGCGGAGTTCCGGCAAAAACACCATGGCGACAACGATGATACCGATGCCACCAAGCCATTGCAGGATGCCGCGCCAGATGAGCAGGCCTTTGGGCAGTTCGTCGAGACCTGAGAACACGGTGGCCCCAGTGGTCGTCATCCCCGACATCGCTTCGAACACGGCGTCAACGAGACGGGCTTCGGTAGCCCCAAGGATGAAAGGGAGTGCGCCGAACATCGGCAACATAACCCAAACGGCAGTGGTCAGTAGGAAGGTTTGTTGGATCGACAGCCCTTGTTTGACCCCATTAGCTGAGGCCAGGGCCATCATGCTGCCACCCAGGATCGTAATCAGGGCGCTCTCGAGGAAAACTGGCCAATGCGAACGGCCTTCGGCCAGATCGACCAGCAACGGAACGATCATTGCAAAGCCCAGCACGGCGACCAGCAGGCCGATCACATATCCAACGGGGCGCATGTCCAACATTAGCGAAGGGTTGGCCTTGCTTTGGTGTCATGTCAAGCGGTCACACCGCGCCTGCTTGGTACCTGAGCCAATCATGTGACAACTCAACAGCGGCGCGGTGTGGAATCTATCGCAACATCACCGTGGTATGCGGCAAGTATCAGTTGATGAAGCCACCGAAAGCATGCCGAACGATGTCGTCACGTTTGATGCCCAAACCGGCAAGTTCTGCGTCGGATTTGGCTTGCAAGCGCTGAACAATGCGAACGCGTTCTGCGCCTGTGGAGTTGATCATCATCGCGTGGCTTACTGTGCCAAAGAAGCTCATGATGGACGCGCCCATGTGTTTGGCGGTATCGGCGACAGAGGATGTAACTGCGGATGTGGAGTCATGGTAGGTCATTGTAATACCTTTGGAATTTCTTGTTGTGGGGTTTCTCTCCCCTGCCACCAAGATAGGGGCTGCTGCGCCGCAGCAAAACCCCCATATATGCATAGCCGCTGCCCGCGCCTTGCAAGTATCACCCGCTAAGCGGTGGGATTACCCAACGTGAAAGAGGGTATTAAACAGCTTGGGATCAAAGCTGGCTTGAGCGAAAGTCGGCCCTTCGGTCAAGACAGACACCGCATCATGGCTGTGCAGGCTTTCTTGATGGCTTGCGATGACCCGGAAATCGCTGATGCGTTCATCGGTCTGTAGCTGCTGGCAAAACAAACGCGCGGCATCTTCGACAAATATTGGGTTTGCGGCATTGAGTTCCGCAAAAGCCTGTTCGTCTTCGCGCTTGACCATAACTTGGGTCTCAGTGGGGACGGCCCGGCGACAGGCGTTGATCAGATCCTCAAACCATAGACAATTGTCGCAGTCCTCCATCAGCACGGAAACCCGCGCGACAGAGCGTTGGGAATGCGGCGTGGCCAGTTGGTTGCGGGTGGCACGGGCGTGCTCGGACAATTCCAACGAGCACGGACAGGTGCTGGAATAGACATAATCGAGGTGGATGATTTTCTGGCGCAAGCCATTGCTCTCCACCAGCTCAAGAGCGACGTCATAATACTGGTAGCCCGAGAGGCCAGAGCGCAGGCTTTCGATCTTCATCGGGAACGAAAAGCGCATTTGGATACGGGCGTCGATGCTTTCGAGATCAGCTTTGTAATCGTCGAGCGCTGCTTCGATCACCTCAAAGCTAAATGTCGCCTCGGCATGTTTGTAAAAGCTGCGCATGATACGCGACATGTTGATACCTTTTTTGTCGGCCTCAAGGCTGACGGTACCGGTCACGGAAGTCTCAAGTGTCAGATCATCGCCATCTAGCGAATGAAAGCGGATCGGCAGCCGGAAGTTCGAGATGCCAACATGCTGGATTTGCTGGCGCGCGCCCCGGATCAAACTGGCCGGGCCGTTCTGCAGATCGGGCAGCGTTGCCATGTAATTAGGGCCTGCGACGAAACCTTCTGGGTAGTTTCGGTCAAACTGGGGGTAGCCGTCAGCGCCGCCAAGGACGCGTGCGACAGTGGGATCAAGGGCTGCAATATCGCCGGAGCTGGCCGTGCTGGCCCAAGCGCGCAGAGTATTGAGCGCCGCTTCGGCGGCGTCGCGGTCGGGTGTCTCAGAAATTGGTGCTGCAATGTTCATGGTCAGGCCCCCCTTTGGACGTTTGCCTAATGTAATGTAGGGGGCCATGTTTTCCAACTATTATGACATTATTGTTAGCGGGCCCTCTCGAGCGCTTGTTTGACATCCGCAAGCAAGTCGTCGGCATCCTCAAGCCCCACAGAGATACGGATCAGCCCGTCCGTGATGCCAAGCGTGTCTTTCTGATCTTGTGGCAAGCGCTGATGAGTCGTCGTTGCGGGATGGGTCAGGATCGTTTTTGCGTCGCCCAAATTGTTCGAAATCAGACCGACTTCGATCGCATTCAAGAACGCAAAAGCCGCTGTTTTCCCGCCCTTTACGTCAAGGGATAGGACCGTACCCCCTGCCCCCATCTGGCGCTGAGTCAGAGCGTGCTGGGGGTGGTTGGGCAAGCCGGGATAAAGCACGGCGTTTAGACCCGCGTGCCCCTCGAGAGCTTCGGCGATCGTCAGTGTTGTGGCGGTTTGCGCACGAACACGCAGGCTCATGGTCTCTAAGCCTTTGAGCATGATCCACGCAGTGAAAGGGCTCATCGAGCCGCCGGTATGTTTCATGTAAGGCTCGACCGTGCCCCGGATGAAGTCGCGGGTGCCAAGGATCACCCCTCCCAAAGCGCGGCCTTGACCGTCAATATGTTTGGTGGCCGAGTAAATCACTACATCTGCGCCCTGTTCGATGGCACGTGAGTAAACCGGCGTGGCAAAGACGTTATCGACAACAACAAGTGCGCCATGGGCATGCGCGAGCTTGGAGACGCCTTCGATATCAACCACCTGCAAAGTGGGATTCGAAACGGATTCAAAGAACACCGCGTCGGTGTCTGGCGTGATGGCATCCGCCCAAGCGCCCAAATCGGTCCCATCCACAAAGGTCACGTTAACGCCGAAGCGGGTCAAAAAATCTTCGAGCACATATAGGCAGGACCCAAAAAGCGCGCGCGCCGCCACAACCCTGTCGCCAGCTTTAAGCATAGCGGTCAGCGCTCCGGACACTGCGGCCATGCCGGAGGCTGTGGCAAAGGCGTCTTCGGCCCCCTCAAGTGCTGCAATGCGCTCTTCGAACATGGCGATGGTTGGGTTGCCATAGCGGGCGTAAATGAATTCGTCTGGTCCGCTCTCTAGAAACCGGGCTTCGGCGTGTTCGGCGCTGTCATAGACAAAGCCCTGTGTGAGAAAAATGGCCTCGCTGACTTCGCCGTATTGGCTTCTGCGCGTGCCTGCATGCACGGCCTTGGTGCGTGGGTGCCACTTGTCGCTCATATCGTATCCTCTCCAGCCGCGCGGCTCTGCGCGCGACACAAAAAAACCCCAGACGCGGTCAAGCGAAAGGGGGTCCTTCATCCTGACCTTTTAGCAGTTTTGGCAGGTCTTACCCAACCGTGGCCCGCAATCCGGTAACAAATCGCCACATGCCTTTGGGTAGTGGATGGCTGTTGCAAGGTCAAGCGGGTGGATGTGAGATTGGGCGGCGGAACGCGGATGTAACAAATTATTCATCGCGGTGCCCTAGGCTCGGGACACAACTTGATCACATAATTTTGAAAAGAGGATCGGCCATGCCGCTGCTCCGGGTCAACGCAACCGCGTCTGGCATTGAGGTCCATCATGCCACGCACAGCCCTGCAGGGATTGGGGTGACTGCTGCGTTTGGGCGAATGGCACGCACCAAGGGGCCAGCGGTGATTATGGTTCACGGTTATCGGCATACGCCATTGGAACCAGCCCATTGTCCTCATGGCAGAATTTTTCGAGCCGCGCATTGGCCCGCTGAGCTGAAGTTGCTGGGGGACGCGGGTTTGGGGGTGGCCTTTGGCTGGCATGCGCGCGGCCCGCTGCGTCAGGTGCATACCGAAGCCGTGGCACGCGGCGCGGAGGTGGCGTCGCTTGTCCGTCTGCTGCGCAAACAATCACCCGGCCGGCCTGTCCACATCATAGCCCATTCGCTGGGTGCCACTGTTGCGCTGTCGGCGTTGCATCATTTGAAATCGAGTATGCTGGATCGGATGGTGTTGCTTTCAGGAGCGAGCCATCACTGTTTGGCACAAGCGGCTTTGGCGACCCCAGCTGGCCGAAGCTGCGACGTATTGAACCTGACCAGCCGTGAAAATGATCTTTTTGATTTTCTGTTTGAACGGCTGATCCCTGGCGACAGGGCTATTGGTCAGGGCATTGATGCGCCACGGGCGTTGACTGTTCAGATTGATTGCGCGTCAACGCTTGCTGCACTTGTTGGGCTTGGCTTTAATCTTGGCCCAACTTCGCGCCTGATCTGCCACCGGTCCGCCTACGCGCGCCCCGGCGTGATGGATTTGAACGCCGCGGCTCTTGGTCTGACTGGCGCGTTGTCTTTCGGCCAGCTACGCGCCGCGCTGCCCAAGCAATCTGACCGCCGATGGTCACGACTGATACCAAATTCGCCACTCCCCCTTGCCGCTGCCCTGAAAACGCGCATCATGCGCCAACATCGCAGCAAAGGTCCTGATCATGAGCACGCCTATTGACCACTATTTCTGGCCTACGCCGAATGGTTGGAAAACCTCTATCTGTCTCGAAGAGATGGCGTTGCCTTACACAACTCATCTGATCAACATTTCTCAGGGTGACCAATTTGCGCCTGCATTCCTAGAGATTTCACCTAACAACCGGATGCCCGCGATCACAGATCATGATGGGCCTGATGGCGCGCCGATTTCAATCTTTGAGAGCGGTGCGATCCTGCAATATCTTGCGCGTAAGACGGGCCAGTTTGGCGGCAATACCGAACGTGAACGCATCGCGGTGGATCAGTGGCTGATGTGGCAAATGGGTGGCCTTGGCCCGATGGCTGGTCAGGCGCATCATTTCCTCAAATATGCGCCTGTGATGGATCCACCCAACGACCTGCCCTATGCCAAGGACCGTTACCGCAAGGAGGTTGCGCGGCTTTATGGCGTGCTGGACAAGCAGTTGTTAAACCACGAGTTTGTCGCAGGTGACTTTGTTTCGATTGCAGATTTCTCGATCTGGGGTTGGGCTTCTTTATGGGAAGGTCAGCAACAGACACTTGATGACAAACCCAATATGGCGCGTTGGTTAGACCTTATGGCCGCCCGTCCCGGCGTTCAAAAAGGCCGGGCGCTGCATGCCGAAAAACGCAGTGATATTGCAAAGGATAAAAGCGGGCACAGCACTCTGTTCAAGCGCTAAGCCCTTAATCTATCTTGATAAAGCCGAAGAAGCTGAGACAGCCACCCCTACTCGGCTTCGTCTTCTAGGCTGTAGGTTTGGAACATCCGCGACTGCGATATGAAAAACACGAACATCGCAATCGTGAGGCCAAAGGTCTTGAAATACACCCATGTTTCTGTGGAAAAGCTGCGCCAGATCACCTCGTTCGCGATCGCGAGCCCGAAGAAGAAATACATCAGCCGCTTTGTCAGGATCATCCAGCCTGCGTCCTGCAGCGGCATCATTTCTTCCATCACGTAGCGCAGGTAGGATTTGCCGCGCAGGAGCCCAATGCCGAGGATGCCGCCAAACAGCAAATAGATCATCGTGGGTTTGATTTTAAAGAACCGCTCGTCGTTCAGCCAAACAGACAGCCCACCGAACACAACCACCAGCACCAGCGTCGCCACTTGCATCTTGGACAGTTTGCCGGTCAGCGCCCAAAGCGCGCAGGTCGAGGCGATCAACAGTGGGATAAACGCAGCTGTAACCACAATAAAACCAGCGTATTCAGTTTCCCCGAAGGTGAACATCTGATCCTTAAGACGGATGTAGGCCACGAAAAACACCAACACCGGGCCCATTTCCAGCACCAGTTTCAAGATCGGGTTGATCTCACGTCCTTTGTCCACGCTGCGCACTCCTAGCCGCCCATCTCTACAATTACCGCCCCGACTGCGATCAGCGCCATCAGCGCGATGCGGCGAGGGCCGACCGTCTCTTTCAGCACCAGCCAACCGATAAGGGCGGCAAAGACCGTCGAGGTTTCTCTCAGTACCGCCGCTTCGCCTACCTTGTCGAGGCGGGTGGCCAACATAATCGAACCAAAGCTCAGGAAGGCGACAAAGCCGCCAATAACGCCGCGCTGCATCAAGGGGCCCAGGTCCGGTGGGTTTTCCATTCGGCACCATCTGCGCGCGGCAATGAAGGGCATGGCGATCCCGTCGATCATGAAAAACCACGCCAGAAAAGTGAATGGATTGGCCGTCGCGCGGATGCCGTAGGCGTCATACGTGGTGTAGAGTGCCACAAAAATCCCAGTCAAAACCGCCAGCCCCAGTGCTGCGTTCAACGTATCGCGCGCCGCGGTGAGATAGATAAGGTTATAGACGGCGAGGCCGAAAATACCCGCTACCAGCACTGCTACACCAAGCCATTGGGTGGCGGTGAAAACCTCATCAAAGATGAAATAGGCCCCTACCACAGTGAAAAGCGGCCCGGTGCCGCGCACGACGGGATAGACAACCGTATAGGCCCCTTTGGTATAGGCCCAGCCTTGGAGCAGTTTGTAGATCATGTGGATCACCCACACAGCGCCAAAGATTGGCCACATATGCGGTTCGGGCCAAGGCACAACAAAGAGGGCAAAGGGGGCGGCCATGGCGCAATAAGAAGCGTCAATCGCGCCGCGTGTCAGCCAAGGATCGTGCCGGCCCTTTTGCAGCGCACCAAAGACCGCATGCAGAAATGCCGCCATAAGAGCGAGGGCCAACGCGGCCTGATGCCCCGTTTCGGTCCCCTCAATGCTGATCAACCACTCGGTCATGCAACCAGTCGCATCTAGCGGTCGAGCCCGGTCAGCGCATCTGCGAATTCTTCTGGATCAAATGGCTGCAAATCATCGATCTGCTCCCCCACGCCGATAGCGTGGATAGGCAGTCCAAATTTATCCGCAAGTGCAACCAGCACACCGCCTTTGGCCGTGCCATCAAGTTTGGTCATCACCAGCCCAGATACATCCGAAATGTCTTGAAACACCTTTACCTGATTAAGCGCATTCTGCCCCGTTGTCGCGTCGAGAACCAACAAAGTGTTATGCGGCGCGCTGGGGTCTTTTTTGCGGATGACCCGGACAATCTTGGCCAATTCCTCCATCAGGTCGCCCCGGTTTTGCAAGCGTCCCGCCGTGTCGATCAGCAAAAGATCAGCGCCGTCTGCCTGCGCCTGCCCCATCGCATCAAAAGCAAGGCTGGCGGGATCGCTGCCTTGCGCTGCGGTCAAGACAGGAACACCTGCACGTTCGCCCCAGACTTGCAGCTGCTCAACGGCGGCCGCGCGAAAGGTATCGCCGGCCGCAATCACCACCTTTTTGCCCGCCGCGCGGAACTGGCTGGCCAGCTTTCCAATGGTCGTGGTCTTGCCCGATCCGTTGACACCAACGACCAAAACCACCTGTGGCGTCTTTGAGTAAAGCGGCAGGGGTTTGGCAACCGGGTCCATAATACGCGCGATTTCAGCGGACATGAGGCGTTTGATTTCCTCAACCGACAGTTTTTTGCCCAGACGCCCTTCGGCCATGTTGGCCGTCACACGCAGGGCCGTATCAACACCCATATCCGTGCTGATAAGCAACTCTTCGAGCTGCTCCAACATGTCGTCGTCTAACTCACGGCGTACGACCTCTTTGGGTGTCGTGCGCCCCATCAGACGGCCCAACAGGCCTTGTTTGGCCTTTGGCTGCGCTGGTTCATCTTCCAGCAGCGGCGCGACAGGCGTGAGCGTTGCGCGCAATGGTACTGTCTTTGGCTCAGGCTCAGGCTCAGGCTCAGGCTCAGGCTCAGGCTCAGGCTCAGGCTCAGGCTCAGGCTCAGGCTCAGGCTCAGGCTCAGGCTCAGGCTCAGGCTCAGGCTCAGGCTCAGGCTCAGGCAGATTCTCCGGTTCTGGTGCCGGGTCAAGGGCCTCTTCGACCTCAATTATCGGGTCTGGCGTTGGCTCGGGTTCTGGTTCGGGAAGCGGATCTGGCGTGGGTTCGGGCTCCGCCTCTGCCATTTGCTCTGGAACCGGCGCGGGCACACGTTCTACGGCGGCAGGTGGGGCTTCCGCTTGGACCACTGGAGCCGCTGCTACATCATCAACGGCAGGCTCCGAAGTTCCGCCATCGCTGACAATTGCTTCAAGGCCCTCGTCGATCTTGGAGGAAGATTTGAACAGGCGGTCTTTTAGTTTTTTGAAAAATGCCAAGGGGCGCAATCTCCGGCGTAGGGTTTAACCTGATCTAACCGCTTGATGCCTTGGATGGAAGAGCACGGCCCAGATTGACATGAGGCCCGGGACACAGCACCAAAGCCAGATGCGTTGGGGTATAATCATATGTCTGTTTTTCTGGGCAAGTTTTGCGGGGGCCGAACCGCCCCAACGGCAGTGCAGCAGCGACAAATGGGGCCATGTCCATTGCATACGGTCGCAGCATTTTGTGTTTGACACCTGCAGCGCAATCGAAGTTTTTGCCGATCGGCACGGGCTGAATCGCGATTTCTTTGCTCGGCTGATTTGGCAAGAAAGTAGATTTGATCCCAATGCCTTAAGCCCAGCGAACGCGCGCGGCATTGCGCAGTTCATTCCCTCAACGGCCCAATTGCGCGGATTGCGTGATCCCTACAACCCTGCAGACGCGCTGGAACATTCTGCGCAGTATCTGGCGGAAATGGTGGACCGCTTTGGCAATGAAGGGATGGCCGCGATTGGGTACAATGGCGGTGAGCGACGTGCGTCAGGGTTTTTGAAGGGCAAAGGTCTGGCGCGTGAAACCTTCAATTACGTGCCGATCATCACGGGCCTACCGGCAAAGACATGGCGCGATGCGCCCCCCAAAAATCACGACATGCGGCTGTCCAAGAAAACCAGTTTCTACCGAGCCTGTGCTGATATGGCCGTAAGCCGCCGTTTGTCGCCGCTGAAACGCCCGAAGCCGCCCGTCGTTGACGCCAAACCATGGGGTGTGCGCTTGGGGTTTGGGACGTCAAAAAAAGCTGCGCGTGCCAAGGTTTTGAGTGCAACGCAATCGTGTCAAAGCGCCATCCAAAAAGAGCGCATCTATATGATTTACAACACAAACCGTGTTGCAGGACGCAAAGGGTTCTATATGGCGCAGATGGGCCGAGACACCCGTAAGGGCGCGCAGAAGCTGTGCAGCCAATTGCGTGCCAAGGGCTGCACCTGTTTGGTGATCAAGAACTAGGGCTCGCGGTCCTGAGGCTACACCTCGTCGGGGAAATGCTTCATCGTCAACAGGATCGGGTTTGGTGCCGCCTGTCCCAGACCGCAGATTGAGGCATCAACCATCGCGGTCGACAGCTCCGTAAGCAGAGCCTGATCCCATTTTTCCGCCTGCATCAGCTTAACCGCCTTTTCGCAGCCAACCCGGCAAGGTGTACACTGACCACAGCTTTCATCCTCAAAGAACCGCAGCATGTTCAGCGCCGCATCGCGGGCGCGGTCCTGATCAGACAACACAACAACGGCCGCAGATCCGATAAAGCTGCCATGCGGTTGCAACGTGTCAAAATCGAGCGGGATGTCGTTCATCGAGGCAGGTAACAAGCCCGAAGACGGCCCACCCGGTTGATACGCCTTGAACACATGGCCCTCTGCCATGCCGCCAGATGCGGCGATGATGTCAGTGATCGTGGAGCCAGCGGGCAATTCGTAGACGCCCGGTTTTGCAACGCGCCCCGAAACGGAATAGCTGCGCAGACCCACACGCCCGTTATGCGTGACCGATGACATGATCTGTGGCCCCTCGCGCAAAATCCGCGTGACCCAGTGCAAGGTTTCGACATTGTGGACAAGAGTCGGGCGGTTGAATATTCCAACCTGCGCGACAAAAGGCGGGCGGTGACGGGGCAAGCCGCGCTTGCCTTCGATGGACTCGATCATGGCCGATTCTTCACCGCAGATATACGCCCCAGCGCCGCGCCGCAGATCGATAAATCCCTCGGCAACAAGGCCTGCCGTTTCCAGCGCCTTGATCTCGCGCCGCATAATCTCAAGCACAGCCGGATATTCATCGCGCATGTAGATAAAGCAGGTTTCCGCTTCGACAGCCCAGGCAGCAATCAGCATCCCCTCAAGAAACAGATGCGGCGTGCGCTCAAGATGGAACCGGTCTTTGAAGGTGCCGGGCTCCCCTTCATCTCCGTTGACCGCAAGATAGCGCGGCCCCGGTTCGGCGCGCACAAACCGCAGTTTCTTGCCTGCTGGAAACCCAGCGCCGCCCAAGCCGCGCAATCCGGCATCGAGCACCTTTTCAAGTTCGGCCTCCCAGTCACCCCTGTTGCGAAGGTCTTCTAGTTTGCCATAGCCCCCCTCCGCACGGTACGCCGCAAAGGTCTGGTAGTCAGGCACATGCGCATGGGTATCGTCCGCCGCGATGGCTGCATGCACCTTTTCAGGTGTAGCATGGTCGATATGGTTGTGGCCAAGTTCCAGCACCGGGGCCGTATCACAGCGCCCCATGCAAGGCGCGCGCACAATGCGCACCTCGGAGGCGTCGAGCCCGTCTTCTAGGGCAGATTTGAGCGCCTGTGCTCCAGCCAATTCGCATGAGAGCGAATCGCAGACACGGATTGTCAGCGCGGGGGGCGGTGTTTCGCCTTCTTTGACCACGTCAAAATGCGCGTAGAAGGTAGCAACTTCATAAACTTCGGCCATGCTCATGCGCATTTCTTCGGCTAACGCGCGCAGGTGAGCGGCAGAAAGATGGCCGTATTCGTCCTGAATAAGGTGCAAATGTTCGATCAGCAGGTCGCGGCGGCGCGGCTTGTCGCCCAAAAGCGCACGCACCTCATCCCAAGGGCCATCTTCAAGTTGGCGACCTTTGGTGTGGTGCCGGCCCTTGCCTTTGCCGGATTTCCAGACACCGTTACCGTCTTGTTTTTTGTGATCATCAAGTGCCATGTCAGTCTCCAGTGCCGCGATTACGCGCAGTCTAGCAAAGCACGAATGCGCCGGGAGATCAAAAAACGACCGATGAGTGCAGCTTTGCGTTTTTCGTTTGCGTGCAGGGCTTGGCCGATAGGGCAAAGGGGGGTCTGGTGGTGCGCGCAGACATCTGGCAATCTTGGGGCATGAAAGTAATTTTGTTGATCTTGTGGGCCATGATGCCCCTGCCCGCCACCGCGCAATCGACCATGAGTGCGGCAGAATTTGATGCCTACACCCAAGGCAAAACCCTGTTTTACGGCACCCGCAGCGCGCCTTATGGGGCAGAGGTTTATTTGCCCAATCGCCGTGTGCGCTGGTCGTTCTTGGATGGCAAATGCAAAGAAGGCGAATGGTACGAGGACGCTGGCCTGATTTGCTTTGTCTACGAGGACAATCCAGAGCCACAATGCTGGAGCTTCGAGGAGGGCAATGGCGGGCTGATCGCGCAGTTTGAGAACGACCCGGAAGCGATTGCACTTTATGAGGTTGAGGACCGCGGCGAAGAGATGTTGTGCCTCGGGCCAGAGATCGGCGTTTGAAACGGCCTTAAAACAGCGATCCTTGATCTTTTGGCGGGGTTGTTGGTGCTTTGCGCGCAGGGGCTTGCTTGCCGCCAACCGCGACTATGCCATCTGCGAACTGTATCTCCAGCGTTTCAGCTTTCTTCGCAGCCTTGGCCGACGTCAGCACCGCCCCCTCGCTGCGCACAACCGCAAATCCACGCTCCAACGTCGCTTCATAGCCCAGTGTGACGCGCAAGCGCTCAGCTGCATCAATGCGCTGACGCCAGGCGTTTGTTTGGCGCTGACCTGCATCAGACAAGCGGCGCACAGTGCGGGTAAGTGTGTCGGTCAAACGGGCCTGTTCTTGGGTTAGCGCTTCGGGCCGCAGATTGCGGACACGGCTCGCGAGGCCTTCGCGCTTTGCCGCAACTGAGCGTAGCAATGCGGGGGCCAAACGTTCCGACAACGTTTCCAACCGGCGGCGATCATTAGACAGGCTGCGACGAAGAGCCGCCGGGCGTAGCGCCCCTGCCAGATCTGCCAGCCTGATTTTATGCTGCTGAACCCCTGCAATCAGGGCAGGGCCCAACCGTTCGCCGGCCCGGTCAAGCCGTTGCCGCGGTCCGTCCAGCAGGCTGTCCACCCGAGGTAAGGCACGCGCCATATCCCGCAAACGCTGGTCACGACGGCTTAGGCCCTGGCTCACGCTTAGGCTCATCCGCGCTGATTGCGCATCAAGCCACGCGGCAAGCTCATGTCGGACCGGCACGGCAAGTTCGGCGGCGGCCGTAGGCGTCGGTGCGCGTTTGTCCGAAACAAAGTCGATCAACGTCGTATCAGTTTCGTGACCCACCGCTGAGATCAGCGGGATTTGACTAGCCGCGACTGCGCGGGCCACAATTTCTTCGTTAAAGCCCCATAAGTCTTCAACCGACCCGCCGCCCCTTGCGACAATCAAAAGATCTGGGCGTGGCAAAGCGCCACCCGGGGTCAGAGCATTAAAGCCAGCGATGGCGCGGGCAACTTCGGGCGCGCATTTTGCCCCCTGAACAGCAACCGGCCAAATCAGAACTTTGCGCGGAAAACGGTCGCGCAGGCGGTGCAAAATATCGCGGATCACAGCCCCAGATGGCGAAGTCACCACGCCGATCACCTCAGGCAGATAAGGGATGGGGCGTTTTAGCGCCGCGTCAAAGAGACCTTCGGCAGAAAGCGCTGCTTTGCGCTTTTCCAACAAGGCCATCAACGCGCCCATGCCGGCAGGTTTGATATCTTCGATCACGATCTGGTATTTCGACTGACCGCCAAATGTCGTGATGCGGCCCGTGGCGATCACCTCAATCCCCTCTTCGGGTTGGGTATCGAGCCGGGCAGAGACGCCCTTCCAGATCACGCCGGAAATGACCGAACTGTCATCCTTGAGGTCCAGATAAATATGGCCCGAACGCGGACGGCTGACACGGCCGACTTCGCCACGAATGCGGACATGGCCAAATTCGCCCTCGATCACGCGTTTGATCGCGCCAGACAGCTCGGTAACGGTAAATTCAGGGCTGTTGGCCCCCTTTGGTCCATCATCGGGCGTATCGTCGAGCAGGTCCATGTGGCGCGTCCTTGTGCATCGGGTCGTGCCAGCTTAGAACGCGGCGCATGCAAGGCCAAGGGAGTGTCGCACATGAATATCCTGATCCTAGGTGGCGGTGGGCGTGAACACAGCCTTGCGTGGGCCATAATGCAGAACCCCAAATGCGATAAGCTGATCGTGGCCCCAGGCAATGCCGGGATTGCCGCTATCGCCGATTGTGCTGACCTCGATATTCTCGATGGTGGCGCAGTGGCCGTATTTGCTGAGGAAAACAGCATAGATTTTGTGGTGATCGGACCTGAGGCACCACTTGCAGCGGGTGTGGCGGATCGGTTGCGCGATGCGGGGATGTTGGTGTTTGGACCTTCAAAAGCAGCGGCGGCACTTGAGGCATCAAAAGCGTTTACCAAAGAAATTTGTGACGCGGCCAACGCGCCCACAGCAGCTTATGGTCATTTTACCGATGCAGCGGCCGCGCGGGCCTATGTCCAAGCCCAAGGTGCGCCGATTGTGGTCAAGGCCGACGGCCTCGCGGCAGGCAAAGGCGTGATTATTGCGCAAACTGTTGCTGAGGCTGAGGCCGCAATTGACGACATGTTTGGTGGCAGTTTTGGTGCTGCGGGTGCGGAGGTCGTGATCGAAGAGTTCATGACCGGTGAAGAGGCATCCTTCTTTGTGCTTTGCGACGGCAAGACGGTTTTGCCCATCGGCACTGCCCAAGATCACAAGCGGGTCGGCGACGGAGATACCGGACCAAATACGGGCGGCATGGGTGCGTATTCCCCTGCCCCGGTATTGAGCGACGCCGTAGCCGAACGCGCATTGGCCGAGATTATCCGCCCAACCATGGCCGAAATGACCCGGCGCGGGATGCCCTATCAAGGGGTGCTCTATGCGGGGCTGATGATAGAAGACGGCGCGCCACGACTGGTTGAATATAATGTGCGCTTTGGCGATCCGGAGTGTCAGGTTTTGATGATGCGGCTTGGGGCGCAAGTGCTCGATTTGCTACTCGCCGCCGCTGAAGAACGTCTGGCCGAAGCGCAGGTGAACTGGGCTGACGATCATGCGCTTTCGGTTGTACTCGCGGCGCGGGGCTATCCCGGAGCGTATGAAAAAGGAACGGTTATACGCGGGCTCGATGCCGTCACTGAAGACAGCAGCAACGTTGTATTTCACGCGGGAACGGCCCTGCGCGACGGCGCAATTGTCGCGACGGGAGGTCGTGTTTTGAATGTGACGGCGCGTGGCGCGAATTTGGTGGGGGCGCGGGAACAAGCTTACGGTGTTGTCGATGCCATCGACTGGCCAGATGGGTTTTGCAGGCGTGACATCGGCTGGCGGGCTCTGGACTAAACTCACGTCGAGCTAATTGGCGACAAAGCGCCTGACGTTACTTGCAGGCGAGTGCTTGCGTGAGGCTGTTTTGGTTCTTGATGGCCCCGATATCGCGCGCCGCAGTAGATTTACCATCAAAGGTTACAGATATCATGCGCTGCCAATCTGAACTGGCCACGATCATTTCTGGCACACTGCCACAAGTCCGGATCCCACCCTCGATCGCATGAGCGCCAAAGCGGTGATTTGTAAGGCCACCTAGACTTGCAACCTCAGTCAACGCGCCGTCGATGTAACGCCAGATGCGTAGGGTTTTCGCCAAATGGGGCCGGTCGATATAGGCGATCTCGACATGACCATCACCGTCCAGATCGGCTGCTCCAATAGGGGCGAGCCAGCGGAACCGTCGACCAATATAAGGTGTCGCCGCAATCAGGCCGCCCCCGTTATAGATCGCGAGGCGCGCGCCTTCGTTCTGGTGGCTCTCAATCGTAAGGGCCTCGTCGCGGCCGTCCCCATCTATGTCAACAAGGCGAGGCTCGATGTCCTCAAAAACGCGGGCACTGGGTAATCGAATGGTAAAGACTGACCCCGAAGATCCATAGCTTAGTTCAAGCGCACCAAACTCGGTCTCGTCGCCCAACGCACCGTGCGGATAACGTGTGGTCGGCTCAGTATAGCGTGCGGAACTCAACGGCTCAGTCTGCCACAGCTCGGCAGAAATAGCTGGCCCCTGAAACGCAAGCACCGCGCACAACGTTAGCTGCGCGCGGCGAATAGAACGGGGCAGCATGCCTGTCAGCAGACGCCGCGCCCCCGTCCGCATTAGATCTGCTTTTCGGGCATCTGGACGCGAAGGCCATCAAGCGCATCTGTGACCTTGATCTGGCAAGTCAGACGCGACCGCGCTGGATCAGGCTCATAGGCGAAATCCAGCATGTCTTCTTCCATGTCTTCTTTGCCGGGGATCTTGCCAACCCACTCAGGGTCTACGTAGACGTGGCACGTCGAACACGCGCAGGCACCGCCACAATCGGCTTCGATGCCCGGAATATTGTTGTCGCGCGCGCCTTCCATGACCGTAAGGCCATTTGAAACGTCAACAACATGCTCTTTTCCGCCGTGTTCGATGTAGGTAATCTTGGGCATGTGGCCCCCCTTCGTGTGCTTTGATTTAGCCCTGTTTACCGGGGGCATTTCGAGCGCGCCAGCCCCTTTTACCACCGAGCCCCACGACCACGGCGAACGTGGGTTCTAGGCAGGGCCGCACAAACCCGTTAGGTTGCCCCGTAACAGAACAGACCCAAAGGCATTGGGCTATGATTGAGGCGACAAAATTGCGGATATTTGGCGGATTGGCGTTGCTCATCATGTTGGGGGCATGTGATCCGAGTGCTGTGGATGCACCCGAAACACAAACCGGCAATGGGTTGGCCCCTCCCGGTGCACCGCCGGGCAGTTGTTGGGGTAAGATCAATACCCCCGCCGTCGTGGAAACGGTCACTGAGAACATTCTGGTGACCCCGGCAAAGACCAACCCCGATGGTACCATCGGCACGCTTCCCGTCTACAAATCAGAAAATCGGCAGCAAATCGTCACACCGCGGCAAGACCGTTGGTTCGAAACACCCTGCCCGCCCTCACTAACTGTTGAATTTGTCTCATCGCTGCAACGCGCACTAATCGCGCGGGGGCTGTATACGGGACCAATCAATGGATCGATGGACCAAGCAACGCGCGAGGCAGTGCGCCGGCTTCAAGTTGCCGATGGTTTGCCGAGCGATGTTTTGTCAACCGAGACGGCGAGAAAACTAGGTTTGGTCTCAGCGCCGCGCGCGCCTGCGGGCTAGAAGATCACAAAAAAGGGGCGCTCCTATTGGAGCGCCCCGATGTTTCTCAATTTTGACGGGCCTCGTTACTCGGCTAACGACAAAGCCACAAACCGCGGATCACCAGCTCTGCGTACCAACAACAACAGTGACTTGCGCCCTGCGTCCTTGGCCGCCTGCACACGTTCCTCAAGGTTCGCGATAGTTGCGATCTTTTGCTGGCCTGCTTCGGTGATGATATCACCCGCACGCAGGCCCTTCTCAAACGCCTCAGATGCTTCATCCACCTCTTGGACGGCGAGGCCTGTCATGCCTTCGTCCGCACCCAATGCTTCGCGAAGCGCGTCGGTCAATGGGGTCAGGGTAAGGCCCATCATCGATTTTACCTCGGGTTCGGCCTCTGGCGTTTCCTCGACCGCAGGTGTTTCTTCAGCACCATCGGCGTCTTCGCGGCGTCCCAATACGACTTTGATGGTTTGGCTTTTGCCTTCCCGCAAAACGGTAACGCGCACGCCGGCCCCAACAGGGCTGTTGCCAACCTGGCGGACAAGCCCCCGCGTGTCAGCGACATCTACGCCATCAAAGGACATGATCACATCCCCTGTCAGCAGACCCGCATCTTTGGCAGGGCCATCAGGCACGTCTGTGATTAGCGCGCCGGTTGCAGCGTCTAGGCCCATCGCATCGGCCACGTCTTGTGTCACGTCTTGGATGCGTACGCCCAACCAACCGCGGCGGGTTTCGCCGAATTCCTTAAGCTGATCGACCACACGTGTGACCACGTTGGCAGCCATAGAAAAGCCGATCCCGATTGAGCCGCCGTTGGGCGACAAGATCGCAGTATTCACGCCGATCACCTGACCGTCCATGTTGAAAAGTGGCCCGCCCGAGTTGCCCCGGTTGATTGCCGCATCGGTCTGAATGTAGTCGTCATAGGTGCCTGAAAGCGCACGGTTGCGAGCTGAAACGATGCCAGCGGATACCGAAAAGCCTTGCCCCAGCGGATTACCCATCGCGATGACCCAATCGCCAACACGCGACGCGTCGCTGTCGCCAAAGCTAACAAAGGGCAGCGGTGTGGTCGCTTCAACCTTCAAAAGTGCAATATCTGTATTGGGGTCGGTGCCGATGACAGTCGCCTTCAGCTCTTCGCCCGAGAAAAATTCGATGATGATCTCATCCGCGCCCTCGATGACGTGGTTGTTGGTGACGACATAGCCGTCCTCAGAGATTACAAAGCCAGAACCCAACGCGGAAGACCGGCGCGGTGCCGGTGTTCCTTCGTCATCGCGGTTGCGGTCTTGGAATTCGCGAAAGAAATCCTCAAACGGGGAGCCTTCGGGCACAATGCCGCGTGGGCCTGTGCGCCCTTCAACAAGGGTCGAAGTCGTTATATTGACCACCGAAGGGCTGATTTTTTCGGCCAATGGTGCAAGGCTTTCAGGCTTGGCAAGCGCCGCAACCGTCTGGAGGGCAACCATGGCCAACACCAGCAATCCGATAAGGGCTGCCCTCATCGCGGGGGTGAAGGGGGTTTGTTTCGACCTGGTTACCGCTTTGGGCTGCATTCATCGTCTCCTGATACCTTTTGGTTGCAAACACCTGCGTACAACCACTTGCGCCGGCCAACTGGACCGGCGACCGCTTGGCACAGACTGCAGTCTGCGCGCACAAGCCGCAATATCAAAGATGCATCTTTGCGTTGGCTTTTCAACTGATGGTGACGGGTCTGTGATCAGAAGGGCTGCGCACGGCTTGCAACGTTACAGATCAAAGCATAGCGTTTAGATCGCAATTGGCCGCCCCCGAAACAGGAATTTTTCGAATGAGCACCCCCAGTCACGTCCTTCACCGTAGCATGACCAGCCCCCTGCCCCAGATTGTCGCGGGCGACGGGCCGTACCTTATCGATGATACCGGCAAGCGCTACTTGGATGCGTGCGGTGGGGCGGCAGTGTCGTCTTTGGGGCACGACAACCAAGCCGTGCGCGACGCGATCTGTGCACAGGTCAATACGCTGGCCTTTGCGCATACAGGGCTTTTCACGAACCCCTGGGCGGAAAAACTGGCCACTTATCTGGTAGAGCGTGCTCCAAAGGGCACTGGCCAAGGCCGGGTGATGTATCTGGGCAGCGGGTCCGAGGCGATGGAGGCTGCCTTAAAACTCGCGCGTCAATACCATGTGGAGCGCGGCGATACCAAGCGTGCCAAAATAATTGCACGCAAACCCAGCTATCATGGCAACACCCTTGCCGCACTGGCCGTCGGTGGCCATGACGGACGCCGCGCACCCTTTGCACCGCTGCTGATTGACGTGGAACATATCGATGCAACTTACGCCTATCGGCTACAGCACGATGATGAGAGCGACGTGGATTTTGGCCTAAGAATGGCCCAGCAGCTTGAAGACCGGATTTTGGCGTTGGGGCCTGACGCCGTCGCGGCGTTTGTCGCGGAGCCCGTGGTGGGCGCGTCTTTGGGCACGCAAACGGCTCCGGAAGGGTACTTCAAACGCATCCGCGAGATTTGCGACACGCACGGCGTGCTATATATTGCAGATGAAGTGATGTGCGGGATGGGCCGAACCGGCAGCCTGTTTGCGCTTGAGCAAGAGGGCATTCACGCTGACATCACCACCATCGCCAAGGGGCTTGGCGCAGGATATCAGCCGATCGCCGCTGTGATGGCCTCTGAAAAAGTTGTAGAGGCAATCACATCCGGCAGCGGCAAGCTTTGGAATGGGCATACGTATATGTCCCACGCTGTCGCGACCGCTGGCGCGTTAGCCGTGATGCAAGAAATTGAGGGCCGCGATTTGCTGAGTGCGGTAAAGCGGTTGGGCAAACAGCTTGAAGAACGTTTGCGTGAAAAGCTTGGCCAGCATCCACATGTGGGCGACATTCGCGGACGTGGTCTGTTTTGGTCGGTCGAAGTCGTGACGGAACGAGATGGTAAAACACCCTTTGATCCCAAGCTTGGGCTGGCGGGCAAGATCCTCGCCGCGACGTTGGAGGACGGGGTGATTTGTTACCCGGCCCAAGGATGTGCGGACGGTGTGCGCGGCGATCATGTGCTACTTGCGCCTTGCTTTACCTCCACATCCGAAGAGATCGACCTGATCGTTGATGTGCTCGCCCGCGCGATTGATGCCGAAACGACAAAGGCTGCTTGTGGCTAGAGGCGGAGAGTTACGGAGCGGAGGCCAGCGCAATTTTTGCGGGCGGCTCAAAACTTTTGGCCATTTCGGCCCGCGCAATGTGTTGAACAGATCCTTGCGGTGTTTCACTGATCTTGCAAAGCAAAAGGGGCCGTCCTGTCGGACCGCCCCTATTTAATTTCGCAATGACTTAAGCCGCTTAGCGGGTTTCGCCTTCTTCCGAGCGACGGCCCTGATCGGACCGCAAGTAGTTGAAGAATTCACTGTCTGGCGACAGAACCATGGTGGAGTTCTCCCCTTTCAGGGATGCCTCATAGGCGCTGAGCGAACGGTAGAATTCAAAGAACTCCGCATCCTTGGAATAGGCCTTCGCAAAGACGCGGTTGCGCTCTGCATCGGCTTCACCTTCGATGATGCGCGCATCGCGACGGGCTTCTGACAGGATTTCTTCGTAGGTCCGGTCAGCAAGGGCTGTAACACGCTGCGCCGCTTCACGGCCCCGCGCACGTTCGTCCGTTGCTTCACGTTCACGCTCAGCAATCATCCGCTGCAAGGTTGCGTCAAAGTTTTGCTCTGGCAGGTTGGTTTGGCGCAAGCGCACATCCACTACAGCCAATCCAAGCGCATCAGCGCGACTGTCGGACCGCACACGGATCTGGTCCATCAACGCAGAGCGTTCAGGCGACAAGATCGTGTTGGAAGTTACACCCTGCGAACCCAAAACGGCGCGGATTTGAGATTCGAGAATACCCGAAAGTTCAGCTTCCGCGCGGGCCTCGCCACTTGCACCAATCGCTTGGCGATACTGCACCACATCGTCGATGCGGTAGAGCACAAATGCGTCAATCTCCAGACGGCGATCATCGGCAGGCGTAACTTCGATCAGAGGCGTTTCCAGCGACAAAATCCGGTCTTCAAAGCTGACCAATTCGTCAAGCACCGGGATCTTAAACCCGATGCCCGGCTCAACCCGAACCTGTTTGATTTGACCAAACCGCAGCACGAGAACTTTTTCACGTTCGTCCACCACGAAAATAGACGATAGGATCGCCGCCACAACGATGACGGCAATTGGGATCAGATAACTTGTTTTACGCATTAGTTCGATCCTCCGCTGCGACGCAGCTCATTCAGTGGCAAGTACGGTACGACGCCCTGACCACCTCCATCTTTTTGGGACTCAAGGATAATTTTATCCACGTTACCAAAGACTTTCTCCATCGTTTCTAGATAAAGGCGCTTGCGCGTTACATCAGGGGCCGCCTGATATTCGGTCAGAACGGCCTCAAATTGGCTTGCTTCACCAATCGCGCCGTTCACTTCACGGGCACGATAACCTTCGGCAGCTTCTAGCAGCGTAGCACTTTCACCACGCGCTTCGGCCGTTTTCCGGTTGGCATAAGCATCGGCCTGACGCTCAAGCCGGTCACGTTCCTGTTCAGCAGCCTGAACGTCACGGAACGCATCGACAACGGATACAGTCTTGGTAACCCCCTTGGCGTCCGTTACGTTGACCGTCCGGCTTGGCGGATCCACCTTGTTGACGTTCACACGCAGCACGTTGATGCCAGAGTTGCGGTTGTCGAGCGTTTGCTGGATGAGATCGTTGACTTGTTCCTCAACCAATCCACGGTCGCGGTTCAAAATCGGAGCGAGTTCGGATTGTGCAATGACTTCGCGCATCGCAGATTCAGAAATCGCCCGGACTGCCGCTTCGGGGTCGCGCAGTTCGAATTTGAAATCTTTGGCGTCCTTGATGTTCCATACAACTTGGAAGTCGATGTCCACGATGTTTTCATCCGTGGTCAGCATCAAACCGTCATTGTCGCCACCAGAGCGCCGCACACCCAACTCTTCGGTGCGGTTGGTGGTAACGTCAAAAACTTCGGCAGTCACAACAGGCCAAGGCGCAAAGTTCAGACCCTCGGTGCCAACGCTGCTGAATTTACCCAAGAAAAGCTCAATCGACTGCTGTTCAGGACGCACCGTGTAAAAACTGGCGACCCCCCAAACCACTACCGCCGCAACTGCGGCTAGACCAATCGTGCCTCGAGTCAGCGCAGGGCCGCCGCTGCCACCAGTTCCGCCGCCGCCGCCGTTGGTTCGATCGCCGCCACCACGTCCGCCCATCAGGACGCGCAGTTGTTCTTGGCCGCGTTTTACCAACTCGTCGATCTCAGGGATCGGGGGTTTATCACCGCCACCGCGACCCGGAGGCTTGGGCGGGCCACCATTGCCGCGCTGCTTGTCGCCGCCGTCGCCGCCACCATTCCCAGAATTTCCGCCACCGCCCCAAGGACCGCCCGTGTTCCCAGCCATATTCATTCTCTCCTCATGGCGTGCCTTTTGGCCGCCCATTAGTGTCTAAGTGTGGCCTTTTTGGCCGAAATTCAAGCGCTTCGTACCGGCTTGGCCATGGTGACCATTTCTTCGGACATTGTGGGATGCACAGCGCAAGTTGCATCGAACTGCTCTTTTGTAGCACCCATCTTGACCGCGATGCCCGCCATTTGGATCATTTCACCTGCTTGTGGTGCGACGATATGACAGCCCAGCACGGTCCGTGTTTCTTGGCAAACGATCAGCTTCATCATCACCCGATCTGGCCGGCCAGCAAATGCCGTCTGCATCGGTCGGAAGGACGAGCAATAGACTTCGATCGGCCCCTTTTCAGCAGCCTCTTCTTCGGTCATGCCGACAGTTCCCATTTCAGGCTGTGTAAACACTGCGGACGGGATCAAATCGTGATCCACCGGCGTGGGCTCGCCACCAAAAACGGTTTTGGTAAAGGCCATCGCTTCGCGGATCGCCACCGGGGTCAGATTTACGCGGTCGGTCACATCACCGATGGCGTAGATCGAAGGCACCGCAGACTGGCTATATTCATCAACTTCAATCGCCCCGTTGCGCGCCAATTTCACGCCCAGCGCTTCGAGCCCCAAATCCGTGCTGTTGGGTTTGCGACCCGTAGCAAAGAACACCTGATCGAAGGTGCGTTCCTGACCATGCGAAGATTTGATCCAAATGCCTGCGTCTTGCTTTTCCATCTCAAGCACGTTGGCGCCGGAATGCATATCAATGCCGCGCGCACGCATGGCTTCGGCAACCAAGCCGCGGGCCTCGTCATCAAACCCGTTCAAGATTTGGGCACCGCGGAAGTACAGCGATACCTCGACCCCAAGGCCATGCAGAATGCAGGCGAATTCACAGGCGATATAACCACCCCCAATGATCAGCATCGACTTAGGCAGTTTATCTAGGTGAAAGATGTCGTCTGAGACGATGCCTTGATCGGCATTCTCAACGCCGAGCCGGATAGGGTGGCCACCGGTGGCGATTAGGATGTGCTTGGCAGTTTTGGTCTCACCGGTAGAAAGCGCAACCGTGTGTGCGTCCTGAATTGTCGCACGAGCATCAAATTTATCTACGCCAGATCCGTCAAGCAAGCTGCGATAGACACCTTCGAGACGGTCAAGCTCTGCGTTCATCTTGCCCGAGAAATTATCCCAATCAAATGCACCATCCTCGACGCTCCACCCGTAGCTGCGCGCGTCTTCGAAACTGTCGCGGTAGGTTGAGGCAAAGACCATCAGCTTTTTTGGCACACAGCCGCGGATCACACAGGTTCCCCCGTAGCGGTCCTGCTCGGCCAGGCCGACCTTGGCACCATAAGTACCGGCTGCGACCCGTGCGGCACGCACGCCACCTGATCCGCCGCCGATCACAAAGAGATCATAGTCAAAGCTCTGTTCGCTCATGGAAATATCTTACCCCTGGGTTCTTAGTGCGGCAGGTATAAGAGTGCAGCTGCGAGATTGCCAGTCAAGGAGGCCTTTATTTGCCGAAGTCCTGTCGGTTGCTGTCAGTCGCTGAGATCGGCAAAAAGATTGTCACTTTCAACAAAATCAAGGCGTTCTGAGGCAACTGTGCCTTCGTTGATGTCGCGCACGTCCACACGCCCATCCCCAAAGCCGATCACAACCACGTCACAGATATCGATGAACAGCCCGTTTTCCACCACGCCCGGCATCTGATTGAGCACCAGCGCCAATTGCCGTGCGTTCCCAATGCGGTTGAGATGCAGATCAAGGATGTGGTTGCCTTCGTCGGTGATGAAGGGCACCTGCCCGTTCATCCGCAAGGTCGAACTGCGGCCCAATACATCCATCGAGATCAGCGTTTCTTCGACCAATGCTTGGGTGGTTTGCCAGCCGAAAGGGATCACTTCGACCGGCAACGGGAACGCACCCAGCGTTTCAACTTCTTTGCCGACATCCGCAATGACGATCATCTGATCGCTGGCAGTCGCCACGATTTTTTCTTGGAGCAACGCACCGCCGCCGCCCTTGATGAGGTTGAGATCGCCGTCAAATTCATCCGCGCCGTCGATGGTAATATCCAACCATTTTGCCTCGTCCAGCGAGATAACTTCGATGCCGACATCACGCGCCAGTTCTGCGGTGCGGGTTGAGGTTGGCACCCCTTTGATGCGCAGCCCATCAGCGCGCACCATTTCGCCAAGGCAGCGCACCAGCCAAGCGGCAGTCGATCCGGTCCCCAATCCTACACGCATCCCGTCTTCGACGAATTGCGCAGCGCGCTTTGCAGCAACGAATTTGGCTTTGTCGATGGGCGAAAGTTCTCCGGACATGGGCGGCAGCTCCGTAAATATTGGGTCACTTGACCTTATAGGGGCAATGCGTGCGCGGCGCGAGGGGTCAATGGGCGGTTTTTGTCTCGAAGTCCTCATAAGTGCTGGGTTGTTCGGTGCAGGATCCAACGCAAGCATAACAGCACTATTTGGCTAAACTATCAGTGGCCAATTACAGCACCTTGGGTCATTCGTTTGGACAACACTAGGAACAGGCTCCGCGCCAGATGGCCGATGTTTCTGACCACCTGACTGATTGGCTGCTTTAGCAGGCATTGAGCAATGACGCACTGTCGGTCAGCTTAAAACCTTAACGGATCGCGTGCTCGAGGGCGGCGTACCCGTTGCGCGTATCAGTATGGGTCGGTCATTGCGGCATCCCGTCATTGGATTGATCGACATGCAATGGGATCGTGACAGCGGACTGGTCTTGACCCAACAGGTGCCGCGCCACATGATCCGCTCAGATTTGAATATGAACAGTCCATTTGCTGATCTGATCACCGGTAAATGCACTGAAGTCCACGCTGACCTCACCGATCCCAAAGATGTTGCCCGTTATCCTATCTTTGCTGATCTGGCCGCCCAGGGGGTCACGGGCTACATCGCGCTGTGCCGAAACTTTGGCAAAAGCCATGAACTCTATTCACATTTTGCAGGCGACTTCCGCGGTTCATCGGTGTCTCTTGCGACAATTCGGTTTAGTGGGTTTTCTGATGCAGACAATGAAGGGTTGGCCCGTCTGGTCACCCCACTTTGCACTTGCGCTCGAGTGGACAACGATCGGTTTTTGGTATCGGAAATTCTTGAAACATATCTGGGACGCATTTCAAGCAAGCAGCTTGTTTTGCTCGACATCGCCTTTGGTGTGGCGCTGCACGTGGAATCCGTCATTTGATGCAATGTCGGGACGGCCAAGCGACTGGACTTTATGGCAACCGGCCCTGCCGCCGCGGTTGCAGCGCGTGTTGAAAGCATGACCCGCAAGCTAGAGACTCCGTTGCTTGCCACTCAAGATTTTGCCGAACATTGTTCCGAGGCGGGGCAGGTTCAGGCCCCCACCACCTTGGCGGGTTTTGCTGATCAGATCACGTTGATCAGCTATCCTCACAAAAGCTGAAGGGTCCGCTTGTCCGTTTCCCTGCATGGTTTGTCGTTTTACAGCCCGCCATAGGCCGCAATCTGTCCTAGAGACGCCACATGAGCTATATCCTGCATTACGCCCCAGATAACGCCTCGTTGATTGTGCGCATGGCGCTTGAGCACATCGGGCAACCCTACACCACACAGTTGGTGGACCGTGCCGCGGGCGCGCAGGGCAGTGCGTCGTATTTGCGACTGAACCCCCATGGGTTGATCCCTGTGCTTGAGACACCTCAGGGGCCTATATTTGAAACCGGTGCAATCTTGTTGTGGTTGGCCGACACGCATGGCGGGCTCGGGCCGGGGCCCGCGCATCCCGACCGTGCAGCCTTCCTGAAATGGCTTTTCTTCACCGCGAATACTCTGCACCCCTCTATGCGGATGCTGTTTTACCCCAATAAATACATTGGGGATGATGTTGCGCAGCAAGATGCCTTGCGTAGCGTTCAGAGAACTTTGCTCCGCAAACACTTTGCGCAGCTTGACCAGATGGCAGACGTGCATTGGATCGACGGATCAGCATTGGCGTTTTATTTGGGCGGCTGCCTGCGCTGGTGCGCCATCTACCCCGCGAACACTGACCGCAGCTGGTTCACCCTTGCGGACACACCGCGGCTTGCCGCATTATGCGCCAAGCTCGACACCCTTCCCTGTACTGCCGCGACGATTGCGGCTGAGGGTTTGGGGCCTACACCATTCACCAACCCCATTCATGCCAATCCCCCCGAAGGAAGTGCGACCTGATGTTCCTTTCAGTTTTCGATATGTTCAAGGTGGGCATCGGCCCATCATCGTCTCACACGATGGGCCCAATGGTTGCCGCCGAACGGTTTCTTGCCAAGATGCGGGCTTCGCCTTTCCAGTTTGTGGGGTTGCGCGCTTCGCTCCATGGCTCGCTGGCGTTTACAGGTGTGGGCCATGCCACGGACCGCGCGACCATCCTTGGCCTCGCTGGGTTCACCCCAAAGAATTACGACGTCGAGAAAGCCGAAGCAGCGCTGAAAGAAATTTCGCAGACTAGGTTGATCACGGTCGACGGTTTGGAGCCGCTCAAATTCGATCCAAAGGTGGATTTAATCTTTGATTATGACACCCACCTTGAGGGTCATGCCAATGGTATGATGTTGATGGCCACCGATGCCCAAGGCGATGTGACGCTGCGCGAAGTCTATTATTCCATCGGTGGTGGTTTTGTCGTGACCGAAGACGAGTTGGCCGCCGGCAAAGACAGCGACGAAGGGGCACCGGTCCCTTACCCGTTCAAATCTGCCGCTGAGATGCTTGAAATGGCACAAGCCTCAGGCAAGAGCATTGCAGGTATGAAACGCGCCAACGAGGAATCGCGTGGCGGTGCTGAAAATCTGGCAAAAGGGTCCAAGCGGCTTTGGCAGGTGATGAACGATTGCATCAACCGAGGGCTTGAGACAGACGGCGTCCTTCCCGGCGGGTTGTACGTAAAGCGCCGCGCCAAGGGCATTCACGAGGCGCTCCTTGCCGAGCGCGGAATGAACCAGCAGGCACCCCATACAATCAATGACTGGATGAGCGCCTATGCCATGGCGGTAAACGAGGAAAACGCGGCGGGCGGTCAAGTGGTAACGGCCCCGACCAATGGGGCGGCGGGCGTCATGCCTGCGACTTTGCGCTATTATCTTGATCATGTGCCCGGTGCTTCTGAAAGCCATATCGAGGATTTCTTGCTTACGGCGGCCGCCATTGGCGGGTTGGTAAAGTTTAATGCGTCCATTTCAGGTGCCGAGGCGGGATGTCAGGCCGAAGTCGGGTCAGCAGCCGCGATGTCTGCTGCAGGACTGTGCGCTGTGATGGGCGGCACGCCGGAGCAGATCGAGAACGCAGCCGAAATCGCATTGGAGCATCATCTGGGCATGACGTGTGATCCCGTTAAGGGGCTTGTGCAAGTGCCGTGCATCGAACGAAACGGGCTTGGTGCGATCAAGGCAGTTTCAGCGGCCAGTCTTGCGTTGCGCGGCGACGGATCTCATCTGGTGCCGTTGGATGCCTGTATCGAAACCATGCGTCAAACCGGCATCGACATGAGCGATAAGTACAAGGAAACCTCGCTCGGTGGGTTGGCGGTGAACGTCCCCAACTGCTGATTGGCGAAACACGCAAAAGGTGCGTAGGTTGCGAAGGCAGCACTCGCGCAACCTACGCTTGCATTTATTCTCGGCGCATCCTAGCTTTTCTGTAATGAACACTGACCGCCCGATCCTTGGCATCCTTTTAATGCTCGGTTTTTGCATCCTCGCGCCTGTCGGGGACGCTGTGGCAAAGCTATTGGGGCAATCTGTCCCCTTGGGCGAAGTGGTTTTCATCCGATTTGCGGTTCAGGTGCTGATTCTCATTCCGATTATTTATGTCAGTGGCCGAAAATGGCGGATGCGGGGGCGCGTGCTTCGACTGACGCTCTTGCGCACGGTGCTTCATATCGTCGGGATCGCGGCGATGTTCACGGCCTTGCGGTACTTGCCGCTCGCGGATGCAGTGGCGATCGTCTTTGTCATGCCGTTCATCATGCTGCTGCTCGGAAAATATGTGTTGTCCGAGGAGGTTGGCATCCGCCGTCTTGCCGCCTGTACCGTCGGGTTTATTGGGACGCTCTTGGTTGTCCAGCCAAGCTTTTCCGAAGTTGGCTGGCCGGCCCTGTTGCCTGTATTCGTCGCGGTTAATTTGTCTTTCTTCATGCTGATTACCCGTCAGATTGCAAAAGAAACCGACCCAATCGGCCTACAGGCAGTTAGCGGGGCAATGGCCATCGCGATGATGTTGCCGATCCTGTGGATTGGCGCATCGTTTGACATCACTGTGCAGAACATAGCGCGCATTCAGAGTTTTGACTGGGGCCTGCTGCTGGCCATTGGGGTATTGGGGACGTTGGCCCATCTGCTGATGACATGGTCACTGCGCTTTGCGCCATCCGCCACGCTAGCACCAATGCAATATCTTGAGATCCCTTTTGCCACGCTTTTGGGTTTCGTGATCTTTCAGGACCTGCCTAACACCATGGCGTCGTTGGGCATTGCGATCACAATGGCCGCCGGCATTTATGTGGTCATGCGCGAACGGGCCACCGCGATGCTTGCGAAGCACTCAAGGACAACGCCTGTACAGCGGCCGCCAGTAGCGAACGTGGCGCGATCAGCAACATACCCGGTGCGTCCATCCACAACGCAACCTCTCCGGTAGCGCGGTTTGACGTCCCGCTGGTTTTTGCAGGATCAAAGGCCAACCCATCAATCGGCCATTCAAGCCCCGAACTGCGCCCTGTAACTGGCAGTAATGGAAACAGAGAGATCACATCACCCGCCTGCGTTGGGAGGGTAATATGGCGTGGAGCCAGCATTACGATTTCATTCTCACCAAGCAGAATACAAGGCTGATCCTGCCGGACAAGCAATGTGTGAAAACTGGCCAGTTGGTGATCAATGCGCAGCCCTGTGAAACCGACCGCCACAACCAAAGGTGTGGTCACACTTCTTAGAGCTTTGTCAAAATCGGTTGAGTTTTGTTCAGGGATTTTGTGAAATCTATCGCTCGGGATCTGCGCGATTGCATCATCTGGGGCACTGTCCATATCGCCGATAACAGCCGCAGGCATAACGCCCGCCTCGAGCGCTAGAACCAATCCACCATCGACTGCGACGCAAGTTGGTGCCATGCTGAGCGCGTGTGTGAGGTCTTCCACACTGGCAGATCCGCCTCCGACCAGCGTGATTGGACCAAATTCGTGAACAATACTTTGAAACATCCGTGTTTAATGCCTTTATTAGAAACAGATCACAATGTCGCCACGAAATGATACGCCCAGAGGCACAAATTCGGACCGCTTTCGACTTGCGGCCCATGGTAAACCGTTGACTGCAAAAGCGCAGAGGACGAGCATCCGATGATGAATAACAATAAGATTCTTACAGTCTCCTATGGCACCTTTTCGTGCACCCTGGAAGGTTTCGACGATTCCTTTGGGACGATGAAAGCCATTGCGGAGTATTTTCGCGATCTCGCCTCCGATGATCGGTATTTTGGCGCTGAGCCGCCGCAGCCTGATGCAGAGATGTTGGCACGGATCGCTCAAAAAGAGGTCTCTCGCCGGGTTGAAGCCCGCGAGCATGAGGGCAAGATCGTCCTGAGTGCGCATGAAGAGACCAAAGCGAAGGCGCCAGCCCCGCAACACGTATTGCCTGCGGTTGCGGCCACCGCTGCTGTTGCCGAAACGGATGTAGCCGCGGATGACACTTCAAACGAAGTCGCCGCTGAAACCGTCGCAGTTCCATCCGTGGAGCCTGTGGTTGCCCAAGCACCTGACGTGGTCGCCGATGTGGCACCTGTCGAAGAGGCAGAGGACGCAGTGGATCACGCCACGCTTGGCGCGCTGCTTGATGCCGATACGCATGAAGAAGAAGAAGCCACCGTTGTGGTAGAAGAAGTAGAGACGTTCACTGCTGAGGTCGCTGTTGATGCGGTCGCCGTCGAAACCATCGAGACTGTTGAAGCAGGTGCTGACATCGATGTTGCAGAAATCGACATCGTGCCCAGCCTGCCTGACACAGATGTTGAAGCGTTCTTTGCTGATAGCCCCGCCCCTCAAGACGCAATTGCTGAAGACATGGAAGTTGCGGAGCCGCAAGGTGCCGTTGGCGATACTATTGCCGACAAACTCAAGCGTATCCGTGCCGTTGTTTCCCAGCACCGTGATACGGACGAGGAGCCCGACTATACCGAAGACGAACATGCTGAAAACGATTTTGTGGCTTTGGATCAACCGATTACCGACTTTGATGAAGATGATGTTGCCGCGACGCTGGATGCTGAGTTTGAAGCCGCACCTGATGGTGTGATGGCCGAAACCCTGCGCGACATCGAAGATGCGCTTGATGCAGACGATGCAAATGAAGCAGTAGAAGTTGAGGATGACCCGGCGCAAGACACCGCCGAGGATATGGATGTCGACAGCGAAGAAGACGACATCGATGCAATTCTCAAACGTCTTGACCGCGGTGCTGAGGCTGATGCCCAAGAAGACGAGATTTTGGGCGCTATCGGCGCGGATGATGCGGATGATGCGGATGAGGCCGAAGATGATATCTCTGCCTTGATGGCCGCAAACAATAGCGATGACGCGGACCCACAGGATAACATCTTTGAAGCCGAAGACGTGATTGACGCCGACGCGACGGCCCCTCAAGCACGCGTTCTCAAAATCAAACGCGCCGAGCTTGAAGCCGCCATTCAACGCGGTGAGCTGGAAGAATACGAAGACGATGGCGATATGGCTGCCGCAAATTCAAGCCTCAGCGACCAGGACGAGCAAGAGCTCTCTCGCGAGCTGGCAGAGCTTGAAGCAGAGCTGGATGGCTCTGGTCACACACTCAGCGACGACGAGGATGGCGGCACGGACACAGGGCTCGGCTTGGACGATTTGCCCGAGATGACCGAGGACGATGCGGCCGCAACGGCGCGCCACGTGCGCCCTGCTCTGCCGGAGATCGATGGCGACCAAGACGCCGACCTTTCGCGCCTTATGGCTGAAACTGACAGCCAGATGGACGAGCCAGAGAGCGCCACGCGCCGCGATGCCTTTGCCCATTTGCGCGCTGCTGTTGCAGCCAAGAAAGCAGATGATGTTGCCGGATCAGGCGCAGACGATGGTGCAGATGAGAATGAAGCCTACCGCGAAGACCTTGCGTCTGTTGTGCGGCCACGTCGTCCGGTCAGCAACCCTGACGGCCGCAAAGCCCGCCCCAGTGACGCACGCCCAGCGCCTTTGAAATTGGTGGCAGAACAACGCATTGACATAGGTGCACCTAGCGATGCCGGCCCCGTACGTCCCCGCCGCGTGGCCGCAATGACGGAGACATCCACAGTTGTTGATGATGGCAGCTTTGCCGATTTCGCCTCAGAGATGGGCGCAACCAAGCTGCCGGATTTGTTGGAAGCGGCAGCCGCTTACATGTCCTTTGTTGAAGGGCGCCCACAATTCTCGCGGCCACAACTGATGACAAAGGTCCGTCAAGTCGAGCGCGAAGATTTCAGCCGCGAAGACGGGCTGCGTTCATTCGGCAAACTGCTGCGTGACGGTAAAATTGAAAAGATCAAAGGGGGCCGGTTTAAGGTCTCTGAACAGATCGGCTTTAAGCCTGACGCCCGCGCTGCTGGCTAAGGATCTGCCGTTTCGGAAAAACAAAAGGCGACCTCAGAAATGGGGTCGCCTTTTTTTTCCTGTGAACACCGGTTTGGCAAGAGTTAGTCGCTTTGTTCCGCATCTGGATCAGCTTGACCCACACCTTTGAAAACAAAGCGTAATGGGATTGCCCAGACCACACCGAGCCCCACATATATCAACAACTCGACCAGAAACGACTGGCGCTGAAACAGTGACACCAAAACCACTGCTGCAAGGATATAAAGCGGCAACCCCACCAACAGAACGACCAATGCCCAGCGCCGACGCGCCTTGTAACTTAGTGCCATGATGCGTCCCTCCTTTGCGCCTTACGTGGTGCCCAGCTTGCTCAGGTCAATCCGCAAACGGATCGGTCACCAAAATAGTATCTTCGCGTTCGGGCGACGTGCTCAGCAAAGCAACGGGGCAACCGATCAGCTCTTCGACACGGCGCACATATTTGATTGCTTCCGCCGGGAGTTCCGCCCAACTGCGTGCGCCTTCGGTAGATTGGCTCCAGCCGGGCATTTCCTCATAAACGGGCGTGCACCGCGCTTGCTGATCTGCAGCTGTCGGCAGATAATCAAGCGCTTTCCCGTCAAGCTCGTAGCCCACGCAAATCTTGAGCGTCTCAAAACCGTCGAGCACGTCGAGTTTGGTAAAAGCGATCCCATTGACGCCGCTGGTCGCACAGGTCTGACGTACAAGAACGGCATCAAACCAACCGCAGCGTCGCTTGCGCCCGGTTACAGTACCAAATTCATGGCCCCGCTCGCCAAGACGCTGGCCATCCGCATCGTCAAGCTCTGCTGGAAACGGCCCTTCGCCCACGCGGGTGGTATAGGCTTTTACGATGCCGAGCACAAAATCGATGGAACCAGGGCCAATGCCCGTACCGGTCGCTGCCTGACCTGCAATCACGTTAGACGAGGTCACAAAGGGATAGGTGCCGAAATCGATGTCCAAGAGCGCGCCTTGAGCGCCTTCAAACAAGATCCGTTTGCCCGCGCGGCGCTTTTCGTTGAGGACTTTCCAAACCGGGGCTGCATATTCCAGCACTGACGGCGCAATCGCACGTAGATCAGCCAACAGTTTTTCGCGGTCGATAGGCTCAAGCCCCAGACCCCGGCGCAGAGCATCATGGTGCACCAAGGCGCGATCCACACGTAGCTCAAGCGTTGCGTCATCGGCCAAATCGGCAACTCGGATGGAACGCCGCCCAACTTTGTCTTCGTATGCGGGCCCGATGCCACGCCCTGTCGTGCCAATTTTGGCGACGGAATTTTGTGCCTCACGGGCACGGTCCAGTTCGCCATGAATAGGTAGGATCAACGGAGTGTTTTCAGCAATCATCAGCGTTTCAGGCGTGATTTCAACACCTTGCCCACGCAAACCTGCGATCTCTTCTTGCAAATGCCATGGGTCCAGGACAACGCCGTTGCCGATCACCGAAAGCTTGCCACCGCGCACGATGCCAGATGGCAACAAGGATAATTTGAACACCTCGCCATCAATGACAAGCGTGTGGCCCGCGTTATGTCCGCCTTGAAAACGGGCAATGACATCCGCCCGTTCAGACAGCCAATCGACAATTTTGCCTTTTCCTTCGTCGCCCCACTGTGCGCCTACGACAACAACATTAGCCATGACTGCCCTTTCTCAAATCAAACCCGGCACCGTATAGCCCCGGCTGAACCCGGACGAAACCATGAAATGGGCTAGACGGACTTTGAAACGTCAGAAACACCTGTGCCTCGAGGTAATAAATTCAATTTTGGCACTCCATGGACTTTCCCGCGTTCGACGGAGATATTTGGGATCAACGGAAAAGGACAAAACATATGGGCTTTATCCTGCGTTGGCTTTGCGCCTTTTTACTGCTGGCTGCGACGTTCAATCCGACGGAATTCAACTACGTCAAATGGGTCCGCGACTATGGCGACATGAACATATCTCTGGCATTGCTTTTGGGGTTGTTGCTGTTGATCGGCTACATCGTTTACCTGCGCGCCACGCTTCGCAGCATCGGTGGGCTGGGGATGCTCTTGGTGCTGGCATTGGTGTCGGCAGGCCTTTGGGTGTTGTATGATTTTGGTGTGCTCAGGCTCGATAACTCCAACTTTAATGTATGGTTGGGTTTGACGGCGCTGAGTTTCGTTCTGGGCATTGGGCTCAGCTGGAGCATCGTACGGCGCGCCGTTTCAGGACAAGCAGATGTGGATGATTTAGATGCGTAAACCTGCCCGAACCGAACAAGATTTTACCAAGTTCTACTATACCAAAGTTGGGCTGGGCGAAGGATGTGGCTGCGCGGAGCGCGTGATTGACGTGCATGAATTCAACAGGTTGGCCGGCACCTCAAAGCTCAAAGCGCCTCGTTTGCCTAAAAAAGGCGCGCTCAAACGGTTTTTGCAAAAAGCAGGGCTTTATTCCCGACGCTGAGCCTGCTGTGTATCAGTCGCCTAAATGAACGGGCGCGCCGTGCGGCGTGCGTAAATAGGCGCGTTCCCATGCACTGCGGAATTGCTCAACGGCTTGCGGCGTCGCAATATTTGCGTCTGCAAGAAAAGCTTCAAGCGTTTCGAGCCAAGCCGTGAAATAGTCGTCCCCACCATTAAGCTCTTTTGTCAGACCGTTCTGCGCAAGCGTCGCCCCAAAGCGCGTGGCCCACGTGCTCCAGTCAAAATGACCGGCCTCGTTCAGGTGCACCGTCAGTGCAAAAACCTGCGCGTGCCAGGGTGCTTCAAAGACGGGTTCGGGTGTGCTCATTGCGGCAACAAATAGCTTTGCCACAAGTCCAGAACGACCTCATCGCGGGGGTGTTCAGGGTGCGCCCACAGCTCAGATGCTTCAAAAACCACAGCATAAAGCGGCTCTGCACCATCGCCAAGACCGTGAGCACTGCTGTCGGGCAATACATGGTTGCCGTGCACGCGCAGAATGCGACCGCGTGCGCCTGCACCGTACATCGGCAGGCGCGTATGCCCACCATCAACCAACGTATTTTCGGCAATGGCACGGGTGATCACTGCGTCACCGGGCGCAAATTGCGCAGGCGTTGTGGTTGGCCGATCTGATGGGCCGCCAGCGGCCAGAACAGCCGGAACCTTTGCGGAGGTCAGCATTTTCTCTGCCAGATCGGTTGCGCCAACAGCACCACCCGACAGTTCCTCGCGGGTCAATACGTCTCGGGCCACCAGCAGATCGGCCAATCCGGCCATCCATTTTTCGTAATAAGAAAAAGCAGCATAATCTGTAGGGGCAAGGCATTCGCGGGCATGACGCGAGATATCGATGTTCCATTTGCCCAGTGATCCAGACGCCAGTGTCAGAGCCAAGGCACGCTTGTGCCAGTCCTCGTGAAACACCTCGCCCTCGGCTTCGGGAATTACGGGGCCATCGCCAAACCGACCGCCCATGTCGTGGACGCGGCTCATTGTGCGTTTACCACACCAGTGCCGATCATACTGTCGCGGGTCACAATGTCGGCCAGCGCCTCTTCGCTCCAACCGTCTGTGCCAGTGGGGCGCATCGGGATCACCAGATATCGCACCTCTGCGGTCGAATCCCAAACACGTACCGCCATATCAGGGCCCAATGCTACGCCGAAATCTGCCAGTACTTTGCGCGGCTCACGCACAACGCGGGCGCGGTATGCATCCGATTTGTACCATGTCGGCGGAATGCCCAAAAGTGGCCATGGATAGCAACTGCACAGAGTGCAAACGACAATATTATGCGTGGTAGGTGTGTTTTCCACCGCGACCATGTGTTCGCCCTGACGTCCGTAAAACCCCAAGTTGGACACGGCTGCGGTAGCGTCACTCAACAGATGAGCATGGAAATCTGGATCAACCCATGCCTTGGCGACAACGGCGGCACCGTTACGTGGCCCGATTTTGGTCTCGTAGGTGTCGATGATCACATCAAGGGCGGCAGGATCAACCAGACCCTTTTGAGTTAGAATCGTCTCCAAAGCCTTGATCCGCAGGGCGGGATCAGGTGGCAACAACGTATGGGGGTGATCGTGGTCATGGCTATCATGGGGCATGGCATTATCCTGCGTCGCAACGTGCTGCTTGTCTACCTCTGTTTGGCCGTTAAGTGACACGGCATCGATTGCCTGCCGCAGAGCCCTTGCCCCCAACGACGAACTTGCCTAGATACCCCAAACACGCAGCGCATAAACAAAGCACGGTACCCATGGAAAACGTCGTTCTGATCATCCACATCTTCCTCGCAATCGCGCTGATCGGTGCAGTTTTGCTTCAACGCTCGGAAGGGGGCGGCTTGGGTATGGGTGGCGGTGGTGCTGCATCTGGCCGGGCACCGGCAACAGCGATGGGCAAAGTGACTTGGGTCCTGGCCGCAGCGTTTATCGTAACGTCGATGTCGCTAACCATCATTGCTGCTCAGAAATCTGCAGGAAGCTCAGTCCTTGATCGACTGAGTGATACGCCGCCTGCTCAAAATGAGATCACGGCACCAGCGGCACCTGACGGGGACAATCTTCTGCCCCCCGCCCAAGGCGACAACGCGCCACTCGTCCCGACAGCGGATTAATTCCGCAACACCAATACCTTGAGGTTTTGCCGATTGCCGCAACATCATGTTGCGGTACGGCCTTGCCTTACCTACACGAATCCTGTTACCCGTTAGTCCCGTGGTGCTGTAGTTTTTCACAGCACATCTGGGCGGTCTAACGACCCTCAAAAAGACAGTTCACGGGAGCAATCGCGCACATGGCACGCTATATTTTCATCACCGGTGGTGTGGTTTCTTCGCTTGGCAAGGGACTGGCTTCGGCGGCCCTTGGGGCGCTTTTACAAGCACGTGGCTTTTCGGTGCGACTCCGCAAGCTTGATCCCTACCTCAACGTTGATCCCGGCACGATGAGCCCCTTTGAGCATGGCGAAGTCTTTGTGACAGACGACGGCGCTGAAACGGATCTTGATCTGGGCCATTACGAGCGATTCACTGGCGTTGCCGCGCGCAAGACCGATTCCATCTCTTCGGGTCGGGTTTATTCCACCGTGCTGGAAAAAGAACGCCGCGGCGATTACCTCGGCAAGACCATTCAGGTGATCCCGCATGTCACCAACGAGATCAAAGATTTCATTGGTATCGGCGATGACGAAGTTGATTTCATGCTGTGCGAAATTGGCGGCACGGTCGGCGACATCGAAGGTTTACCGTTCTTTGAAGCGATCCGCCAGTTTGCCCATGACAAGCCACGCGGCCAATGCATCTTCATGCACCTGACGCTCCTGCCCTATCTCGCGGCCAGTGGCGAGCTAAAGACAAAACCCACCCAACACTCCGTAAAAGAGCTGCAAAGTATTGGCATCGCGCCTGATATTTTGGTGTGCCGGTCTGAGCATCCGATCCCGGAAAAAGAACGCGAAAAGATTGCGCTCTTTTGTAACGTCCGCAAAGAATCTGTTGTGGCGGCTTACGATCTGGAAACCATTTACGATGCACCGCTCGCCTATCACGCCCAAGGGTTGGATCAGGCGGTTCTGGACGCCTTTCAAATCTCACCGGCCCCTAAACCAGATCTGTCGGTTTGGCGCGACGTATCGGACCGGGTACATAACCCCGAAGGCCTCGTAAAAGTTGCCATTGTTGGCAAATACACCCAACTCGAAGACGCCTATAAATCCATTGCAGAGGCCCTGACCCATGGTGGGATGGCCAACCGCGTCAAAGTTAAAGTTGAGTGGGTCGACGCAGAGATTTTCGACAAATCCCCTGATCCTGCCCCCCACCTTGCTGGGTTCCATGCGATCCTCGTCCCTGGTGGCTTTGGCGAGCGCGGTACAGAAGGCAAAATCAAAGCTGCGCAATACGCCCGCGAACACAAGGTGCCTTACTTGGGCATTTGCCTGGGCATGCAAATGGCGGTCATCGAAGCGGCACGTAATGTTGCAGGCCTGACCACCGCAGGCTCAGAAGAATTTGATCATGAAGCGGGGAAAAAGCGCTTTGAACCAGTTGTTTACCACCTCAAGGAATGGGTGCAGGGCAACCACAAAGTTGAGCGCAAGGTCGAGGACGACAAAGGCGGCACCATGCGTCTAGGCGCGTATGACGCGACGCTCAAAGAAGGATCGAGGGTCGCAGAGATCTACGGCTCCACCTCAATAGACGAACGCCACCGCCACCGTTACGAGGTCGATATCGCCTACCGCACACAGCTCGAAAAGGCCGGTTTGGTGTTTTCAGGCATGTCACCAGATGGCAAGTTGCCAGAGATCGTGGAATGGTCCGATCACCCTTGGTTTATTGGCGTACAGTTCCACCCCGAGCTTAAATCCAAGCCATTTGCCCCGCATCCCCTTTTCAAGGATTTTGTGCGTGCAGCCAAGGAAATGTCCCGACTGGTCTAAGCGGTCGTTTGGCCACAGGGGCCGAACATAAAAAATCGTGTCGCAGCACCGCTGCGCCCGTTGGATCTGACCCAAACGAGGAACCCGATGCTCAGCTACCAGCACAGCTACCACGCCGGAAACCTCGCGGATGTTCACAAACACAGCCTGCTTGCGTGGATGCTGGCCTATCTGACGCGCAAAGATAAACCGCTCAGCTATCTTGAGACGCATTCGGGCCGCGCGATCTATGATTTGATGGATGATGCAGCCGTCAAGACCGGTGAGGCCGCACAGGGCATCAAGCGGGCAAACGGCTGGTTTGACGCTGATCACCCTTATGCTGAGGTGTTGGCCCAAACCCGCGAAACCTATGGACCAGAGGCATACCCCGGATCACCCAGCATTGCCGCGCAGCTTTTGCGCCCCAGCGACACCTTGCATTTGGCCGAGTTGCACCCCCAAGAGCACGCCGCCCTTGATCTGGCAATGTCGCCCTATGACGCGAAATGCTACCGCCGGGATGGGTTTGATATGGCCTATGCCGTCTGCCCGCCAACGCCACGGCGTGGGCTGATGCTGATTGATCCCAGTTATGAAATTAAGACTGATTATGCAGATATGCCGCGCCACATCACGCGGCTGCACCGGGCATGGAACGTCGGCATTATAGCGTTGTGGTATCCAATCCTGACGAATGGCGCGCACGAGCCGATGCTGCGTTCCTTGCTAGACAGCAAACTCGAGGCGTTGCACCATGAGGTCCGCTTTGCCCCCGCGCGTCCCGGGCACGGGATGGTAGGATCGGGCCTTTTTGTGGTGAATCCACCCTACGGTCTGGACGTTGAGGCAAAAAGGATCGGCGCGTTTTTTAAACGCCACGCTTTGTAAGAACGCTTTACCGCCAAGGGAGACCCCGGAATGCCTAAAGGTTACTGGATCGCAAATGTGGATGTGCGCGACGCGCAGGTCTACGATAAATACCGCGCAGCCAATGCCAAACCCTTTGCTGAATTTGGCGCAAAGTTTTTGGTGCGTGCAGGGACACAACAGGTGCGCGAAGGCCAGATGAACGCCCGAACTGTTGTGATCGAATTCCCCAGCTACGCTGACGCGGTGGCCTGCTATGAGAGTGCGAGCTACCAGACGGCAAAGGAAATCAGGCAAATTGCTGCGGAAGGCAGCTTGATTATTATCGAAGGCTACGATTCGTAACTTCTGTGTTATGCTGTGTGCATGATCTTTTTGCGCGCACTCGCCTTGATGCTAATGCCGCAGGCTGTGTTGGCCTGTGGCGCATCGGTTTGTCTTGTGAACCCCCAAGAATTTGCCCTGCCCGAAATCATCACTTTTGACGACACGCCCAGCGGGTCAGGGCCAGGCCGCTTGGTGGATGATGTGCTTGCCCTGCCCGGCGCGCAATTTGGAGAACATTTCGCAGGTCAACAGCTTAGCCCTAAGGGCGATCATGACACTGTGACGGGTGCCGCATTTGGTCCGCTTATCTTGTTGCCAGGGGCCGATGGGCAAAATCTGTCGGTGGTCCACTTTTATGGCAACGCATTGCTCAACGGGTATGGCGCGGCAGGTTATCCAAAGCGCGAAGGCCAAGGCGAAGGCGCGATTGCCGTCTTGTTTGACCGCGACCAATCCGCGTTTGCCTTTGATTTGCGCGGCGGCGAAGCAGGCACTGCCCATGTTCAATTTCTGCGCCGCGATGGCAGCGTTATTGGTGTGGTACCCATTTCACCCACAGGCGAATTCGAGGTCGGATTTGCACGAAATCCGGGAATTGCGGACATTGCGGGCTTTGTTGTGACAAATTCTGACCCGCAAGGCATCGCAATAGACACTTTACGCTTTGGAAAAATCCCTGATCTAAGCTAGAGGGGATGTTATGTTAGAGCGTCTATTCCCCCGCCGCACCCCGGACCCGAAACCCCTACCCCAGCCAAATGCGCAGCTCGCACTTGGCGCGCTCTTGGTACGCGTGGCGTTGGCGAACCGAGAATATGTCGTTTCAGAAGTGGCGCAGATTGATCGTATCCTAGCGGCAACTTTCGACCTGAAGCCTCTGGAGGCTGCAAAACTACGCGCCACTTGCGAAGCACTGGAACGACACGCGCCCGGCACACCAGAATTTGCCGTGATTTTGCGCGACGAGATCGATTATGCCCACCGCAAAGCCTTGGCGGATGCCATGTGGTCCGTGGCTTTGGCTGACGGTAAGCGTGACGATGCGGAGGAAACGCAGCTTTTTGCAATTGAAACAGCCCTAGGCTTGAGCGAAGCTGACATCACCTGCGCACGGCAAAAGGCGCTCAGCCGTAAATCGGGTTTGTGACTTTCATAAACAGGACTATATAGCATTTCATGTTTGCAGATTTCCTTAAGCGGCTAACAGAGCCTGCTCCCGCCCCCCTCGCCGATACCGACGCACGTCTAGCGCTGACCGCGTTGTTGGTGCGAATCGCGCGTGCCGATAATGACTACAGCGCCAACGAAAAGCAGCGCATCGATGACATTATCACCGCACGCTACGGTCTATCTGGTGCTGAGCGGGACGCCTTGCGCGCGGATGCTGAGGTGCTTGAGGCTGAGGCCCCTGATACCGTCCGTTTCACCCGCGCTGTCAAAGATGCCATACCATATGATGCGCGTCTTGGCGTGATTGAGGCGATGTGGAGCGTTGTTTTGGCTGATGGGCAACGTGCTAACGAAGAAGACGCCGTGTTGCGGCTTGTTGCGAACCTTTTGGGTGTGACCGACATCGACAGCGCACAAGCGCGCCGCCGTATAGAAAGCTGACGTAACGGCACTTTTTTTGGCTGAGTTCAGCGTTGCTAATCGCTGTCAATTCAAGTTGTATACTTTGCGTATCATTTGATGAGCCTTGCCAGTGTCAAACAACCCACCCGTTATTGAGATCCGCGACCTGCACAAAGCTTATGGCGCGTTGGAGGTCCTCAAGGGCGTCAGCGTTAAGGCCCCACGCGGGCATGTGATTTCGCTGATCGGTTCATCGGGTTCTGGAAAATCGACTCTGCTGCGATGCTGCAACCTGTTAGAAGACAGCCAGCAAGGCGAGCTGCTGTTCGATGGCGAACCGGTGAGTTGGAAGGGTGCAGGCCACAATCGCCGCCCCGCGGATGCAAAACAGGTGCTGCGCATTCGCACAAACCTGTCGATGGTTTTTCAGCAATTCAATCTCTGGGCTCATATGTCGATTCTACAAAACGTGATGGAAGCCCCGGTAACCGTGTTGGGCCGTCCCCGCGCCGAAGTAGAAGACGCCGCGCGCGGATATCTCGACAAGGTGGGTATTGGCGATAAATGCGACGTCTATCCGGCACAATTGTCCGGCGGGCAACAACAACGTGCTGCGATCGCGCGCGCGCTGTGCATGGAGCCGCAGGCGCTGTTGTTTGACGAACCCACATCGGCACTCGACCCTGAATTAGAACAAGAAGTGGTCAAGGTGATCAAAAACCTCGCGGCCGAGGGACGCACCATGATGATCGTAACCCACGATATGAAATTGGCCGCAGATGTTTCGGATCACGTTGTGTTCCTGCATCAAGGTCTTATCGAAGAACAAGGGCCGCCAGAAACGCTGTTTGGCGCACCCAAATCGGAACGACTGCGCGGGTTTCTCTCTGCAACCCACGCCGCGTAAATCAAAAACCAAGAACTCGGAGACCATGATATGAAGAAGCTAATTTTGACGACAGCCGCTCTCGCGCTGACAGCCGGTATGGCTTTCGCCGACGGCCACGCTAAAACCATCCGCATGGGAACAGAGGGCGCATACCCTCCCTATAACTTCCTCAACGACGCGGGCGAAGTTGACGGCTTTGAACGCGAGCTGGGCGATGAGCTGTGCGCCCGCGCCGAACTGACTTGCGAGTGGGTCACCAACGAATGGGATAGCATTATCCCCAACCTCGTTTCCGGCAACTACGACGTCATCATGGCAGGTATGTCGATCACCGATGAGCGCGACCAAGTCATTGATTTCTCTGACCCATACACCCAACCTGATCCTTCTTCGTTCCTGGCGCTGTCTGCGGACGCAGATCTGACGACAGGCGTTATCGCAGCGCAAGCAGGTACAATTCAGGCCAGCCAGATTGCGTCCATGGAAGGGGCTACACTCGTTGAGTTCGCCACGCCCGAAGAAACCGTCGCGGCTGTTAAGAATGGCGAAGCTGATGCGGTTCTGGCGGATCGCGCCTATCTCGAGCCAATCGCCGAAGCCGATGGCGATCTGAACCTTGTAGGCGACGATGTCCTTTTGGGCGGCGGTATTGGCCTTGGCGTTCGCGAAAGCGATGCAGAGCTGCGTGAGAAATTCAACGCCGCCATTCAGTCAATGAAGGCTGACGGCACGCTCAACGTGTTGATTGAAAAGCACCTGCCGGGTTCGGCAACTTTTTGATCTAAATACCTCTGGGGAGGGGCCTGCCCTCTCCCCAGATTTCTAAACCAACTGCATTCACCCCCATAAACGAGCGCCGCCATTTTTAGCTACTGCGCCGATCCTTCTCAACTTGAGGGCCTGACTTGGCTCAGCTGCTACCTGACAACGGGCAAGCACATGGCGTTCTACTGGGCGGTGCCGTTGGTGTTGTTGCTGTTGGCCATTACGGCCCCTGTCGCTTTGGGTTTTGGCTTTGCGGGAGCGTCTGCGGCTCGGTCGCAATTTGCTCCTCTGCGCTGGTTGGGCAAGACTTATATCGCGCTGGTGCGCGGCGTGCCCGACATTGCGTTTTTTCTGTTTTTTGTGATCGCCCTGGATCAGGGTATCGAATACCTGCGCCATAAGGTGAAATGCCCAGACTGGGATCAACCCATTCGGCAAGGGAGCGATTTTGTCGTCTGTCAGGTTGCCAAGATGCCATTGGGCACAGACCCACAATGGGTCCACGAGACCTATGGATTTGCGATCGCGGTTCTGACTTTCTCCATTGTTTTCGGGGCTTTCGCAGCAAATGTTCTGTTTGGAGCAATGCGCGCTGTGCCCCATGCGCAGCTTGAGACCGCCGAAGCCTACGGCATGAACCCGCGCCAGATTTTCCGCCGCGTCTTGGTGCCACAGATGTGGGTCTACGCACTGCCCGGCCTTGGTAATTTGTGGATGGTGCTGATCAAGGCCACGCCCCTGCTTTTCTTGCTGGGCATCGAAGATATTGTGTATTGGGCGCGTGAATTGGGTGGCACCAAAACGCCCCGGTTCACCGACTATCCACACCCCGATTGGCGCATGTGGTATTTTCTGGCGCTGCTGGTGTTTTACCTCATCTTCACTCGCTTTTCTGAGATTGTTTTAGACCGCTTGATGCGGCGTTTGACCCGCGGTCAGGCCACAACCGGCGGCGAAGCACAAAGGAAAGCGGCATGAGCTGCCTCCAAACCATTCAAGACTACGGGCTGCGCTCGGTGGGGTACGGCGAGCGGCTGCTCCCGAAAGATAACTTTACTCTATGCGAACAATTCACGCTGATTGGGTCCGGCATGATCTGGAACATCTATTTTGGCGTGGTTGCTTTGATGTTCGGTTTCTTTTTTGCCACGGCCCTTGGTGTGGCCAAAGCCAGTCCGCGTCGGATTATCCGCAAGCCTGCAGAATGGTTCATCTTTGTCTTCCGAGGCTCGCCGCTGTTTATCCAATTCTTCTTTGGGTATTTCCTGTTTCTGTCGCTAAAATCGCAATTTGCATTCTTTGATCCATTCACAGCTGCATGGCTGGGCGCATTGATTGTCCTGTTTTGCAATACATCTGCTTATGCCGCCGAAATCTTCTATGGCGCGCTCCAATCTATCCCAAAAGGCGATGTGGAGGCCGCAGATGCCTACGGTCTGACAGGCTGGCCCCGGTTCAAACGGGTGATCTGGCCCACGATGCTGCGCCTTGCATGGCCCGCTTATACCAACGAGTCGATCTTTTTGTTTCATGCCACAACGCTGGTGTTCTTTTCCGGCTTTCCGGCATGGCAACAGCGCGGCGATGCGCTTTATTACGCCAGCTATTTTGCCGACAAGACGTTTAACCCCTTTATCCCCTACCCGATCTTGGCTGGGTATTTCATTTTGCTGACCGTCATCGTGATTGGCATTTTCGGGCTGATTAACCGACGGTTGAGCCGACACCTCCCCGCAGACCGGCGGCGTAAAATTCGCTTGCGTCCCAATCTGATCAGGTAGTATTTGTGATTTGATCAAATTTTTCCGTGGCGCTGGCCATGGCGATCTGGGGCACGCTTTGTCCCCCGGCCCTCTGCCAGCCCACCGCTCAGGTGACCTATGCAGAATTGGCTACGTAAACATCCTCAGGTCCGCACCATTCGCGTCGCGGCCGCTGATCTAAACGGTCAAGCGCGCGGCAAGCGGATCCCGACACGTTTTGCTGACAAAATCGTTGAAGACGGAACGCGCTTTCCAATGTCAGTGCTGAACCTCGACATCTGGGGTGAAGATATCGAAGACAGCCCGCTGGTATTCGATTCAGGTGACCGCGACGGTGTTTTGCGCCCCACAGAACGTGGTTTTATGCCGATGCCTTGGCTGGATGCGCCTACGGCACTTTTGCCGATCTGGATGTTCCATGATGATGGACGCCCCTATGCTGGTGATCCGCGCCATGCGCTGCGGGCTGTGTTGGACCGTTTCAAGGCGCGCGGGCTAACGCCTGTTTGTGCAGTCGAGCTCGAGTTCTTTTTGATCGACGATTCCGGTCGCAAGCTGCAAGTGCCCGTCTCGCCGCGTTCTGGCAAACGGCGCAAGGCGGCGGAAACGCTGTCGATCCGGGCGCTGGACCAGTTCGATGAATTCTTTACCGATCTTTATGACGCCTGCGAAGAGATGGATATTCCGGCCGACACCGCCATTTCCGAAGCCGGTCTGGGCCAGTTTGAGATTAACCTGATGCATTGCGACGACGCACTGCGCGCGGCGGATGATGCATGGCTTTTCAAGATGCTGGTCAAGGGGCTGGCGCGGCGTCACGGGTTTGCCGCGAGCTTTATGGCCAAACCTTACGAGGATTACTCGGGCTCGGGCCTGCACACACATTTCTCGGTGCTGGATGAAAACGGTGACAATGTCTTTGACAATGGCGGCGAAGAAGGCACCGATGTGATGCGCCATGCGGTTGCAGGCTGCCTCTCGGCGATGCCCGGATCAGCGTTGATCTTTGCGCCGCACGCCAACAGCTTTGACCGGATGGTGCCCGGTGCCCACGCGCCAACTGGTGTTTCATGGGCCTACGAGAACCGCACGTCAGCTATTCGCATCCCTTCGGGCAGTCACAAAGCGCGCCGGATAGAGCACCGCGTATCGGGCGGCGACGTGAACCCGTATCTGATGCTTTCTGCCGTGCTGGGGGCCGCAATCAACGGCATCGAAGACGCGGTTGAGCCGCCTGCCCCAATCACCGGAAACGCCTATGCCGCAGACCTGCCGCAGATCCCGGGTGACTGGAAAACCGCGATTGATACGTTTGAAAAAGACGCTGATATCGCGCGGATTTTTGCGCCTGAGATGGTGCGCAATTTTGTTCTGACAAAACGGCAAGAGCTGCATTACATGCACGAACTCACCCCCGCAGAGCAGGTCGAAATCTATTTGGACACGGTGTAGTTTATGAAAATCGGAATACTTCAGGCGGGCCACGTACCCGAAGAGCTGGGCCGCAGCATTGGCGATTACACGTCGCTTTATACAAACCTGCTGCAGGGGCATGATTTCGACTATCAAACTTGGTCCGTTGTTGATGGCGATTTCCCAGATGATGTGGGTCAAGCCGATGGCTGGTTTATCTCGGGCTCCAAACACGGGGCCTATGAAGATCACCCATGGATTGCGCCGCTGGAGCAATTTGTTCGCGATGTCTATGCGGATGGGCGGCCGATGATTGGTGTCTGTTTTGGCCACCAGATCATCGCGCAAGCGCTTGGCGGTAAAGTTGAGAAATTCGATGGGGGCTGGTCCGTTGGCCGTGTCGAATACGACATTGATGGCAAGTCCCTTGCCCTAAATGCCTGGCATCAAGATCAGGTGACGCGCCTGCCTGAGGATGCCCAAGTCATCGGATCATCAGCGTTTTGCGCCAATGCAGCGCTGACATACGGTGACCGAATTCTGACACTGCAGCCGCATCCGGAGTTTGGCGCAGATTTCATTGATGGTCTGATTACCGGTCGTGGCAAAGGCGTTGTTCCTGATGATCAGCTTGCCACCGCAAAAACCAACCTGCCCCTCAGCCTCGATAATGAACAGATCGGGCGGGATATGGGCGCATTCTTCAAGAGGAAAGAGAGGGCCTGATGGCCGATTGGAAAGACGACCTGCCCGCTGCGGCGCGCGAATACCTGATGGACCGCCGGCTCGACGAGGTCGAATGCATCATCCCTGACATCCCCGGCATTGCCCGCGGCAAGGCGGTTCCGGCGACGAAATTCGCACGGCAAGATTACTTCCACCTGCCCGACAGCATCTTTTACCAGACGATCACAGGTGAATGGGGTGAGGCCGCGGGCGAAGACGGCTTTATCGAAAAAGACATGATCCTGCGCCCTGATATGTCGACGGCGACGGCGGCCCCTTGGACGGGCGACTGGACCTTGCAGGTTATTCACGACGCGTACGATCGCGATGGTAATCCGGTGCCCTACTCGCCGCGCAATGTGCTCAAGCGTGTGGTTGAGCTTTACCGTGCCGAAGGGTGGGAGCCGGTTGTGGCCCCCGAGATGGAGTTCTTTTTGGTCGCGCGCAATCTCGACCCGGCCCAAGAAATCAAGCCAATGATGGGGCGCTCTGGCCGTCCAGCAGCGGCCCGGCAGTCTTATTCGATGACGGCGGTGGACGAATTTGGCCCGGTAATCGACGACATCTATGATTTTGCTGAGGCCCAAGGTTTTGAGATTGATGGCATCACCCAAGAAGGCGGTGCTGGCCAATTGGAGATCAATCTGTTGCACGGCGATCCGGTAAAATTGGCGGATGAAGTGTTTTATTTCAAACGCCTGATCCGCGAAGCTGCGATGCGGCATGAGTGCTATGCGACGTTCATGGCCAAGCCGATTGCGTCCGAGCCCGGTAGTGCGATGCACATCCACCATTCGGTTTTGGACGCTGAGACAGGCGCGAATATCTTCTCTGGCCCGCAAGGCGAAGAGACGGACGCGTTCTATCACTTCATCGCTGGCCTTCAGGATCATATGCCTTCCGCACTTGCGGTCATTGCACCTTACGTCAACAGCTACCGCCGGTATGTCAAAGATCACGCCGCCCCAATCAACCTTGAATGGGCGCGCGACAACCGCACAACGGGCATTCGTGTGCCCCTGTCTGGGCCCGAGGCGCGGCGCGTGGAAAACCGTTTGGCTGGGATGGATTGCAACCCATATCTGGGCATCGCGGCAAGCCTTGCGTGTGGTTATTTGGGGCTGATGGCCCAAAAACAACCCAAACCGGAATTCAAAGGCGATGCCTATCACGGCGAAGGTGACATCCCTCGTGTCATGGGCGAAGCGCTGGAACTGTTTGTCAACGCGACCGCTTTGAACGAAGTGTTGGGCCCTGAATTTGCGCGGGTTTATTCCATCGTGAAGGCGGCGGAATATGAAGAGTTCTTGCACGTAATCTCGCCGTGGGAGCGCGAGCATCTTTTGATGAACGTGTAAGCCACGTGAACCTTCTTTATTCCAATGACCGCGCGGGCCAGTACCCAAAAAGCTGGTACGCTGCGACTGCGACACCGCTTGAGAAATTTGCCCCCCTAAAAGGTGCGCAAAAGGCAGATGTTTGCGTCATCGGAGGCGGATATACGGGCCTGTCCACGGCATTGCATTTGGCGCAAGCGGGGCGTGACGTGGTGCTTTTGGACGCCCAGCGCGTTGGCTTTGGTGCCTCGGGGCGCAATGGCGGGCAACTCGGTAGCGGCCAGCGTGTAGAACAAGACTCGCTGGAGCGGATGTTGGGCGCGGATCACGCGGCCAAGCTGTGGAAAATGGGCGAAGAGGCCAAGGCGCTCGTCAAACGGCTGATTGCCGAGCACGAGATCGATTGCCACCTGAAACCCGGCGTTGCGTGGACCGGATCAACAGATAGTGACGTGCGCGATCTGCACAGCTATGCCGAACACCTGCAGCAACGCTACAGCTATGATCAGATCGAAATACTTGATCACGATGCATTGCAGGATGTGTGCCCGTCACCCGATTATCGCGGTGGCGTACTGGATAAAGGTGCCGCGCACTTGCATCCGTTGAACTTTGCATTGGGTCTGGCGCGGGCCTGCGCTGCAGCGGGCGTGCGTATTCATGAACGCTCACCCGTGCATAATATCGACGAAGGCACACCCGCGACAGTGCGCACAGATAGCGGCCATGTGGTCGCAGATCATGTCGTGTTGGCGTGCAACGGCTATTTGGGTGGGCTTAACCGCAAGGTTGCTGGGCGGGTGATGCCGATCAATAATTTCATCGCAGCGACCGAACCTTTGGGCGCGCGTGTGGCTGATGTCTTGCCGCGTGATGTGGCCGTCGCTGACAGTCGATTTGTGGTGAATTACTTTCGCCTCAGTCACGATGGCCGACTGCTGTTTGGCGGCGGCGAAAGCTATGGCTACCGCTTTCCAAACGACATCGCCGCCAAAGTTCGCAAACCTATGACAGAGATATTTCCACAGCTGCGGGATGTAAAAATCGACTATGCATGGGGCGGCACTTTGGCCATCACTCTCAAGCGTTTGCCCTATTTTGCGCGGGTCGCACCAAATATTCTGTCGGCGTCGGGGTATTCGGGGCACGGATTGGGCACGGCGACGCATGCAGGGCAGCTGATGGCGCAGGCAATTTGCGGTGACGGTGATGGATTTGACACAATGGCGGCAATCCCGACCTCAGCATTTCCCGGCGGCGCTGCGATGCGGACACCGCTTTTGGCTCTTGCGATGAGTTGGTACGCGCTGCGCGATCGCTTCGGCGTCTAAAAAAACACACTGTTGGCGTAAAGAAGGGGCCTTGTGAGGCCCCTACCCGTTATTTCAACTTTGACAGTTTTTCCTGCAATTCCGCGAGCTGCTTTTTGATCGCGTCCAGATCTTCGCCCTTTTCAGGCTCTGGAGGCGCGTCGTTGCCGGGCTGGGGTGTTGTCCCGCCTGCCCAGCCGGATCCACCGATACCGCCCGTCATGGCTTTCATCAGCGCTTTTTGCTGCGCTTGCATCACTTCAAAACCGGGCATTTTGGCCATCGGGTTCAGAGAGCTGATGTTATCCATCGCGCGCGTTTGGCCATCCCGCAGCATATCAAAAGACGTCTTGAGGAACTCGGGCACTACGCTAACGCCACCTGTCATGTAGCTGCGCACCAGATCGTTGAGCACATCAACAGGCAACACGCTTTCGCCACGGCTTTCGTGCTCTGCAATGATCTGTAGCAAATATTGTCGTGTCAGATCGTCGCCAGATTTCAGATCAATGATCTGCACCTCACGACCGTCGCGAATGAACCCTGCGATGTCTTCGAGCGTGACATAATCACTGGTCTCAGTGTTGTAGAGACGCCGACTGGCGTACCGTTTGATAAGAAGGGGTTTACCGCTGTCCGCCACGTGAAAGTCCTCTCTGACGTTCTTGCTGCAATGCAGCTTAGACGCGCCTGAAACAAAAAGAAAGGGCGAGCTCAAAGAGCCCGCCCTAGTCCTGCACCCTGAGGGAGGTAGAGTACAGTTTAGATCGATTTACTTAGATGTCGCTTTTTTCGCACCGTTCTGCACGTCGGTAGTTGCTTTGGACATCACGGATGTCGCGTCGTCGGAGATGTCTTTGCCAGCGGCCATCATCAACTCAACTGTGTCCATCTGAACTTTTTTCGCGATTTCAGCGAAAGCGGCCATGTGCTCGGCTGCTGTTTCGGCAGAAGCAGAAGCGAAATCGCTCATTGCTTTTGCGTAATCTGCAGGCTCTTGCTTGGCTTTGGACATGTCTGCCAGCTTTGTCAGAGTCTCTTTGGTCCACTTGGAAGAAATCTCGGTGGACTTCTCAACCGCTGTCAGGGCAACGCCGGACAGCTTTTCGTTCAAAGAAGCTGTTGTTTTGAACGATGCTTCCATGCCTTTGGTGTCAACTGGGAAAGAACCCATTACGTCTTTGAGAATTGCCGTCATGTCTGGTGTATTTGTCATTTTCAATATCCTTTGATGCTTCAGTGCCGGGATCATTCCCGTCGTTTTCGCTTCTGTTAAAAGATATAGATGCTGCGCTGCGGCATTTCAAGCTTTATTCTGCACTGCAGCATAAGATTTTCAATCTGTGATTAGGCGTTATTTTTCAACCTCTTGCCTTGATCGCCACGTAGCTTCCCGGTGCATCGGCAAGAATTTTTCGGTCATTGGCACCTGGAATACGTGCGGGAATCATCTTGCCGCCGCGTTTTGACAACCACTTGCCCCAGCGTGGCCACCACGATCCTTCGTTGAAATCCGCACTTTCCAGCCACTTCTCATGGGTCAGGCCCAGCGTGGGGTTCGTATAGTGGCCATACTTGTGTTTGGTCGGCGGGTTCACGATGCCTGCGATGTGACCTGATTGGGCCATAATAAACGTCTTGTCCTTGCCGCCCATCTGCTGAACCCCGCGAAGGCAGTCTTTCCAAGGCGCAATATGATCCGTTTCGCAGGCAATCGCGCACAGCGGAATATCGATGTCCTTAAGTTCTAGGTGGTGTCCCAACAAATCATAGCCGCCATCCGCCAATTCATTGGCTTGGCACAGGCCGCGCAAATATTGCATCGCCATCTTGGCTGGCAAGTTGGCCCCGTCCCCGTTCCAATACAGCAGATCAAACGCGGGCGGTGTGTCGCCCAGCATGTAACTCTTGATCGCCGGCCCATAGACCAGATCATTGGACCGCAAAAATGAGAAGGTCCGCGCCATTACAACAGAAGGCAGCATGCCTTTGTCTTTGGTTTCGGCCTCAATACCGTCAATAAAGTCATTCGTCAGGAAGGGCTGGAATTCACCCTGATCCGAGAAATCAGTGAGGGCGGTAAAGAAGGTGGCCGATTTGACCGACGTATCGCCGCGTTGCTTGAGCAAGGAGAGCGTCAGCGACAAGGTTGTCCCGGCGATACAATAACCAACCGCATTCACCTGCTTTTCGCCGGTGATTTCCTTCACTTCTTCGAAGGCGGTCAGATAGCCCTCTTCAATATACTCTTCCATGCCGACATCGACATAGCTGGGGTCCGGGTTGATCCAAGACACCATAAACAAGGTGTAGCCCTGATCGACGATCCATTTCACAAGGCTATTTTGCTCCTTGAGATCGAGAATATAGAACTTGTTGATCCAAGGTGGGAACACCACGATCGGCGTCGCGTGAACCTTTTCAGTGCTCGGCGTGTATTGAATGAGCTCGAACATGCGGTTGCGAAACACGACCTTGCCCGGTGATGTCGCGATGTTGCGCCCCAGCTCAAACGCACGCTCATCCGCCAGGCGCACGATCATTTCGCCGTCATTGGCCTCCAGATCGCTAATCAGATTTTCCAGACCTTTGATAAGGCTTTCGCCTTCGGTCTCCACAGCGCGCTCAAGCGCATCGGGGTTGGTGGCGAGGAAATTTGTCGGGCTCATCATGTCGATAATCTGGCGGCTGAAATATTGCAGGCGCTTTTTCTCGAGCGGGTCCATGTCTTCTACTTCAGATACGGCCTGCTCCAGCGCTTCGGCGTTGATCTGGTATTGCTGCTTGAGGAAGTTGAAATAGGGGTGCGTTTGCCACAATGGGTTCGCAAAACGACGATCGGTCGGTGTTTGGTCGTCAGGGGCCTCAAGGTTTCCTTTGGCCAAGGCCTGTTGCGCTTCGACAAAATGGGTGACCGATTTGGTCCAATACCCCAACTGGTGCTCAAAGATCTTGGCGGGGTTTTGCATCGCCTCCTGCCAATAGACCTGAGCGGCCTTAGTGAATAATTCTTGATTCGGACCATCCAGCGCGGCCTGATGACCTTTCTTGCTGGCCATCACTTGCGTCAAACGCTCGCGCAAGGCGTCAACTTTAAGTAGATTTTCAGCCATACGTGACAACGAAGCCTCAGGTAGCTCTTCATTTTCCGTTGTTTTAGTTGTCATCTTAACCCTTACCTTCTATCTTCGCACTTGCAGCATTTCGTCGCCCGGGTCTGGGTGGGGCGCGACGCCGTGCCCAGAAAATGGGCTCACAACAGGAGTACCCCACGTGCGCTATATGGCAACCTACGACCTAATGGAAACGGTACGGAATACGAACCAATGGCTCGGCTCTTCGGCGCTCGCTATGGGATCCTATCCCGCTTTTGCGATGTTTCCAAACCCTGCGTTGCAATGGATGGCCGCTTGGGGCGAAGTAACGGAACGCACATTCTCGCGTATGTCGATGAAACCGGATTGGAATATCCCGCCTTTTCCCGCTGCAGACGGCCAAGACCATGTGGTTACAGTCGAAAAAGAGATCGTGCGTGATTTTGGGGATCTGCTGCATTTCCGCGTTGCGGGCCGCACGGCCAAGAAACGCAAGGTGCTGCTTGTCGCGCCAATGTCGGGCCACTATGCCACGTTGCTGCGCTCGACCGTGATTAGCCTGCTGCCGGATTGCGACCTTTATATTACCGACTGGCACAATGCGCGGGACATTCCCGTCAGTGCAGGCAAGTTCGACGTCGAAGATTATACTTTGTATCTAGTAGAATTCATGCGGCATATGGGGCCAGACACCCATGTGATCGCCGTTTGCCAACCTGCCCCCCTAACGCTGGCCGCGACCGCCTATTTGGCCGAAGAAGATCCCGATGCGCAGCCTCGCTCGCTGACGTTGATCGGCGGGCCAGTTGATCCTGACGCCGCACCAACCGATGTCACTGACTTTGGTCACCGCGTCACCATGGGCCAACTAGAGCAATCGATGATCCAGCGCGTCGGGTTCAAACACGCGGGCGTGGGCCGCAAGGTCTATCCCGGCCTTCTGCAACTTGCGTCATTTGTATCTATGAATGGTGATACGCACAAAAGCGCATTCAAAGATCAGATCGCGCGCGTGGCGCGTGGCGAAGCGCATGAGCATGACAAGCACAACAAATTTTACGACGAATACCTCTCGGTGATGGACATGCCGGCGGAATTCTATCTGTCGACAGTGGACCGGATTTTTAAGAACCGTGAAATTGCTAAGAACGAATTCGTCGTTGCGGGCAAACAGGTCGACATGGGCAAGATCACAACCGTGGCCGTCAAGACCGTCGAAGGGTCGGCGGATGACATTTCGGCACCTGGCCAATGCATCGCGGCGCTTGATCTGTGTACCGGCTTGCCTGACAGCAAAAAAGCCAGCCACCTCGAAGAAGGTGCCGGACATTACGGCATCTTTGCCGGCAAGAGTTGGCGCAACAATATCCGGCCGCTGGTGTTGGATTTCATTGATGCCAATGATGGCGATCCCGTTGAGAAACCAACGAAAGTTCGTAAAGCCCCTAAAAGATCAAAGGCGGCTTAAAAACTATGAAACGCGCCTCTGACATCGCCTTTGCTTGTTCATGTGGTGCGGTGTCGGGGCGTTTGCTTGCGGCCTCGCCACGTGCCGGCACACATCTGGCCTGTCACTGCAAGGATTGCCGCGCTGCAGAGATTTATGCGGGGCAATCAGACCCCTCGCCCGACCCTGTTGAGATATTCCAAACTACCGCTGATCGGATCAAGATCGACAAAGGCGCTGAAAATCTCGCGGTGTTTTCCTTTGGTGAAAAAAATCTCCTGCGCTGGCAAGCAAGCTGCTGTGGGGCACCGCTGTGCAACACGTTGCGCAACCCGCGGTTTTCGTTTGTCGGCGTGAATACTAAACGTCTGGAAAACACCGAAGCGCTAGGGCGGATAGCTGCTGAATCGTTCATGCCGCAATCTGGTGGCGGCACCAAACATCGCAACATGGGCCGGTTTGTCTACGGAATGCTAAGTCGGACTGCTGCTGCCGCGCTATCGGGGCGTTGGAAAGACACGCCGTTCTTTGACCCCGCAACAAGAGCCCCTGTCGCCACGCCGCGCATTGTCCCACTCGCGGAGCGCAAAGCCCTTCTTTAAGCGGCTATTGCAATATCAGTGGCATTTGAAGCCATTCGCGCAGCGCAAATGTGGTCTCGGACGGCTGTTCCAATGTCGGCAAATGCCCACTTTGCTCCATCACGCGCAAGGTCGCGTAGGGGATCAGTTCTGCCATAAATTCATGCCGTTTTACCGGACAAAGCGCGTCATGTGCACCACATAAAATAAGGGCGGGCACCTTGCATTTGCGCAACGTTACCTGCTGATCCTTGCGGCGCTGAAGCGCGCGGGATTGGCGAATAAAAACATCGGGGCCCAATACCTGAGCCATGTCCAAAACCAGATCGAGGACTTCACCACGGTAAGGGCCTGGCGCTAGGTAGTTCGGTTTCATTTCTTCGCGCATGACCTCCAGCATCCGGCCCGCGCGTGCTTTGACGATCTGCGGCTCGCGGTTGGCCGCTATCACCGGGGTTTCAGCCAGCGGATTGGTATCCATCAGCGCAATTCGAGTCACACGGTCAGGGGCCCGGCGCAGGATTTCCATCGCAACGATGCCGCCCATGCTAAGCCCAGCAAGCGCAAAGCGGCGCGGTAATGCGTCCAGCAGGCCAGACGCGATTTCTTCGATCCGGTCGCCGCCCGTTACAGGGGCGACCATCACGGCCGTATCTGCCGAAAGTTCTGCGATCTGTGGACCAAAAAGCCGCGCGTCACACATCATGCCCGGCAACAAAACCAGTGGTTCTTTCATCGAGGTCTCCTGCCCTGCCTGCGACGCGCAGTTTGACCTGCATCCGCCCTGCCCGCAAGCAAATGCGGAGTGGTTTAGGGCTGTGAAATGCCGCGCAGGGGCGGAAAGTCGCTGTAGCGTGCAGATCGGGTGGCCACATCCTCGGAAGGGGCGGCGCCGGTGCGCAATAACAAGCCCTTAGGCGCGATATAGCTGGAGATCGTGCGCAACGGTTCAGGCCGCCAAACGAGGTTGAACGCCGCCAATTTGGGAAAGAACCACATCTCGGAATAGGGCAGATGGTCATGCACCCACCACGCCAGATCGCGCCAATCGCGGCCTGCGCCGTATTGATCCGCAAACCATGGGACCACCAGCGACGTGCCCGCAATGGGCGTACCGGGACGGTCCCAGATGTGGCACTCGATGGGATTATCGCTGCTTGCGCAATTGAGTTTGTTCTCGTTTCCGTAAGTGTTGAGGGCATCTGAGCGGTAGCCCGAACGGACACCAATTCGGCCAAATGTTTCTTCCAGCGGGTCCAGCAATTGCGTACAAAGCGCGCGACCGTGTTCAATCGCCAAATCAGGATCATCTGGGATGTTCGGGATGCCATGAAACGCCGAGATCTCCGACATCAAGAAATCACGCATGTAGAAATGTTTCGACAAACGCACCCGGCCCAGCGTCTCAAGGCTCCACATGCTGGCGGGACGGCGCATCAGCCGTAGCCGTTCCAGCGGAATTCGCCATTCGGACCAAGGGTGGAGAATGGATTATGCGCCACTTCCCAGACATGGCCTTCGGGGTCAGAAAAATAGCCAATATGCCCGCCCCAGAAAACATCCGATGCCGGGCGCAAAATTTCCCCTCCCGCAGCTTCGACGCGGTCCATCAGTGCGCCGACTTGTTCTTGGTATGCGACGTTGTGGGAAAATGTTGCGGCACCGTGCCCCAGTGTTTTGGGGTCTCGGCCCATATCTTCGGCCAATTTATCAAGGGGGTAGAGACCAAGCGCTTGCCCTATCAGGTCAAAGGCAATGATCCCGTCGGGTGTCTCAACCCGCCGCCAGCCCAAAGCCTCGTAGAAATCAGCCAGTAACGCGGGATCGCGCGCACCAAGGGTAATCAAACTGATGCGTTGTTCCATCTTACTTTGCTCCTGTTGGGCTATTTCAGCACATCCAATATCGCGGTTTCGATCATAGAGAGATTATCAGCTTCAGAAAACCGATGATCTGCGCCTTTGATAAGCGTCAGTTGGATATCAGGACCGGTCGCTTGCTCTAGTAGGCGGTTGGCCATTTCGGTGCTAACGGCGGTGTCCGCCGTACCTTGTAAAAGGCGCGTGGGAAACGGCAGGTTTAATGGTGTACGCAGGACCAGATGCTTGCGCCCGTCCTCAATCATGCGGCGGGTCACAATATAAGGCTCCATGTAATCCGATGGCAGCTCCACCTTGCCCTGCGCCTCAAGCACAGTCTTTTGCGCCTCAGTTAACCCAGCCCACCAGCCGTCTTCCGTGAAATCAGGCGCGGCGGCGATTGTGACAAGCCCAACAAGGCGCTCCGGGCGCGCCTTTGCCAGGAGCAGAGCCTGCCAGCCGCCCATTGACGACCCAACCGCCACAATCGGCCCATCAATCAGCGCGTCGACAAGGGCCAGCGTATCTTCGTGCCAATCGCCAATCGCACCTTCATCAAAAATGCCCGATGACTCCCCATGGCCAGAATAATCAAACCGCAAAAAGCTGCGGCCTTGTGCGCGGGCCCACGCCTCCAGATGCAAAGCCTTGGTGCCAAGCATGTCTGACTTCAACCCTGAAAGGAAAACGATTGTGGGCCCCTGCCCTGCGCTAAGGCAGTAGGCCAAATTGCGCCCCTGTGGTGTCTCAAAATACGCGGTCTGTGACATCGGGCCCTCCGTTTCAGCGCGATCATGCGCAAGCTTTGAGCCAAGGGCAAGAGATTCAAAATTAGGTGACCCTATTGTCACGTGACTACTTTGTCACGTATAAGCGATTCTATGGACATGATCTTCAAAGCTCTGGCCGATCCGGCCCGCCGCACCTTGCTGAATGCATTGCACCAGCGCGACGGGCAGAGTTTGCAAGAGCTTACAGAACTGCTCGAAATGACGCGTTTTGGTGTGATGAAACACCTTGGCGTCCTGATCGAAGCCAGGTTGATCGTGACCCGCAAAGATGGACGGTTCAAATACCATTATCTCAACGCCGTCCCCCTCCAAGAGGCCATAGACCGCTGGATCGAGCCTTTGCTCGTGCAACCGGCGGCACGCGCAGTGATTTCCCTAAAAACCCAACTTGAAGGAACCACGCCGATGTCGAAACCTGATTTTATGATGCAAACCTATATTCACTGTACCCAAGACGCCCTTTGGCATGCGCTGACGGATGCGGACGCCAATGCAGCCTATAATTTCGTTGTCAGTAGTTGCGAACGCGAAGGCAACGCGCTGATCTACAAAACCCCCGACGACAACACGATGTTGATTTGCACCGAGACGCAGCTGACACCCAAGACCCGCATTGAAAGTACGTTCGAGCCGCATTGGGCAGGCCCCGAAGTGCCGCTTCAAGCCTCGCGGTTTGTCTATATCATCGAGCCACAGGTGGATCATTGCCTGCTGACACTTGAGCATTACGACCTGCCCGCCGGTCAGGAAGGGATTGCTGATGGTTGGCAAAGGACGCTTGCTGGGCTCAAGACATGGTTAGAGACCGGCAAAACCGTCAAGTTCTCCTATCCCGCAGCGGAGGCTTGAACTATGACGCCTGCATCTTTCCCAACTGAGCTGGGCGTACTGACATGCCTTGCGCTGCTCGCGGCCTCGCTTTGGATCCCTTATATCGTTGGGGTCAACTCCGAAACAGCCGCTGGCGACACCTTCCAACGGCCGGGTGATCTGTCGCAAATGCGGCCGTGGGTGCACCGCGCATATCGGGCGCATTTGAACCTAATCGAACAGCTGCTGCCGTTTGCCATTCTGGTGCTGTTGGTAGACCGCCTCGATGGGTTCAACGCGCTTACCTATTGGACCAGCATCATTTTCTTCTGGCTGCGGGTGGCACATGCCGCAGGGATGATCAGCGGCTTTGCCCGAATGCCCCTGCGCCCGATGATTTTTACCGCCGGGTGGGTCTGTTGCCTGATCATGGGTTACGCCGTCTTTGCCGCGCGGTTCTGAATGCATTGGCCAGAGGCGGACATCATGCCGCCTCTGGCAACACTGGACATACGATCGGCTGAGGACCCCGTGAGGTCTTGACGCGCACGCCGCCCCCGGTCAAAAGGGCGCCACATAACCCGCAACCGGGCGTCTCGTAGGCGCCAAACTGACGAGGAGCGCCAAACATGGCCCAGATTTCTCTCACCCTTCCCGATGGCAACGCGCGCAGCTATGAGGCTGGCATTTCTGCTGGCGAAGTTGCTGCCGATATCTCAACTTCACTTGGGAAAAAGGCTATTTCTGCCACCGTAAACGGTGCGCATGTCGATCTAGCTTGGCCGATTGGCGCAGATGCCGACATCGCGATCCACACCATGGCAGACGAAGTTCAAGCCAATGAGTTGGTGCGTCATGACCTTGCGCATATTATGGCCCGCGCCGTGCAAGAAATCTGGCCCAACACCAAAGTCACCATCGGCCCTGTGATCAAAGACGGCTGGTACTACGATTTTGATCGGGCAGAATCTTTCACTCCCGAGGATCTTGGCACCATCGAAAAGAAGATGAAGGAGATCATCAATAAACGTGATCTCGTTCGTACCGAAGTTTGGGACCGTCCCCGCGCGATCAAGCATTACGAAGATCTGGGCGAACCCTACAAGGTTGAGCTGATTGAGAGCATTCCGGGCGACGAGCCGCTGCGCATGTATTGGCATGGCGACTGGCAAGATTTGTGCCGTGGCCCGCATTTGCAACATACTGGCCAAGTGCCGGGCGACGCGTTCAAACTCATGTCGATCGCCGGGGCCTACTGGCGCGGCGACAGCGACCGGGCCATGCTGCAGCGCATCTATGGCGTCGCCTTCACCGGTAAGGAAAAACTTCGCGCGCATCTGAACATGCTGGAGGAAGCCGCCAAACGCGACCACCGCAAGCTCGGCCGCGAGATGGACTTGTTCCACATGCAAGAAGAGGCCCCCGGCCAGATATTTTGGCATCCAAACGGTTGGAGTATCTATACCCAGCTGCAGGATTTCATGCGCCGCAAACAGCGCGCAGGCGGCTATGTCGAGGTGAACACCCCGCAGGTCGTGGACCGCAAACTATGGGAAGCATCAGGCCACTGGGAAAAGTACCAGGAGCACATGTTTATCGTCGAAGTCGACGAAGAGCACGCCCGTGAAAAGGCTGTAAATGCACTGAAACCGATGAACTGCCCGTGCCACGTACAGATTTTCAATCAAGGTATGAAATCTTATCGTGACCTGCCGCTGCGCATGGCCGAATTTGGGTCGTGCAACCGGTATGAGCCGTCGGGTGCCCTGCACGGCATCATGCGGGTGCGCGGTTTTACCCAAGACGATGGGCACATTTTTTGTACTGAGGATCAGATCGAAGAAGAAACCGCGACTTACATTGAGTTCCTGTCGGGCATCTACAAAGACCTCGGCTTTGAGAATTTCAAAGTAAAGTTCTCTGATCGCCCGGACATGCGTTCAGGATCAGACGAAGTATGGGACAAGGCTGAAACAGCCCTGCTGAGCGCCACCCGCAAAGCCGGGATTGAGCCCGAGATGAACCCTGGTGAAGGTGCCTTTTATGGCCCCAAGTTGGAGTTTGTGTTGACCGATGCGATCGGTCGCGACTGGCAATGCGGCACCCACCAGGTGGATTTCGTGCTGCCAGAACGGCTGGACGCGACCTATGTCGGTCAAGACGGTGGCAAGCACCGGCCTGTGATGCTGCACCGCGCAACTTTGGGCTCCTTTGAGCGTTTCATCGGCATCTTGATCGAAGAGCATGCCGGTAAATTGCCGTTCTGGCTGGCGCCGCGGCAAGTTGTTGTGGCCTCTATCACTTCGGATGCTGACGCTTATGTCGCTGAGGTGGTGGCCACCTTGCAAGCCGCTGGCGTGCGTGTCGAAGCCGATATCCGCAACGAAAAGATCAACTATAAGGTCCGTGAACATTCGGTTGGCAAAGTGCCCATGATCCTAGCGGTTGGCGGGCGCGAAGTTGAAGAGCGTACTGTGTCTGTGCGTCGTCTTGGGGAAAAGCAAACCTCCGTGCAGCCCCTAAGCGCTGTAACAGAAGCGCTTCGTGTCGAAGCGACACCGCCCGATCTTCTGTAACATTTCGCGAGGTGCGCGCGATTTTCGCGCATATTGTTTCAAAAATGGCCCCACTTGCCTATGTGATCGCGGGTGGGGTGCCATTTTGCTCACAAATTTCTAACAGGTATGTGACACACCCGCTCGTGAATGGTATTGATTTCCGCACTGGTCTACCTTGAGGCCATCGCAATTGAAGTCTCTGGATTTGAAGGGAAACACTATGTCCAACTCGATGAAAACACTCGCAATTGCAGGGGCCGTTGCCGCTGCGTTGACGGCACAGACAACCACAACCGCCCAAGCTGCGGCAAAAGAAAAATGCTACGGTATTTCATTGGCTGGTGCCAATGATTGCGCCGCGGGCCCCGGCACAACCTGCGCCGGTACATCGGTGACAGATTATCAGGGCAACGCTTGGACACTCGTGGATGCAGGCACATGCGCCGACATCGATTTGCCCGCAATGGCAGACGGCACAGCACGTGAAGGCGCACTTGAAGCACTTGAGCGCGATCTTCCTGCATAAATCATTTGGAGTGCGGGTGGCTCGCTGCCCGCACTCCTCTTTGAACGTAAGCACCAAAAGGCCCGAATATGCGCGACAAATTCCCGCAAGTTGGCAGCCTGCCCGATGCCCCCGGGGTGGGTTATAAGCCCCAACACTTTCAAGATATTATCGATGCGCCCGGCCCCGTAGAATGGGTCGAAGTCCATGCCGAAAACTACATGGGTGATGGTGGACGCCCCCTTGCGCAGCTTCGCGCACTGTCTGAACGCTTTGCTCTGTCGATCCACGGCGTTGGCCTGTCGATCGGTGGCGAAGGCCCGCTGGATACAGATCATCTTGCCCGGCTAAAGCACCTAAATGACTGGGCGCAACCCGCTGCTTTTTCAGAGCATTTGGCATGGTCGACCCACGGCGCGGAGTTCCTAAATGATCTTTTGCCCCTGCACTACACGCCTAAAACTCTAGGGCGCGTCGCTGATCACATTGCCCAAGTCCAAGACACATTGGGGCGGCAGATGCTGCTGGAAAACCCCTCAAGCTATCTCGCCTTCGCCGAGTCAACGTTGTCTGAAACCGATTTCTTAGCTGAGCTGACCCAGAAAACCTCCTGTGGTCTTTTGCTGGATGTGAACAATGTCTTCATTTCATCCACAAATCTGGGTCTCAGCCCGCAAGCCTATATCGATGCCTTCCCGCTCGACGCTGTCGGAGAGATCCATGTCGGTGGTCACGACGAAGATGCCGACGATAATGGTGCCCTGCTGCTGATCGACAGCCATAATATGCCGGTCGTCGATCCTGTTTGGTCACTTTTGGCGTATACATTGGCGAAAACCGGCCCCAAGCCGGTCCTGGTAGAATGGGACAATGACGTCCCTGATTGGTCAACTCTGCGCACTGAAACGGAGCGCGCTGCCGAAACCCTCAAGACCCTTGTTCTCGCAGCATGACGGTCAGCCAGGCCCATTTTCGCACTGCTCTGTTGGATGCAAATCAACCCGTTCCGGCGGGCCTGATTAACCCTGATGGCGCCCCTGCAGGGCGGCGTTACGATGTTTACCGCAACAACGTAACCGTCTCCCTGATAGAGGCACTTCGGACCGCCTTTCCCCTGATACTCAAGCTGCTGGGCGGCCAGAACTTTGACAATCTCGCGCCGCTTTTTGTGCGGGCACACCCACCCCAGTCACCCTTAATGATGTTTTATGGTACTGAGTTTCCTGAATTCCTCGAAGGGTTTAAACCTTTGGCGCATATCGGATATCTTGGTGATGTTGCCCGTTTGGATCTGGCATTACGCGCCTCTTATCACGCGGCCGATGCCAATGCGTTTGACGCAAGCCTGCTTCAGGGCAACCCCGAAGACGTTCTAAAATTGCACCTGAAACTGGCACCCGCCACTCGAGTTTTACGCTCACCTTGGCCGCTCTATGACATCTGGCGTTTCAATACGATTTCAGGCGCGCCAAAGCCCCAAGCTGTGGCACAAGACGTTCTTGTAACCCGGCCAAAATTCGACCCCACTCCCATTTTGCTGCCCCCAGGTGCCGCAGATTGGCTTGATCATTTGGCATCAGGGCAGGATTTTGGTGGCGCGCACGACTCTACTGTGCAGACATGGCCAGAATTTGATCTTGGTGCTGCTCTAACTGTCGCTCTCGAGGGCCAAGCCCTAATGTTACGTCCTTGGAAGGAAAAATAATGACTGCACTGATGACCCTCTACCGTGCAATTGCGGACCGTCTTGATCGAAGCGATTGGCTCCTGCCAACCTTAGCGCGGTTAATCTTTGCGGGCGTGTTGCTGATGTATTTTTGGGTCTCTGGCTTGACAAAATTGGGCGATGGCATTGGTGGTATATTCACCCCATCAACAGGTGCCTACGCTCAGATCCTCCCCCGACTTCTAGAGAGCGTCGGTTATGATACGGACCAGCTTCCGGGTTTTTATACCGTGTTTGTCTTGCTGGGCACTTGGGCCGAATTCATCTTGCCTGCCCTCATCGTTTTGGGCCTGTTCACACGGCTTGCTGCGTTGGGGATGATAGGCTTCGTTACGTTGCAGTCGCTGACGGATCTTTATGGCCACGGCAGCTTGGGCGATCCCAAAGTGTTTGGCGCTTGGTTTGATCGCTTTCCAGATTCAATCATCATGGACCAGCGGGCGCTCTGGGTGTTCTTGCTGCTTGTCTTGGTAATGAAAGGCGCAGGCCCGCTTTCCTTTGACAATGCTCTGCGGTCAAAGACTTAGAGCGCTGCCTTTAGATCGCTCTCAACCTCACTGCTCCAAGAGAGAAACATTTTATCTCCAAGAGTGATCAACGGGCGTTTCATCAGCGCCGGGTGCTGCCGCAAAAGAGTGAGCTCTGGCTGCGCCCGTTCATCTTCAGAAAGGCCGCGCCACGTGGTGGACCGGGTATTCAACAGCGCCTGTCCAAACCTATCATATGCGTCCTGCAACACAGCATCTGGCACGCCCTCAGCCCGGACATCAACCAAGGTGGCACTTGGTAGCGCTTTCATCGCTTTGCGGCAGGTGTCACAATTTTTAAGCCCATAGACCCTCAGCATCCCGTACCCTCCGATTTGTAAATGTTTGTGCGATCTGGCAGCCAAATGCGCAGCGAACTTCTTGAAGTTTCCAACAGCAACACGATGTTTTCAAGTAGATACATCGCTACGAGTTAAGTACGGCTACCGCGCTTACGCGGAAATTGGAAAAGCAAAGGCAGTATGTTAGACTTCGCCATAACCTCCTAATTTACCTGCGATATTTCCAATCCAGCTACGGTCGTTCCCCAATCAGCTTCCAAGTTGTGCCGGTAGATTGACGTATCCGCGAAATCGGATGCGGCCACCGTGTTTGCGGTCTGAGGAAACCTCATAGTTTGGAAAGCGGCGCACAAAACGGTCGATCGCGATCCGCCCTTCCATGCGTGCAAGGGTAAGGCCTACACAGACATGTGGCCCTCCAGCAAAGGCGAGGTGGCGGTTGGGGTTTCGAGTAATATCAAAAGCTTGTGGTAGATCGAATGCATCCGGGTCGCGGTTGGCGGCACCGATACACAGATGCATGTTTGTACCTTTGGGAATGTGAAAACCGCGTAGGGTTACGTCAGTTGCCGTCTCTCTGTTTCCGAACTGATTTGGGGAAGCTACGCGTAGGATTTCTTCAACTGTGCTATTGATAAGGGACTGATCTTGAAGCAACAATTTTCGCTCACCGGGATGATCGTGCAGCAGGGCAAGACCGTTTCCAATTAGGTTTGTGGTGGTTTCATGTCCGGCATTTAGGATGAAAATACAGTTTTGGATAAGCTCGATTTCGGAGAGATGGCCGGTGTCGTCGCCTTGGATCAGACGGGTCAGGACGTCTGTTTCCGGGTCACCGGGGTGGCTACGGCGATGGGCGATAAGGCTTTGTAAGTAAGACTTAAATTCGGTGACCGCGTTGTGGCCCGCGGCGAGTTGGGCATCTGTCAGGACGGGTTCCAGCGCGCCTAGGATGGCGAGAGACCAATCGCGCAGGGGGGTGCGGTCTTGCATTGGGATATCGAGCAGATTTCCGATGATTTGGATGGGGATGACGCTGGCGAAATCCTCAATAAGATCAGCAGCTTGCGACATGGTATCGAGCAGCTGATCGACTGTGGAAACGAGGCCCGGCTCCATGCGGGCTAGAGCCTTGGGGGTGAGGGCAGCGGTCATGATGCGGCGCACACGGGTGTGCAGGGGCGGATCGTTGAAGACCAGACTGGTTGTGTGGTGTTCAAACAGAGGAGAGCCCACGCCGAACTTGGGTGCGAAAATCTTTGACTTATCAGACACATAGGTTGCGGTGTCGCGGTAGATGGCACTGAGGTCTGCGTGTTTTGAGATCAGGACGGAGCCGTCGGGCTGTGGGCAAACTGGGGCCCCAGCCAAGAGCGCATCGTAATGCGGGAACGGATTTTTATTGAAGTCTGACGGCAGGTTAGCGAGATCTATCATGGGGGTAGTTTGGCCCAGCGGGGCGTTGTGCGCAACGGCCTGTGGGGTTTTGCCCTGTTGGAGCTGAAAACGGGGGTTAACGCCTTATTTTTATGAGAAACGGGTATGCACAACGCGTACACAGCGCGTGCACAGGCTGTGCACCGATTGTATGACTTTCTGAGTTTTGGGGAAGGTTAATAGCGCGCGCGGTTGGAAGCGTGACTGTATCGTTAATTTTGATGTTTTTTTGTGTTTGGAGGGGGGTGAGGCATGGTCCGGCAAAGCCGGATCAATCGGTCCGGGGGACCGATTGAAATGCCGAACGCGGATTTCGCAAGAAATTCGCCGGGGTGCCTTTGAGCCGGGCGGCCCGCTTCTAGGGAAACCTATTTGAACGGTGATATGTGAGTTTGAGGGCAGCGGCCGAACCGAGGGGCCGGTCCGATAGCGCCCGCCCCGTGGGGGCGGTTCGGGCGCTGCCCAGCGGTGCCGCCGGGCGGGATGTTTTGTGAGGGTTGGGTTGTTGGAGCGGGAGGATCACGCTTTAGTTTGGTGTTTTCAAGAATTGCGAGGCTAAGAGCTTTGATGCAGTAGAAGCTCTTATAGGATGATCTTTCAACAACTCTCCGAAAGCTATCTTTCCGCTGTCAGTAAGTTCATCAATCCGATCAAGTCGTCTTTGAGCATCTCCGAAAGACAATCGCATCTGAACAAATGTCCCTTTAAAACTCCAAGGATGTTCGGTCTGAACTTCGCCGCCAAGAGAGAGGCCGTCGGCACCGCTGACGACCCGAAAAAGACCATTTTCGGCGCAAAACCTGCTTGTCACAAACATACCGAATCCCGAGTTCTTCCAGTGGTCGTCCTGCTGTAACCTATCATCCAGTGACACCCCTGTTACTCCCGGTAGAATTGCGAATTTGAGCGCCTCACGATTAGTTTCGCATTCCAGAAGTTCATTTTCATAGAGGTTTTCGGCTATTCCAACACCGTTATCCATAACTATAATCTCGGCCATCTTTTTCGCCGGCCAACATTGCCCCAAGAGAGCAATTTTCGTCCCGCGACTATGTTCTGCTGCATTTCTAACTATTTCTCGCAGAGAATATTCAACTAAGTCGAATACTGGCCCTTTATCTTGCTGCGATAAATTCTCGGCCAGCCCCTGAATAGTCTTGGCCACGTGTTTTCCAACGGGAATGTCACCCGCCGCGTCCCGCAACTCAGCAATGTCATAGACTGTTATAGGAGTATAATTTGTAGAACCACGGGCGGCCCCTGTTTCGTTTCCTCGCTTAAAGCCCAAGAAGCGAAATAGGCCAATGTGATCCGCCCAACCAGTGAATTGGCTATTCTTTGTCCACAAAATAAATTTCGTTTTCTGGTGTTGCTTCATCAGAATTCGAATTTTTGCCGCAAGAAACATCAAGGGGCCCGGCTCAGCTTATGTACACTCTGAAAACCTAATGTTGCATTCATCAACTTGTGACAAATCCAACTTTTCAATCTTCAGTTCATGCACCGAGTTCAGAAGCGTCAATCTGTCTGGTACAACAATGTCCCTGGAATTCAAAGAATTGTCGCCTCAAACTCCCGCCATTCGCCTTTACTCATGCCTGAGTTCTCCTGCGTGACCTCTTCGCCCTTTAGCATGCGGCGCACGCACTCCAAGGCCTTGCCCGACATCGTCGCCCCGCCAAGACGGTAATCCTCAAACGCGCCGTAGGCCGCGGGGACCCAATCGGCGACGACTTTGCAGATCGCATCGGCATAGACGCGGATTTCGTATTGGGCGTGGGCGTCGGCGCGCAGGCGTAGGAAATGGAACAGGTTGTGTAGGTCCACTTTCCAATACCATTGGGTGTAGATGTTGGCGGGCAGGTTCATGCGCGCGAGTTCGCGGGCAAGGCCGTCTTGAGGTTCGCCGTCGGGGCCTTCGGTCGCGATCATGGCTTGGTAGTTGTCATAGGCGCGGGTGGAGTCTGATTTCAGGATTTCGAGTACGCGGGCGGCTTCGGCCCCTTCGAGCACGCCACCCCTGCCCTGATTGTTCACAACCGATTGCGCGTTCACGTGGTCCGGTTCGGGGATATAGAATTCGCGGTCGAGGATGGAATAGCGGGCGGAATATTCGTTCACGTTGGCGGTGCGGTGGCGGATCCACTGACGCGCGACGAAGACGGGCAGTTTGACGTGGAGTTTAATTTCGCACATCTCGAAGGGCGTGGAATGCCAGTGGCGCATGAGGTAGCGGATCAGCCCTTCGTCGTTTTGCACTGATTTTGTGCCCTTGCCGTAGCTGACGCGGGCGGCCTGACAGATGGCTGCATCGTCGCCCATGTAGTCGATAACGCGGATGAAACCGTGGTCGAGGACATCGTAGGCGCGGTAGAGATGCGCCTCCATTCCTTCTGAGACGGCGCGCAGGGTTGGGCGCGGTGTTTGGCGCAAAGCATCGATTTCGGCGAGTTGTTCAGGGCTAAGTGGCATGTGGGGCGTCCTTGGCATGGGCGTGGATTCGTCTGTGACTATATCTGGCCCATGAGGGCGCTGGAACCGCCATATGCGGTATTGCTTTTTGGCCATGGTTTTTGGCGCAGTTTGTTTGGGCCGTTGACATGCGACAGGGCTCATAGCCATGGTTGGAAAAACAAAAAACCCAGAGGTAGGCAGAGATGAAATTTAAACTGGCAAGCGTGGCTTTGTGCCTGACTTTGGCGGCCTGTTCGGGCGGCAATCCATTTGAAGACGACGACGACAGCGGCACAGGCGACGATGGCACGACCGATGGCGGCACCGGCATTACGCGCGATGGCGTCCCTCCGGGAACGGAATCGCCCAGCGCTGGCACAGGATTGTTTCGCTCAGAAATACCAACGGACGGGGGCAACGGCTTTGCACGTGGGATCTCCTATGACGGGGACAGCGACACATTCACAGTAGATAACCTCGCGTTTGATGGGGCCAATACCTACCAACGCGGCCGGGCTGTAGGCAGCTTGGGCGGCGGTGAGTTCGCGGTTTATGAAGCAGATGCGCAGTATCCAGATTCGATCACGGGTGCTGCCGTTAACCAATTTACGCACCGCGCGATCTATGGCGTGAGCCGCAACCGAGATTCAGATGGCGATCCGACGACGCAGTTCGCGATTGTACGGACAGGGGCCTATATCCCCTACGGCTTTGGTGGTTTCATCTATCAACGGGGTGGTTCTGTAGATTTGCCAACAACCGGACAGGCGATTTTCCGGGGACAAGCTGGCGGTTTGCGTGACTTTGATGGCGCTGGTGCGTTGCAGTATTCAACTGGTGACGTCGCGATTGCGATCGACTTTGACGATTTCAATGAATCCACTGGCGGGCGGGGCGATGGCGTTCAGGGTCAGCTGACCAACCGTCAAGTATTCGATATCAATGGCAATGACATTACGGCCAATGTGACCACGCGTATCAACGACCTTAACAGCTCATCGATCCAGAGCATTCCTGCGGCGATCTTTACGGTTGCACCGGGTGTGTTGGACAATAATGGCGATCTGGTTGGCGAACTGACCAGCCGTTTTGTCAATGATAACGGTGACGTCGTAGAATATGAGAGCGGCAACTATTACGCGATCGTGTCAGGCGATGACCCTGATGAAATCGTGGGTGTCATGGTGCTTGAGAACACCTCCGAATTCCGCGATGCCACCGTGCGCGATACCAGTGGCTTTATCGTTTACCGGGATCCAAACGTTCAGCCATGAGCGTAGCCCCGGTGATGCGGCGCGTCATCAAAGCAGTGTGCATGGCAGGATTTATTGCCATGCCTCTCGCCCACGCGCAGGCTGAAAGTACGAGACGAGTTGCCCCGCAAGAGATTGAGAAGGCGGCCTTTATCAGCCTGCAAGAACGTGATCCTGCACGGGCGTTGTTCTATGCAGAGGCCTTGGCTGAACGCGATCCCGATGACCTGACCCCCCAACTTTTGATGGCGCGGGCGCTGCGTGATTTGGGTCGGTACAAAGAAGCTCAGAAGGCCGCACGCCGGGCGTGGAGCCTTGCTGAGGATGGGTCTCAAAAATTCTCAAGCGCTCTGATCATGGCGCAAACACTGTCGTCAGACAATAAACGCACACGTGCGCAGCTTTGGCTGCGCCGCGCCGTTCATCACGCCCCGACCGAACAACTCGCGGCGCGGGCTAAACGTGATTTCAAATATGTGCAGCAGCGCAATCCGTGGCAAACATACCTGTCGTTCACGCTGGCCCCCAATTCGAACATCAACAACGGATCGGTTCGCGACAGCTCACGATTGAACTATGCAATCTCGGACATCGTGTTTGGTGGCCCAATTGAATACACCCTCAGTGGTGCCAGTCAGGCCCTGTCAGGTCTGGAAATCGGCGGCGATGTGAAGGCGCGCTACCGCTTTTCGCAAACCTCTCGCACGGCGCATGACGTAAATTTCTCAATGGCCTACCGCACCTTTGTGCTTTCCAGCTCTGCTAAGGACATCTTGCGCGAGGCCAAAGAAGAATCTGGCAGCACAGACGACCTGCCGACGGGCAGCGACTTTGCCTATGGCCGCGTGAGCATCGGGTACCGTTACAGTCGATTGAATTACAACGGAAAAGGGGAGCTCATCGCCAGAGCCGAATTGGGTCAAAGTTGGTATGGCGGCGCGAGCTATACAGCATTTTTCCGCGGCGGCCTCAGTCAAAGCTACCGGCCAAGCAGAGCTCACAAGTTCACATTGGCGCTCAATACCGAAGTTCAGGATGGGTACAGGACCTACGACTCGCATAAATCCCTTGTTACCGGCAGCATCGGCAAGCTGCTGGAGTCTGGTAGCTCGATCTACGGGGCCGCGTCTTTTGGAGCGCAAACCTCGAATTACAAGGATGCCGAATATGGCGAGTTTGCGCTGCGTGCCGGTTATGTCATGCGCAAGCCCGTTATGGGTGCAGGCTTGTTCTTTGGGTTGGGGACGTCGTATCGCGACTATGAAGTGTCCCAGCATGACGCCTCGGGGCGTAATGACCTTCGGGTAACCGCAGATGTGACAGCTGTTTTTCGCCAGATCGATTACTATGGCTTCAATCCCAGCCTTACCCTCAAATACGAGCGCACCGAGAGCAATATTGGTCTGTATGACACCCGGCGTCTGGGCATGAGTGTCGGTATTCGCTCGTCTTTCTGAGACGCGATTTTGGCAATATGAAATCACAGGATCGTCGCTCGACACGCGGGCGCTTCATGCTAGCTTGGTGCAACACGCTATGTATGAGAGGGAAATCATGCCAACAAAGTTTCTTCACACGATGGTCCGGGTCAAAGATCTTGATAAATCCATCGCATTTTACAAACTTCTGGGCCTCGTTGAGCGGCGCCGTATGGATCACGAAGGCGGGCGGTTTACGCTGGTATTTCTGTGCCCTCCTGGGATGGATGACGGCCATGCGGATGTGGAACTGACATATAACTGGGATGGCGATGATGCCCTGCCTGACGACAGCCGGCATTTCGGTCATCTGGCCTACACGGTCGAGAATATTTACGATATGTGCCAGAGCCTTAGCGACAATGGTGTCGTTATCAATCGTCCTCCGCGCGATGGTCACATGGCGTTTGTGCGTAGCCCCGACAACGTTTCGATCGAGCTGCTTCAGGAAGGTGAAAGCCTGGCCCCGGCAGAACCTTGGGCGAGCATGGAAAACACCGGAAGTTGGTAAAAGCGGCGATCCTCCTCACCGTTTTGGTGCTGGCGGGCCTGCCTGCTGCAGCGCAGCAGTGCCGCTTGGCCCTCGCATTGGCGCTGGATGTGTCCAGTTCTGTGGACGCGAGCGAGGATCGTTTACAGCGCGGCGGTGTTGTCGCCGCGCTTACATCGCCGGAGGTGAAAGCCGCATTTTTCGCCTCCGATCTACCCGTGGCGCTGGCGGTCTACGAATGGTCAGGGCGCTACAACCAAGAAATTGTGCTCGATTGGCGGATGATCGACAGCCCCCGCGCATTGATCGAGGCCGCAGAGGTCGTGGCGGCATCCAAACGCAGTCACAATGATTTTCCCACAGCGATGGGCTATGCACTGGGATATGGGGCCGGGTTGCTAACGCGGGCTCCTGTTTGTTTGCGCCAGACGCTGGATATGGCTGGGGATGGGCAAAACAATGAAGGGTTCGGGCCCTCGCGCGCTTATGCCGAATTCCCGTTTGATCAGGTCACGGTGAACGGCTTGGTGGTAAATGCCGCCGATTTTGAGGGCGAGGTTGGGCTGATTGCGTTTTACAAGGCCGAGGTCTTGCATGGGCCGGGCGCGTTTTTAGAGATTGCCGATGGGTTTGAGGATTACGAGCGGGCGATGCGCCGCAAACTGGAGCGGGAGCTGAGGCCGCCTGCCATCGGGGCGCTGGATGGCAGCGCAGACGCAGGATGAAGGCCGCCGCACTGATGGCACTGATGATGCTTGGCGGGGCTGCATACGCAGAACCCTGCAGGCAGGCATTGGCGTTGGGCTTGGATGTTTCAGGATCGGTGGATGCGCGGGAATATCAGTTGCAGTTGGGCGGATTGGCCCAAGCGCTGGATGATAAGGCCGTACGCGGAGCATTGACCGCCCTGCCCCAAACGCCTGTCCGGTTGATGGTCTATGAATGGAGCGGGCCAGACAATCAGGCCACGGTTATTCCATGGACGACCATCACCGGGACTGCCGCGCTTGATGCTGTCATCGTGACCCTACGCAAGACAGAGCGACGTGTAACCAGTCCAGGTACCGCACTCGGGGTTGCGATGGCGACAGGGGCCACGCATTTGCGTAGCCAGTCAGAGTGCTGGCGGCGGACATTGGATATTTCGGGCGACGGTAAAGCCAATCTCGGCCCCCGCCCCCGCGATGTGAAACCCTTGATTGGTGCGGATGGAATTACGATCAATGCGCTGGTGATTGGCGCAGATGATCCCAACATCGGGGACATTAGGCAGGCTGAAATTGGCGAGTTGTCTTCGTATTTTCGCGCCGAAGTGATCATGGGACCGGATGCCTTTGTTGAGACGGCAATCGGGTTTGAGGACTACGCCCGTGCGATGACCGCCAAACTGCTGCGCGAGCTTGACGGTCTGGTCTTGTCTTCGCGGTAGGCGCGTTCAGTAGATGTAGCGGATTTGATCGCTCCAATAGCGTTCCATCCTTTTGAGCGATTCTGTGATCTCGGCGATGCCGTCTTTGCCCAGCACGCCTTTATGCTCAAGTCCGTCAGCGTGACGTCCGAACAATTCGGAGACCACATCGCGGATATGGCGACCTTTTTCAGTAAGGCGCACGCGGACGGAACGGCGATCAATTTCACAACGCTCATGGTGCATATAACCCATCTCGACGAGCTTTTTCAGATTGTAGCTAACGTTGCTACCTTGGTAATAACCGCGGGTTTTCAACTCGCCAGCGGTGACTTCATTGTCACCGATGTTGAACAGCAGCAGCGCTTGAACGGCGTTGATTTCTAATACACCTACCCGCTCAAACTCGTCCTTAATGACGTCCAGAAGCAGACGATGCAGCCGCTCTACCAGCGACAGCGCCTCCAGATAGCCGACCATAAATCCCTTGTCTGACGTGGGAAGGTCGATGGGGTCTTGAATACTCATTCTCGTTCTCCGACTCTTTGTGCTCACTTGGGAACCTGAAGAAAAAACCAGAATATTTCGTTAAACGCCGATGATTATTCCGCGCGTTGCATAAAAAAACTGCGCAACACCGCAATATGCGGTGCTTGGTGGTCCCGCCTGACGCAATATGGGGGCATGAAGCCCCAATACCGCCGCCTCGTTCCATCTAAGAACTACAACGAAATGCGCCGCCACAAAAAGCGGCAGCGCATATTTCGTTGTCTGTTATGAAATCCGATCCGATAAAGGCAGGCTTTAGGACATGTCACGCGATGCGATAAACCCGCGGATGTCATCGATCACTTCGCCGTAACGGACCGTCGGTTCGACCTGACCTGTTACCCATTGGTAAAGATCATGGTCGTTTTCATCGAGCATCACATCATACACCGTCAGTTGCGCATCCGTCATCGCGGCAAGTTTTGCATCTGCAAACGCCGACAAAATCAGATCCATCTCTTTGATGCCACGACGCATGGAGCGCATGGCGAGGCGTTTGACCCGGTGCTCATGAAGTTCAGACATCCGTTTGTTCCTGCGAACGCATGATCCCGCGCAAGCGTTTTTCCAACCGCCCCATCGCCTCGGCCTTGGCATGCATTTCCATCCGAAGGGTGCGCATTTCGGCAAGGATGCCGCTGAGATCTGCGGGCACGGGTTCTTCAGTGGGCGCGTCGAGCCCTTCGCCTTCGCCAATGATCAGCCAGCGCATGGATACATTTAACAGGCCTGCCAAGATCGACAAACGGTTCGCGCGCGGCTCTGAAACGTCGTCTTCCCACTTGCGGATGGTGGATTGGCGCACGCCCAATCTAATGGCCAAAGCTTCCACATCCATGCCTGCGGCTTCGCGCGCGGCAGCCACGCGGTCTCCAAAAGTTGCAGCGTCGGGGCCATACCATTCTGTCACGTCAACGTCCTTTCGCCCCATGCGTCAAACGCTTCGCGCTTGAACGCCCATCGGGGTCTGCTAATAAATATGGCGCACACATATCAAATTGAGGCCGAAATGGAACTGCTGTCCAAAACCCTAGCCCGCGTCAAACCGTCCCCCACCATTGCCGTTACGACAAAAGCGCAAGAACTGAAGGCCGCTGGCCGGGATGTGATTGGGCTGGGCGCAGGCGAGCCGGATTTTGATACGCCACAAAACATCAAGGACGCCGCGGTGCGCGCCATTGCCGAGGGCAAGACAAAATACACCGCCGTTGACGGCATTCCGGAGCTGAAGAAAGCGATCTGTGCCAAGTTCAAGCGCGACAATGGGCTCGATTATACCCCTGCTCAGGTGTCGGTTTCAGGTGGCGGCAAGCAGATCCTTTACAATGCGTTGATGGCGACAATGAACCCTGGCGAAGAGGTCGTGATCCCCGCGCCCTATTGGGTCAGCTACCCCGACATGGTGTTGTTGGCAGGTGGCGAGCCGGTGATTGCCACCGCCACGCTGGAACAAGATTTCAAACTGACGCCCGAAGCGCTCGAGGTTGCGATTACGCCCAAAACCAAATGGTTCATTTTTAACTCGCCGTCCAATCCGACAGGTGCGGGCTATACCCGCGATGAGCTGAAGGGCATCACAGACGTACTGATGCGCCACCCCCATGTCTGGGTGATGACGGATGATATGTATGAGCATCTTTCTTATGATGGGTTCGAATTCTGCACCCCTGCTGAGGTCGAGCCGCGCCTTTATGACCGGACACTAACGGTCAACGGTGTGTCCAAGGCCTATGCGATGACAGGCTGGCGGATTGGCTATGCGGCGGGACCAGAAAAGCTGATTGCTGCGATGCGCAAAGTGCAGTCGCAATCGACCTCCAATCCGTGTTCCATTTCGCAATGGGCCGCGGTTGAAGCGCTCAATGGCACTCAAGATTATATTGCGCCCAACAATGAAATGTTCGTGCGCCGGCGTAATCTGGTGGTCAGCATGTTGAATGAAATTGACGGCATGACCTGCCCTAAGCCTGAAGGCGCGTTTTATGTCTATCCCTCGATTGCGGGGCTGATCGGCAAGACTTCGGCGGCCGGCACCAAGATCACGGATGACGAAGTATTCGCCACCGCACTGCTGGAAGAAACCGGCGTGGCTGTGGTGTTTGGGGCGGCTTTTGGCCTAAGCCCAAATTTTCGCGTAAGCTATGCCACATCAGATGCGGCCCTGACCGAGGCCTGTACCCGCATTCAAAAATTCTGTGCTGAGCTGAGGTAAATTACTCCGTGACGAAACCCGACAGGATCACAGCCAACCTGCCCAGTCGGGATTTTCAGCGCACCTGTGACTTCTACGCTCTTCTTGGGTTCAACGTTATCTACCGCGATACAAGCTGGCTTATCTTGGCGCGCGGCACGCTTGAGTTGGAGTTTTTTCACCATCCAGATCTGAAGCCCGAAGACAGCTGGTTCAGTGCATGTATTCGTGTGGACGATCTGGATGGTTTACGGGCCAAATGGGCTGCGTTGAATTTGCCTGATGATCCGATGGGGCGGCCGCGGAGCCTCACGATGATTGACGATGGCGGCCCGATACGGTTCTTTGCACTGATTGACCGTGATGGATCGCTTTTGCGGTGCATGGGGAATGAGGGGACGTAAGATGTCAGACCTGCCCGACTATTACTTTAGGGTGCGTGAAAACGGCGCGCTGGTGTTCCGTTTGGACACTGAAAACCGGCAGCGGCGGATCGAGATGGATCAGATCGCGAGCGTCAACATGCGCAATGGCGAGATCAAACCAAACGGCGACCGCACCCTGTCAGAAGCGGACCTGACCGAGATCAAGACGTGGATGCAAGAACGCGCGCAAATCCTCGCGCACCGCGATATCGACGACATTCACCGCGCGGTAGATTATCTAAACACCACAACGCAGTGGGTGCAGGCAAAGGCCACGGATGCGCAGTTGGAAGCGGTCACGGATGCGCTGCTGTTGGCGATGCATGACCTGCGCAGCACGTTGGTGCGCAAGAAGGCGGACCGACTGGTGGGCGACGACTAGCGCCCTCGCACCCTAAGGCCCGCCCTTGTTCGTGGCCTAGAACACGAAGTCGAGTTCCGTCAGGCCAATGCTGCTTCAAACAGTATCTGCTATACTCTAGGAGATAGGTGCATCGTTGGCTCCAAGCCGCCGCAGCGTCGCACCCCAGAAGCGGGCGTTCAGCAAGATCGCAGCGACGCCCAGCCCAATCACCAACCCAGCCCAGACGCCAATGCCGTCCAGACCCAGCGTGAATCCTAGGAAATACGAACACGGGATGCCAATGACCCAGTAGCTGATCGCGGCGAGGAACATCGGAACTTGGGTATCTTGCACGCCGCGCAGCAGGCCAAGCGCGATGACCTGGGCCCCATCCACCAGTTGAAACAGCGCCGCCATGGCAAGCAAGCCGACGCCAACCGCAAGAATTTGATCGCGCGCAGGATCGTCGCGCTGCATGAACACAGAGATCAGCGGTTCGGGCCAGATCACAAAGACTGCAATAGTAAGCAGGGCGATCATCAGTGACATGGCCAGCGAAACCTTGCCCCCACGGGCCAAATGCAGCAGATCATGGCGCCCGTAGGCGTTGCCTGCGCGGATCGTGGTCACATTGCTAAGGCCTAGGTGCATCATAAACGTAATCGACGCGAGTTGAACCGCAATGCCGTGCGCGGCCAGCGTGGTCGTGCCCAACCAGCCCATCATCACAGCAGAAGCAGCAAAAAGGCCCACTTCGCTCAGAGAGGTCAAACCGATCGGCCACCCAAGGGAAAAAACACGGGCAAGCATCCCCGGATCGGCACGCCATAGCCGTTGAAACAGGCTATGCTCCGGCAGGGCCCATCGGACATAGGCCACGACCCCAATAAGCGATACAATCTGCGTTGAGACCGATGCCACAGCGGCCCCAACCACTCCCAATTCCGGCGCGCCCCAATTGCCAAAGATCAGCGCGTAGTTCGCAATTGCATTCACCACGGCGGCAACAACTGTGATCCATAACACAACTTGGGTGCGTTCTAGCGCTGCGAGGTATGATTTGAGCACCATCACCATCAATGCCGGCACAATGCCCCAGCCCGCAACGGCGAGATATGCACCAGCGCTGGCAGCAACTTCGGGGGATTGCCCCAACAGCGCCAATATAGGCGTCGACCAGATCATCAAAGGCAGCGCCAGCAAGGCAAACCCAAGGCTCAACCAGAGCCCCATCCGCGTGGCACGGCGCAGGCTGACCTCGTCACCTTCGGCGGCATAAGACGCAACCATGGGCATGACGGCCCCGGCGAACCCGGATCCAAAGATAAACAGGACGAAGAAAAAGGTACTTGCCAGCGTAACCGAGGCCAGTGCCTCGACCCCATACCAGCCCAGCATCACAGTATCGGTGACGCCGATCGCCATCTGCGCCAGATGCCCGCCAATAAGCGGTAAGCCCAGAACGGTGATCGCACGGACGTGTTGAGGGTAAGACATGAAACGGACCATACCTTGATCTGTACGTCGCCTGCGCGGCTTTCGAAAGGGTGTATTTGTGGACCCCTAAGATGGGTTTGTCTGAGCCGCCGCGCCGTATTTCACCCGAACATTGTTGGGGAGCTCTTGAGCGTCTCGTATAGAGCTGAGACGAAACGATGCCGCAGTGCATTTGGATATCGGTTTTGCCCATTTATTGGGGCAGATCCTTGTAGGGACAGACATCATCCTCAAATGGCACATGCCGCCGCCGGAATGTCGTGCCATCGATGCATTCAGGTTTGCTGATCCGGTCCATTCGAAAATGTCTAAAATCATCTCGATCAGGATCCCAAGCCACCAGATACCATAATGGCTGCAAGATCAGCATGGCTTGTGGTTCCACCTCGCGGCTTGTTTTGGCTCCTTTGGCATCGCAGTATTCAAACCTTAGGTGAAGTTGCCCAAGGAATGCTGTTTCGAACGCTGGGAGCAATGCGGGATCAATTCGCCCTAGATCTGACAAATCCTGCGTTGGTGACAGTTGGCCAATATGCAGACAATCAAGGAACCGGCGCAGGTCGCGCACCTTGTCTGAGGGCAGAGATTTTTCGATCTTCGCAAGACCCGCATCCGCCAAATCAGAAAACGGCAGGTTTTGCGCCGCGCGCATTGCAGCAACACTGATCAAAAGCGCAAAAACCTCGGCCACGGAAAGGCGGGCGGTTGTTTGCATCGATTGCGGATCAAGCTGCACACCTCCCCCACGTCCACTTTCCGAATGAATGACAAAACCCTCATCACGCAGCGCGCAGATATCGCGCAGAAGGGTTCTTCTGGATGCACCGACCTCGCAGGCCAGATCATCAATCGTCGAAGTTCCGTTGCGCCGAAGCGTCCGCACGATGGTGTCATGTCTTTGTCTAATGTTCATATTTTCAACATAACACATTTGGTGACAATATTTGGCACCAAATAAATCTAGAAGGTTTGCAGAGACATCAACTAGGAGAAATGAACGATGAAACGCACACCTGTAAATCCGTGGGACTGGTCTTTGAAGCTTGGCTATAATCAGGCCGAGATTATCGATGGACCTTCACGCCAGTTAATCTGCGCGGGTCAAACTGCTGTCGACGGCGAGGGCAACCCACAACACCCCGGAGATATGCGCAGCCAAATCGCCCTCGCTTTGGACAATCTGGAGGCTGTGCTGGCTGGTGCCGATATGAACCTGAGCAACATCATTCGGCTTGGTGTGTACGCAACTGACGTAGATGAGGCGCTCAAGAACTTTGATCTGCTTGGGATGCGTTTTGGGCCAATCCAATCCGCGCCACCAATGACACTGCTCGGCGTGACGCGGCTGGCGCTTCCCGGTTTGCTGTTTGAAATCGAGGCCACGGCAGCAGTGTAATGTGACCTACAAAACTGAAGCAGCCATTCTGTTAAACAAACAGATTGGCTGCTTTGCCACGCCCTGCGCCGTCATATCCTGACGCACCCAGATGCTAACGGTGGCCCCAATCCTCAGGGTCATCCGAATTTCCGGGGCTAAGCCCGATGATGTCGCCCTTCGTTGAACAGCCAAGTCCCAACACCGTCCTATTGGCATAGCTGAAATATGCAACGACCTGATTAATCTCAAGAACTTCGCCATCTTCCCAACCGGCTTCTCGCAGTGCTTGCACGTCAGTTTCGGCCATCGTGCCGGGGGTTTGCGTCAAGGCCTGAGTATAGCGCAGCGCCGCGTGTTGGGCGGCATCTAGCGGGGTGGCGGCAATGTCGCGCGCCTCAAGGGCGGTGCGGATCGCATCTGCGCGTGGTGCGTCGCCCAGCAGGCGTTTCATCCCGGCAAAGTGGTGCTCCACGCAATAGCCACATGTATTTAACGATGAAACCCAAACGCCTAGCACCTCAAGGAACCACTTTGGCACCGTGTTGTCGCGGTGATGCAAAACGTATTTGTAGATCGCCATATGCCCTTCCATCGTATGCGGGCGCAGCGAATGCATCATCATGATATTATCGACATTGTTACCGGGGCCCGTGACACGCCCGTAGAGCGCGCGGAGCTTGCCAGTGGCGGCTTCAAAGGGAATGGTTTTGATCCAAGCCATGGGCGTCTCTTTCTCGTTAGTATTACATCAAAAGAGGCTAGCGCAGGTGCGCGGCAGCCTCAATCCCAGCTGCAATTTGCCCAAGTGCCCATCAGCAACGCTACGCAGCGCTCTAGATCATCGCTACAGCACATCCCCCAATCAAGATGATCCTTCACCGCCACCTCTAAGAGCAGGTTTGCTGCTTCAATTACGCAACCAGTAATGTTCACTGCCACGCCCCGCACAACAGCCACCAACCTGCACAAGATAATAGCCTGATCATGGCTCTGACGACGATGCCCACTTCCCCCTCCCCGGTCCCTCTGCCATAATTGGAGCCAATCAAAACAAAACACGTGAGCAGCCCCATGACCGATCTTCTGTCCGGCCAGAAAAGCGCCCCTACCTATGACGCGTCCTCCATCGAAGTGCTGGAGGATATGGAGCACGTGCGCCTACGTCCCGGCATGTATATTGGCGGCAAGGATGATCGTGCGCTGCACCACATGGTTGCCGAGATCGTCGATAACTCCATGGACGAAGCCGTCGCTGGCCACGCCACTTGGATCGAAGTCGAGCTGCACGAAAACGGCCATGTCACCGTGCGCGACAATGGGCGCGGCATTCCGACCGACCCCCACCCCAAGGACCCCAGCAAATCCGCGCTGGAGATCATCTTTTGCACATTGAACGCCGGTGGCAAATTCTCGGGCGACAGCTACGAGACCTCGGGCGGTTTACACGGCGTTGGGTCCTCGGTTGTGAATGCGCTTTCGGATCACCTGCGGGTCGAGAGTGCGCGCAACAAAGAAGTCATGGCGATGGAGTTTTCTCGCGGCATCCCCCAAGGGCCCCTCGCGCGGGTCGGTGCAGCACCCAACCGGCGTGGTACTGCCGTGACCTTCCACCCTGATCCTGAAATCTTTGGCTCGCTCAAACTGCGCGCCTCACGCCTGTTCGCCATGGCCCGCTCCAAAGCATACTTGTTCTCCGGGGTCGAAATCCGTTGGAAGACCGCGATCGTAGACGGCGACACACCCATGGAAGCGACCTTCCACTTCCCCGGTGGGCTCTCTGACTACCTCAATGAAAACCTTTCGGGATCAACGACCTACGCCGAAGCCCCCTTTGCAGGCACCGTTGATTTCAAAGAAAAATTCAACGCCCCCGGCAAGGTCGAATGGGCCATTAACTGGACACCCTCACGCGACGGTTTCATCCAATCTTATTGTAACACCATCCCCACACCCGAAGGCGGCACCCACGAGGCCGGCTTTTGGGCCGCGATCCTCAAGGGTATCAAGGCTTACGGCGAATTGGTCGGCAACCGCAAAGCCACCACCATAACCCGCGAAGACCTGACAACGGGTGGCTGTGCTCTGGTCTCATGCTTTATCCGCGAACCGGAATTTGTGGGACAGACCAAGGACCGGCTGGCCACTGTTGACGCGCAGCGCATGGTGGAAAATGCCGTGCGTGACCACTTTGACAACTGGCTGGCGGCAGATACTAAATCTGCGGGCGCGATCCTCGATTTTCTGGTGCTGCGGGCCGAAGAACGGCTTAAGCGTCGTCAGGAAAAGGAAACGGCGCGCAAGACGGCTACCAAAAAGCTGCGCCTTCCTGGCAAACTAACCGATTGCACCTCCAAAACCCGCGAAGGAACGGAGCTGTTTATCGTGGAGGGCGACAGCGCTGGCGGTTCCGGCAAGGGTGCGCGTAATCGCGTGAACCAAGCGCTGCTGCCGCTAAAGGGCAAGATCCTTAACGTGTTGGGCGCTGCCTCGGGCAAGCTGAACACCAACACCGAGATTTCCGATCTGTGCGAAGCGCTTGGCGTTGGCATGGGCAGTAAATTTAACCTCGATGACCTGCGCTATGACAAAATCATCATCATGACCGACGCGGATGTCGACGGCGCGCATATTGCCTCGCTGCTGATGACGTTCTTTTTCACTCAAATGCGCCCGATGATCGACGCCGGCCACCTCTACCTCGCCTGCCCGCCACTCTACCGCCTGACTCAAGGCGCGCGCCGCGCCTATGTGGCCGATGACGCCGAGAAAAACGCGCTGCTGGAAAAAGGCTTGGGCGGCAAAGGTAAGATTGACCTGCAACGTTTCAAAGGTCTGGGCGAAATGGACGCGAAAGACCTCAAAGAGACCACGATGGACCCTAAGACCCGCAAACTGATCCGCGTGACCGTGGACGAAGATATCCCGGGCGAAACCGGCGATCTGGTCGAAAGGTTGATGGGGAAGAAGCCGGAACTGCGGTTCCAGTACATTCAGGAGAACGCCCGGTTTGTCGAGGAGCTGGATGTTTGAGGGGGGCCGTCGAGTATGATTTGGGATAAGTTCGACCCATTAGATTCTCGAAAGGCCAAGCGCTCACTTTTGGTTATTGCAATTTCCACTCTGATATTTGCAACTTTTGAAGTCACCTCCAACGAAATCTCGTTACTAGGTTTTTCGGGCTTTGTTGCACAAATGGACTGATGGGATTCACTGTATGAATCCAGCGTGCTAGCTGAAGGCATGAGCAGTTGGGTCCCTACGAAGTACAAGACCAAGAATTGGTCATCTTACAATGCCAGCTTGAAGCAGTGCGGATCCTTATCGATCTGGTTTGATCCAGAGACGGTTTGGACACCACCGCCGAGAGGTAAGCGCGGTCGGCAATAGAAATTCAGTGATGCCGCCATCCAGACATGCCTGACACTGAAGGTCCTGTTTGGCATGCCTCTCCGTCAAACAACTGGGTTCGTCCAGAGCTCGCTGCGTTTGGTCGGGTTGGATTGAGCAGCACCTGATTTTAGCACCTTATGCAGACACCAGAAGACTCTGAACGTAAGCCTGCCTTATCGTGGGTCCAAAGGTGCACTGAACCTGCTCATCGACAGCACGGGGACCAAAGCCGAAGGTGAAGGCGAAGGCCTGGAAGCCTACGAGCGCCGGAGCTGTTGCCCGAAACGATGCGGTCAATGCGCAGCGATATTTGGGCCGCACTCTGTGGCGACGCTGGAGTGGATACCACCGCCGAAGCCGCGTCAAAACAAAGATGCATTGTATGAAACTACTCGGCCAATCGTTGATGGCGCGAGGATTTGAAAGACAGGTCGCGGAAATCCAAATCCGCATCGCTGTGCTGAACCGCTACACCGCTCTTGGCATACCTATCACTGAGCCCGTAGGCTAAATCCGTCTGGGGTAAGGGGAAGAACGCCCCTCACCCGATTTATGCAACAAAGCCTATTCTAGTTGGTATTCTTGTTTTGTGGGACCCGTCTGCGCTAGTAGGCATTCTAGCAAGTTCTCTGAATCCAGGGTAGACTACTTGCTAGCTTTCCGGCTTTTCACTCTCCCAACCATCGTACCGACGAAGTCTCAGGGAGGGCGCAAATACGTGCTCTCTGGGCTGATGCCCTCGTCTGGCCTCAACCTCTCCGCTGGAGAGTTTGCAAGACGGCCTCCGACGCGAGGTCGGGCGCTGCCCTAACGCTGTGGCTCCTAAGCAAAACCAAATTACAAACCTGCTTCGCGCCCCGACAGTGTGCACAAACCAGTGCACACTGTGTGCACACATGGTGCACACCGCTTTTACCCTTGAACCCTGCCCCGCTCCGCCCCCTAATGCGGGAATGTTTCGTGCCCTGATCCTGCTCCTTTTCCTCGCCGCTTGCGGACGCCCTTTGACGGATACCGAGCGTGCTTTTGCCTCCACCATCCACGGCGATGCGCTCGACCTTGATCGGGTGCGGCTGCATGACGGAGCCCCGACCCGGGCCGTCACGTTTACGCGCAAACCGCGGCCACGCACGACCTGCCGCGAGTTGATCTTCCCGCCTCAAGACACAGAAGAATTGGTCACCACCAAGCCCGCTGCCGTCGCCCTTTGGAACACCGTTCTTTTTGACCGAGACTGGTATTTGGATGACTATCTGCCTGACTATCCTGACCGCGTCGGCCTGATCGCCGCGATGCTGTTGGCGCATGAGTTGACCCATGTTTGGCAATGGCAAAACCGCGCCACGACCGGCTATTCCCCCTTGCGCGCCGCATCTGAACATAATCCCGGCGGCGATCCTTATCTCTTTGAGATCAATGAAGAACCACGCTTTTCAGAATTCGCATTTGAGCAACAAGGCAGCATCGTCGAAGAGTTCGTTTGTTGCCGGGCGCTGGCCCCAGACGCCCCTCGCACCGAGCGTTTGCACGGGTTGATCGCCCAAGTGATGCCGGTCGCACCGCTCCCGTCCTCGCCCGCTTATGATGTCGGCTTGCCATGGGACGGCGTAGACCTAAAAAATATCTGTCGATAAGGAGACCCACGTGGCCCAATACGCCATCATAATGCTGATCGCAGGCATCGGGATCCCGGTGCTGGCCGCGCTGAATGCACAACTAGGCGGGCGTATCGGATCTCCTGCAGCCGCAGCTACAGTACTGTTTATAATCGCCTTTTCCGTCAGCCTTGCCGTTACGCTCATGACCGGGCCCCAGGGGTTCGCTCGTATGATCGGCGCGCCAAAACACCTATTTCTGGCGGGGCTCTTGGTGGCGTTCTATATCCTTTCAATCACCTATATCGCCCCCCATTTTGGGATCGGAAATGCGGTGTTCTTCGTGCTTTTAGGTCAGTTGATCAGCGCCGCGGCGATTGATCATTTTGGGCTTTTCGGCGCGCAGATATCACCCTTGGGGTTGGCGCGCGCGGGTGGGATTGCGCTGATGGCAGCCGGGGTTTGGTTGACGCAACAGGTCTAAAGATCAGGCGCTGGCCAGCTCCGTCATCTGGCTCCACAGCGCATCTGGCACATTCACTGGATCTGCTAGACTGCGGTGTTGACCGGGCATCCGGGCGCCCTCGTCCTGTGCTACGTTTTCCGCAAGAGCGGCCATTTGCGCACCAAAATCCGGCGCTGTTGAAGGATCAATCAGCAGGTAATATTGGCCCAGATCATGCGGTGCGCCTTCGGGTGCTTTGAGGGGTTTGACATCGCGTGACAAAGTGCCGCCGGTCATCGCCGCCGCAAGCACTTCGGCCATGAGCCCAAAGCCCCAGCCCTTGTAACCGCCCATCGACACCAGCGACCCTTTTATCGCCGCATCAGGGTCCGTTGTTGGGTTTCCGTCCGCATCCAGCGCCCAGCCTTCAGGGATTTTTTCACCGGCGGCCTTGGCCATGGTGATCTTGCCCAAGGCAACGGTGGTGGTGGATTGATCAAACTGCATCGCCAGCCCGCCATTGCCGTCTGGCACTGAAAAAGCGATGGGGTTGGTGCCGATAACGCGGGTCTTGCCACCGGGGGCTGCCACGATGGGAGACGCGTTGGTAAAACCGATGCCGATCATGCCAGCCAGCGCGATGCTTTCGGTAAAGTAGCCCAAAGAGGTGCAGGTGTGCGCATGCATCACCGAAAGGGATGCGACGCCAAGGCTGCGCGCAGCGTCCAGCGCCACGGGCAGGCCATAGGAAAACGCCGGCTGTGCAAATCCGAATTGTGCGTCGACATGCACGGTGCCAGGGCGCGCGCTGCTGACGTCGGGCACCACGTCGCCTTTGACACGCCCCGAGCGAAGCTGTTGGCAGTAGCTTTCAACGTAGTAGAGCCCACAAATCCGGTTACCAGTGGCCTCTGCCTTGCGAACCGCTCGCGCGACTTCGGCCGCAGCAAAGGCACCTGCCCCGTGGGCCACGAGTGCAGCTTTGGCCGTGATTTCAATGTCGTCTAATGTAATGCTCGCCATGCGCCCCGTCATCCCTTTGCGTGCCTCTCATCGGCTCGTTAATGTGGGGCGAAGGATGGGATGCGTCAACCCGTTGTTGGCGTATCCAAGGCCGTGACGGAGACAAAGGTAATCGTATCTTCGGCCAAAGGCGATGTCAGACCTTGGAGCGTGACGCTTAGGCCTGTTGAGAACCCGATCACCAGCCCATCATCAGTAACCGTCTGATCCGTAACGGAGATGTCGTCAGGTGTGGGGGTTTCAATCGCAAGTGCGTCTTCAGCTTCGTCGAAATCGGTGATGATCACATTGCCATCAGCACCTTGAATGGCAGCAAAGACGTCTGCACCAGCACCGCCGGTTGCGGTATCGCCATTCCCAAGGAACAACGCGTCGTCCCCCAGACCACCATCAATCGTATCGGCGTCCAGATCATCAACGCGGGTTTCGCGCTGAAAACCGCCAAAGAGCGCATCATCGCCGTCGCCACCGGTGATGACATCACTGTCTTCGCCGCCAATTAGGGTATCAGCGCCTGTGGCTCCAATGATCGTATCGGTGCCGCCAGATGTGTCGAAAACATTGCTGCTGCCTTCGGTACCAACAAAATCTTCGTCCATGTCAGTGCCGCGGACAATGTTGAACGGGCCCGTGTCCCCATCAACGCTGCGCGCATCCTCAAGAAATGAGGCCACATCGACCATCTCAACAGGATCGCTACCATCTTCGGGAAGGGCCGCATCTGGGTCTTCTTCCTCTTCGTCCGAAGACGTGTCGAACCCAACTGCAAGCAGCGGAGACATAGCAACCAGAAGAAACGACATAAGGGGTAACATGGAAGTATTCCTGTCCTGTACCCTCACCATCATAGCCCAAACTGGGGTCTAAATGAGGTCACTTAGCGGAGACTTCCGGGCAAATTTTATATATTATTCGGAGGCAAGTTGCCCCAGATCAAGGCGGATTTGACGGTCCATGCGGCCTGCCAACTCAAGATTATGAGTGGCGATTAGTGCCGACAGACCTGTGGCGCGCACCAGCGTCATCAGTGCTGCAAAAACAGTGTCAGACGTCTTGGGATCAAGGTTCCCGGTGGGCTCGTCTGCCAACAGCAGGCGTGGTGTATTTGCCAATGCACGACAAAAGGCAACGCGCTGTTGCTCGCCGCCCGATAAGGCTGCTGGGCGGTGGCCGGCGCGTGGTGCGATGCCAACATCCGATAGTAATTTCTGCGCGCGCGCCTCAGCTTCGGCCTTGGAGACGCCATTGGCCAATTGCGGCAGCACGATGTTTTCCAGCGCCGTGAATTCAGGCAAAAGATGGTGAAACTGGTAGATAAAACCAACATCCTGGCGCCGAACGGCAGTGCGCTTGCGATCAGATTGGCCGGTCATATCGGTGCCCGCGATATGAACTTGGCCAGCGTCTGGCGTATCGAGCAATCCCGCAATATGCAGCAGCGTCGATTTACCAGCCCCTGAGGGGGCAACGAGGGCCACAACTTCGCCTTCGGCCACGGTCAGATCAATACCGCGCAACACGGTAACCTCATTGGGTTTACCCGCGTTATAGGCCTTGGTGATGCCCGAAAGGCTGAGGGATGGATCACTCATAGCGCAGCGCCTCAACTGGGTTCATCCGTGCCGCGCGGCGTGCAGGAAATATCGTAACAATGAACGACAATCCAAGCGACAGAGCCACCGCAGAAAGGACATCACCCAACTCCAATTTCGCAGGCAGGAAGTAGATGCCGCGGACCGATGGATCCCAAGCGTTACCGCCAGCGAGCCAATTCACAATTCCAAAAATCTGATCAACATAAAGCGCAAAGAGGCATCCCAAAATGACCCCCATCACAGTGCCGATGATCCCAGTGAATGCGCCACAGATAAAAAACACCCGCAGGATCGATCCTTCTGTCAGGCCCATTGTACGCAGAATACCAATGTCGCGCCCTTTGTTTTTAACGAGCATAATCAGGCCAGAAACGATGTTCATCGCCGCAATCAGCACAAGCACTGACAAGATGACAAACATCACGTTGTCTTCGATATCCAGCGCGCTGAGAAACCCCGAGGATGCATCACGCCACGTCCAAACCAACCCATCGTCACCTGAGGCGGCAAGAATGGCGGGGGCAAACAGATCTACCTTTTCGGGATCCTCGACCATCACTTCGAACTCATCCACAGCGCCTTCGCTGTTGAAGTAGGATTGCGCCTCAGCCAGTGGAAGATAGGCGCGGGTCCGGTCAATATCATAGCGCCCAGCGGTGAAAATATAGACGACCTCATAGGCGTTGATGCGCGGAGATGTGCCAAATGCGGTTTTGACCCCGTTTGGGGAAATCAGCTTGATCCGGCTACCCACCCCCACGCCCAGCGTGCGCGCGATGCCAGATCCGATGGCGATGCCCTCGTCAAAACGCGCCAGATCTCCTAGTGCGGTTTCCGGATCCGCAATGCGCGGGATCGTGGCTAGATCGGCTCCTTGGATCCCGTAGACCTCAACGCCGGCGTTGTTTTGCCCGATCGTGGCCATAACCTGCCCGCGAACCAAAGGAGCGACGCGTGTCACACCCGGAACCTGAGCCAGCTCTTCGGCGCGGCCGGCGTAGTCGCGGATTTTACGGTCCAGCTGGCCGTTTTCCTTAATATTCCCAACCGTATAGACGGTTACATGCGCATTGGCCCCTACAATGGTATCCACGAACTCAGCCCGGAAACCCGACCGTACCGAAAGCGTCGCGATCAAAGCAAAAACGGCCAAGGTGATGCCGATGAGGCTGATCCATGTCATCACGCTGACACCACCCTCCGCACGGCGCGCACGCAAGTAGCGCCAGGCGATCATCCACTCGAATGGGGCAAAAGGAGCGGTGCGTCCGGCCATAACGGTCCTTGGTCTATGGGCAGATCACGCTAGCCCGGTTGGTTCGCGGCAACGTGGCGATTTGGCCGGGGCGGGTCAAGCGGTGAGTGCCAACGCAATGCCTTCGCAGCAAAGGTATTTGTCTGAAACTAGCGCATCTGCGTTGGGATTTGGCTCAGCATGGATCCCCGTGCGCGGCCTTACAGTGGATTCTGTGTGCCAGAAGGTTCTTTGGTAGGACATCAATTGGTAATTTCATTGAGCCAGTAATGTCTGGCGCAAACATCCATCCAACGTTCGAAATTCAGATGCGCTGCTTGCGGCGAAAGAGAAGAGCGAAGAGGCGCAGGATGAGTTTGACACCCAGCCCGCCCAATACAAACCCGATCCCGGCAAAAATCGCGCCCGCAAAATTGAGTGGCAGCGCAGGTTGATAGGCGGCCCATGCAGCCTGCGCGATATCCCGGTCAGTAAGGCGCGGCAGGTTGTAGGCGCGCATGAAGGGCCCGTGATCTTGCACTTCTGCCAGATCGGCGCGTAGCGTATCCAGCCGAGCAAAGCTGCGGGTCATATCACTGCGTCTTCGCTCCAAAAACGCAGTGCCTTGCATCTGGCTGAGCGCAGCTGTGCGCGTTAGACCCTCAGCAGCGGCTGACGCATCAAAATCAGCAACCACTTCGCTAAGCGCGTCGACAGCGCCACCTAAGCGTTGGATATATTGTTGAGAGAATTCCGGGAATTGCGACGTCGCGGTTGCCCCGGCAAGTCCGCCAGCCAGTGTTAATGCGCGCAGGATCATCATAGATATATTCCGCCCGACAGAGTTTCGCCGAATGTTTCAATGTCCGATGATAGGGGCGTCAGTGCAACAACACGATAGCGTCTGACGCGCCGTAAAGACATGCTGGAAGTTTTATGGAACGGCATGAAGCACGCTGTAAAGCGGAAACGCATTCACCCAATGCCCCAGTCCCAATAGAAAAAGGGGCCGACCCAATGGCCGACCCCTTCTCGATTATCTAATTGATCGTTTGGATTAGCTGGTCTTTTTGCGGCGCATCATGCCCAAACCACCAAGTCCGGCCATCAAAAGAAAGCCAGCAGCAGGCAGCGGCACAGGAGCAACATCCGCTTGGACATTGAGAGTGGCACGGAAACCACCCGGACCGTTGTTGTTGGATACCGAATACATCAACGTGTTCAATCCCTCATTAAAGTAACCTGCGAAAGGCGTACCGTATGAAGCTAGCGCGCGGTAGTTTGAGGCGGTGTTGCCCGTAAGGGTAAAAATGTCGTTTCCGTTCAAGGAAATCGTCCCAAAGTTGTCCATCGCGGCAAAGCCCGTGATCGCGGCCGTTTCGAGCGTATAACCGGTCAGGTCGAAGTCAAAGGTCCACTCCAACGTGCCGTTTTCTGTCCCGCCAGATCCAGCTTGATTGCTGTACTGGCCGTCCCAGAGCCACTGTGAAGTCGGTGTCGTCAATGATTCGTCCCAATTGTTGTTCGGGTCAGAGACGTTAACCGCCGTGAAACCACCAACTTCGGCAAAATTACCGCCAACTGTTGTGCCTTCGTTTACGAGGGTTGCGGCAAATGCGGATGTGCCAAGGGCACCAAACGCAACTACCGCTGAAAGTGCTACTATTTTAATATTCATATCTATGAACTCCTAAGAATCGTTAACATTAATAACTAGATGACCAATTAAGATTTCTTTCTAATTAAGCGTATCTTAATCTAGCGCCCTGCCTCGCTTCTGAGAACACTAATAATTCAATAATTTGCCGCTTTTTCGCCTTATTTCACTCGTGTTATCCACGAAATAAATACAGTTCGAGACGGGTAACTTGAATGCATCAAATTTGGAAACAACCAAATTCCCGCCCCTACTCGTGTCAAAAAAATCGATCAAGCGATTCGCCTCTTGGACCGGACGCAAATGACGTCTCCTCAATAGAAACGGGTTGCATGTTTATTCACGTTGAAGAGGTCGCTCGAGGACCCTGGGAATCTGGGCGCTGGGATTGAGGACTTTAGCCGCTGAGCAAGCAGCTGGCCGCATCACCCGAAAGTTCCAACACATAACGCCTAGAACAGCTTTACTTTGGTGTCAGGCGCAATACCGCCCCTTCGCCATCGTCGAGCAGCAAAATGGCACCATCGTGGTCGATCTCAACGTCGCGGATGCGGCGGTCACCGCTCATGAAACGCTCTTCGCCCACAACAGTATCCCCGTCGAGGATCAAACGAACCAGCCCACCGGGGTTAAGCGATGCGGCCAGAACATCGCCCTGCCAATCGCCAAACATCTCTCCTTGGTAAAACGTAAAGCCGCCGGGTGCGATCACGGGGTCCCAGTAATAGCGCGGCGCGGTCATACCCTCGGCGACCGCTATGCCGCTGCCTACGGATCGACCATTGTAATTCTCGCCATAGCTCACAATCGGCCAGCCAAAATTCGCGCCCTTCTCAATGCGGTTCAACTCATCGCCGCCCTTTGGCCCGTGCTCCAACGTCCACAATTCGCCAGTGGCGGGTCGGATCGCGGCCCCTTGCACATTGCGGTGGCCCAAGCTCCAGACCGTCGCAGCGACCGGGCCTTGAGCGGCGAACGGATTGTCGCTGGGGGCGGTACCATCAAGCGTGACGCGCACAACCTTGCCGTAGGTTTTGTCCACGTCCTGTGCATATTTACGCTGACTGCGAGTGAAATGTTCGCCGGTGGTGATGTAGGCATGGATGCCGTCCAGCACAATGCGCGATCCGAAATGGGTGGCTTTCGTCGAGGGTGGATCTTGGACAAAGATATCCGTCAGGCCTGTAATCTCGGTACCATCAAGACTTAACACAGCGCGGGCTGCGGCGGTGGCATTGCGGCCCCGGGACATAGGTTTGGCATAGGTAAGAAAGATCATACGGGACGTTGCAAAATCCGGCGCGAGGGCGACATCCAACAAGCCCCCCTGCCCTTTGGCCAGGACATCCGGGACCCCTTTGATGGGAGGCTGGACCACACCATTGAGTATCATCCGCAAACGCCCGTCGCGTTCGGTCACCAGATAGCTGCCATCCGGCAGCACTGCCATTCCCCACGGATGCGACAGGCCGCTTGCCAGCACTTCGACCTGCATCTCCACACCGCTGAGGGTTTCGGGTGCGCGAGTTTGCGTTGGCCATTCGGGGTCAAAACCAGGGACGTTTTTGGGCCCTTGTTCAACCGGTTGTGCAAGGGCCACAGGTGCTGCGAGCATCAGGGCCAAAAGAGACATGAAACGGTGCATGAGCAGTCCTCCATCTTAAAACAGATGACCTATAGCTGACGTTATGGGCGGGCTTGTCCAGCCCGCACCACATCACGTCTCAGAGATTTGCCATTCAAATGGCAGCGTAGATTTCCGCCACACGCTTGATTGCTTCTTCGGGTGGCAGCTCTTCGCTTTCTCCGGTGCGGCGGCTGGTCAATTCGACCACACCGTTTTTCAAACCGCGTGGCCCCACGGTGATGCGCCAAGGCAAACCAATCAGGTCCATCGTGGCAAACTTGCTGCCAGCACCTTCTTTACGGTCATCATAAAGCGGATCAAGACCAAGTGCCTTGAGCCCCTCATAAAGCGCCAGACAGGCTGCATCCGCTTCAACATCACCCTGACGCAAGTTGACGATACCACAGTGAAACGGCGTCACACCTTCGGGCCAGATAATGCCCTTGTCGTCATGGCTAGCCTCAATGATAGCACCCATCAAACGGCTGACGCCAATGCCGTGGCTGCCCATGTGCACGGGCACAACCTTGCCGTCGGGGCCCTGAACAGTTGCCCCCATGGCTTCGGAGTATTTGGTGCCAAAGTAAAAGATCTGCCCAACTTCGATGCCGCGCGCGACGCGACGGCGCTCTTCGGGTACGGCCTCAAACAGGGCCGCGTCGTGGGTTTCATCCGTACGGGCATAGAGGTTGGTAAACTCATCCATAACGCCCGCGCATTGCGCGACATCATCATAATCGATCTCACGATCACCAAAGCTCAGTTCAGTGACAGCGTTGTCATAAAACACTTCAGACTCGCCGGTCTCGGCCAGCACAAGGAATTCATGGGTGTTGTCCCCGCCCATCGCTCCACTATCGGCCCGCATCGGGATCGCTTTCAAGCCCATGCGTTCATACGTGCGTAGGTAGCTGACCAGATGGCGGTTATACGCGTGCAGTGCGTCTTCTTTGGTCAGGTCGAAGTTGTAGCCATCCTTCATGTAGAACTCGCGGCCACGCATCACGCCAAAGCGCGGGCGGATCTCGTCGCGGAACTTCCACTGAATCTGATACATGGTCAGCGGCAGATCTTTGTAGCTGCCAACATGGGCGCGGAAGATGTCAGTGATAAGTTCTTCGGCCGTCGGGGTGAACAACAAATCACGATCATGGCGATCCTTGATGCGCAGCATTTCGGCCCCGAACGCGTCATAACGCCCGCTTTCCCGCCACAGGTCCGCAGACTGAATGGTGGGCATCAACATCGGCATATGGCCCGCGCGTTGTTGTTCTTCGTGCACGATGTTCTCAAGCTTGCGTAAAACCTTGAAGCCAAGTGGCAGCCAGGAATAGATTCCGGCGCTGGACTGCTTGATCATGCCCGCGCGCAGCATCAAGCGGTGGCTGACAATTTGAGCCTCAGAAGGTGTTTCTTTGAGCACGGGCAGGAAATATCGTGACAGTCGCATTTGGCGGCCTCATCTGGACTTGGGGTGGCGGCTTTTCAGCCTTTGGCACTAAGTATGGCAAACCGCGCAAAGGGGCAATTGCATAGCGCGCGGCACTGCGCCTCACGTGTTTTTTGCAGCCAAGCCTTGAAACGCGCTGCGCCATAGGCGATGTCAGAGGTCAACCAGCGGAGACCAACATGGCCCTGCCAATCAGAGATCAATTGAAATATTGGGGGATCGCGGCCGCGGTCCTGATGGTGACCCTGTGGTTCATGGGCGATGTGCTGCTGCCTTTTCTATTGGGCGGCGCAATTGCCTATTTCCTTGATCCTGTAGCGGACCGGCTGGAAAAGCTGGGGTTAAGCCGGGCTGCGGCGACGGCGATCATTACGATCACGGGGGTGCTCGTTTTTGTAATCATGGCGCTTTTGGTTATTCCGACTTTGGTTGGCCAAGCGATCAACTTGTTCCAATCCGCTCCCGAACTGGCCACGCGTTTTACGAGCTTTATAACCGAACGCTTCCCATCGCTTTCCCAAGAAGGGTCTACGTTGCGCACGTCGATCACATCAATGGCCGAAACGGTGCAACAATTTGGCGTGCATTTTCTTGAAACCGCGCTGGCGTCGGCAGCGTCGATCCTGAGCCTCATTATGCTGTTTGTGATCGTTCCGGTTGTGTCGGTCTACTTGCTGCTTGATTGGGACCGCATGATTACGAAAATTGATACGCTGCTGCCGCGCGATCATGCGCCAACGGTCCGCAAATTGGCGGCCCAAATCGACCAAACGCTCGCATCTTTTGTGCGCGGCATGGGGACAGTTTGCCTGATATTGGGTACGTACTATGCCATCGCCCTGATGCTGGTGGGGCTGCAGTTTGGTCTCGTGGTGGGCTTCATCGCGGGGGTCGTCACCTTTATTCCATACCTTGGTGCGCTGATTGGTGGCGCGCTGGCCATAGGATTGGCCTTGTTCCAATTCTGGGGCGATTGGGTATCAATCGGGATGGTCGCTGGCATCTTTGCACTTGGCCAGGTGATAGAAGGCAATGTTCTTACGCCGCGCCTTGTGGGTGGTTCAGTGGGGCTACACCCTGTCTGGTTGCTTTTGGCCCTGTCGGTATTCGGCACGCTCTTTGGCTTTGTGGGAATGCTGGTCGCCGTGCCAGTCGCGGCTTCACTTGGCGTTGTCACTCGGTTTGCAATCGAGCAATACCAGAGCAGCCTGCTCTACCGCGGCACCGAAGAAAACGACACATAACATGGCTGTGCAGCTTGGTCTGGCCTTGCCCACCCGCACGGCGCAGGGGCGTGACGATTTTCTGGTAGCGCCCTCTAATGCCATGGCTGTGGCACTTATCGAAAACTGGCACGACTGGGCGGGGCGCAAATTGGTGCTCACGGGGCCTGCGGGATCCGGCAAAACTCATCTGACCCATGTCTGGGCCGCGAACAGCGGTGCGCAGATAATTGCCGCCGCTGATCTGACAGAAGACGTCGTGCCCGCCCTTGCGGCATCTCACGTTGCCATCGAAGATGTGCCCGAGATCGCCGGCAATGCAGAAGCACAAAACGCGCTCTTTCACTTGCACAATCTCACATTGGCCGAGGGCCATTCGCTTTTGTTGACCGGGACCGGCCCCGTCGCGCATTGGCCGTTGAGCCTGCCGGATCTCGCAAGCCGGATGCAAGGCACCACAGAGGCCACCTTAGACGCGCCGGACGACGCATTGCTTTTTGCTGTGCTGGTGAAACTGCTGGCGGATCGCCAACTGATGCCAAAGCCCGATGTCATCCCCTATGTGCTGCTGCGGATGGAGCGGTCGTTTGCTGCGGCGCGCGATCTTGTGGCCGCATTGGATGAGGCGAGCCTTGCGCAGAAGCGGCCAGTTACACGCCAACTTGCGGGTCGGGTGCTGGACAACTTAGGCTAGCCTGCGCGATAGTGGCAGGGCAGGTAGATTTTTGGCCTGCAAAACCCGTCGCATTTTCATTACACTTCAGCGCCATAAGGCCGTCATGACACACGCCGATTTTCTCAAAGCGCCCTTTGCCGCGCCCACGCCCCTGCCTGATCTCGATATCACCGGGCCGGGCCGTTTCTTTAACCGCGAGTTAAGCTGGTTAGGGTTCAATTGGCGGGTGCTCGAAGAAGCCGAAAACCCAAGGGTTCCGTTGCTTGAGCGGTTGCGGTTCTTGTCCATTTCGGCGGGGAACTTAGATGAATTCTACACCGTGCGCGTTGCAGGCTTGCGCGAGCTTGCCCAGGCCGGCAACACCACGCCCGCCGCCGACGGGCTGACTCCGGCAGAGCAACTGGTGTTCATCAACGAAGACGCGCGCAATCTAATGATCGCGCAACAGAGGGTTTTGGTTGATCTGCTGAGTGAAATGGACAGCCAGAACATCATGCTGGAACGTGCTGCTGATTTGGACAAATCCGACATATCGGCGCTGCATGACGTGTTTCTAAACCAAGTCTTTGCGGTATTGTCACCACTCGCGATCGATCCCGCGCACCCATTTCCGTTTATTCCCAACACCGGCTATGCACTCGCGCTTCAGCTTGAGCGGACAGCAGACAAGCGGCCCTTGCAGGCGCTTCTGCCGATCCCCGCGCAGATCGACCGGTTTGTATCCCTGCCCGCTGCTGACGGTTCACTGCGCTATCTGCCGCTAGAAGATCTGCTGGTCCTGAAAATTCCAGACCTTTTTCCTGGCTACAGGCTGAAGGCGCATTTCGAATTCCGCATTCTACGAGACAGCGATCTGGAGGTCGAAGACGAGGCCGAAGATCTGGTGCGCGAATTCGAAGTCGCGCTGAAACGCCGCCGCCGGGGCGAAGTGGTACGTTTGACGCATTCCGCCGGAGCGCCTGAGCGGCTGAAATCGGTCATCATGGCGGAGCTGGGAGTGCGCCCGCAGGATGTGATCGAAATTGACGGAATGCTTGGCCTCAATGACCTCAGCGCGCTGGTGACCGACGCGCGGCCCGATCTGCTTTGGCCGACATTTATCCCCCGTATCCCCGAACGCGTCACCGACCACGATGGTGATATGTTCACGGCGATCCGAAACAAGGATATGCTGCTGCACCACCCGTACGAGACCTTTGATATGGTCGTGCGCTTCTTGCAGCAGGCCGCCCGCGATCCAAATGTGGTGGCGATCAAACAGACCCTATACCGCACATCGCGCGACAGCCCGATTGTCGAAGCACTGTGCGAGGCCGCCGAACAGGGCAAGTCCGTGACCGCCTTGGTCGAGTTGAAAGCACGGTTTGATGAAGCTGCCAACATCCGCCAGTCGCGCCACCTAGAACGCGCCGGCGCGCATGTCGTTTACGGTTTTATCGATCTGAAAACACACGCAAAAATTTCAACTGTGGTGCGACGTGAAGGCAGCCAATTGGTGACCTACACCCATTACGGCACCGGCAACTACCACCCGATTACCGCGCGTATTTACACCGATTTGTCGCTGTTCACCTGCGATCAGAAACTGGGCCGCGACGCGACTAAGGTGTTTAATTACCTTTCTGGCTACGCCCAACCTGAACATCTGGATAACCTCGCCATTTCGCCTCTGACGCTCAAACCACGGCTGCTGGCGATGATCGCAGCCGAGGCAGACTACGCGCGCGCAGGCAAGCCCGCTGAAATTTGGGCCAAGATGAATTCGATTATCGACGCCGAAGTCATCGACGCACTTTATGCGGCCTCCCAAGCAGGCGTAAAAATCAGCCTCGTGGTGCGGGGCATTTGTGGACTGCGGCCTGGCGTCGAAGGATTAAGCGAAAATATTCGTGTAAAATCGATCGTTGGTCGGTTCTTGGAGCACAGCCGCATCGTCTGTTTTGGCAATGGACACGGGCTGCCGCATAAAAAGGCACGGGTATATATGTCATCCGCCGATTGGATGGGTCGAAACCTGAACCGCCGAGTCGAGACTTTGGTTGAGATTGAAAACCCAACCGTCAAAGCGCAGATCACCAGCCAGATCATGGCCGCCAACCTTGCAGATGTAGCACAAAGCTGGGTGATGTCGCCGCAAGGCCATTTCTCGCGCCCCGCGCTGCCTGATGGCCAGTTTGCGTTCAACTGCCACCGATTTTTCATGGAAAACCCTTCGTTGTCAGGGCGCGGATCCGCTGGCGCGTCAGATGTACCGAAACTCACGCATACCGAAGACTGACTGGGCCGTTAACGGCCATTGACGGCTCGCTGCAGGTACGCCACTTTGCCCGCGACGCGCAGTCAGGGAGTGGCCATGTCAGACCTCAGCGAGAAACCCGCGCTTGTTCCCGAAACAGGCGTCGCCGATCTGGGCCCCTTTGCCAAACCATTGTTCGAAGACCCTTCTGCACGGGCCCTGCGCCGCGTAGGCGTTGTGGACGTTGGATCAAACTCTGTGCGGATGGTTGTGTTTGATGGCGCGGCGCGAAGCCCCGCATATTTCTACAATGAAAAAATCATGTGTGCGCTCGGGGCGGGCATGGCCGAAACCGGGCATCTCTCCCCCCAAGGTCGGGTGCGCGCATTATCAGCCATGCGGCGTTTTAAGAAACTCGCCGACGGCATGGGGCTGACAGAACTGACAGTTGTCGCCACCGCCGCCGTACGTGACGCCAGCGATGGGCGTGATTTCTGCGCAGATGTGCACCGCGAAACAGGCCTGAAAATCTGGGTGATCGACGGCGAAGAAGAAGCCCGCCTGTCGGCGCAAGGCGTGTTGCTGGGTTGGCCCGGGGCCTACGGTCTGGTGTGCGACATTGGCGGTTCTTCGATGGAATTGGCAGAGATTTCGGGGGGCCGCGTGGGCCGGCGCGTCACGTCTCGGCTGGGGCCGCTCAAGCTGCGCGATATCAAAGGCGGTGCCAGGGCCCGCGAGGCGCATATCAAAGAAGTAATGGAAAAGCTCGCGGCAAAAATGGGCAGTCAGCGCGACCGCCTGTTTCTTGTGGGTGGGTCATGGCGCGCCATTGCCCGTATCGACATGGTGCGGCGCGGCTATCCGCTCCATGTACTGCATGAATACCGCATGACGCGACGTTCGGTTGCGGCGACTTTAGCCTATATTAAAGAAACAGATGCCGATGAATTACGCAGTATCGCAGGCGTCTCGTCCAGCCGGATGGCGCTTGTGCCTTATGCGGCTCAGGTTCTGGGCCGCCTTGTAAAAACCTTTGGTCCCAAGGACATCGCGGTTTCCAGCTACGGCATCCGCGAGGGAATGCTTTATGAACAGATGCCCCAACGCCTACGCGACCGCGATCCGCTGGTTGAGGCGTGCCGCTTTGCCGAGGCCAAGGACGCCCGAATGCCTGGGTTTGGTAAGATCCTCTACAACTTCATTCAACCGCTTTACAAATCTGCCCCGGCCCCGCGTTTGCGGTTGGTCAAAGCGGCGTGTCTTTTGCATGACGTGAGTTGGCGCGCGCATCCCGATTACCGCGCGGAACTGTGCTTTGACAACGCGACCCGCGCCAATCTGGGCGGTCTCAAACACTCTGAGCGTATCTATTTGGGCCTCGCGCTGCTGCACCGATATTCAAACAAGCGCGAAAACAGCCGGTTCGAGGACCTCTATGAAATGGTCGATGAAGGCACGCGCCATGACGCCGAAATCCTTGGCAAAGCAATGCGCTTTGGCGCGATGTTGTGGATGAACAAAGGTAGTGAACGCGGCGAAATACGCTGGTTCCCAAAGAAAAAGCTGTTGGAGCTGTGGCTGACGGCTGACATGATCCCGCTTTATGGCGAGGTCGCGGAGGCGCGGTTGAATTCGCTCGCCGCATCTTTGGGTGCAGAAGTGGCGGTCAAAACAGTCAAACGCTAGATTTCTGCGTAAATCTCCAAAAGATTGCCGTCGGGATCGCGAAAAAACAGCGTCCGGTGGCCAAAATCGCGGTCTGTTGGCGGCGAGACAACATCGATGCCGAGAGCCAAAAGTCCGACGTGGCAATCATCGACCGTTACACGCGGCACCTGAAACGCCAATTGCACGGCTGCTGTACCACGCGGGACCGGCGCATCATCGGCTGTTAATCCGGGGTTCGACAGTGCAAGAATGGTGTCCCCCATCGCATACTCATACCAGTTTTCAGAAAGCTTGCGCGTCACCTTCAAGAGCAAGACATCCTCGTAAAACCGCTGCATCGCCGCCATGTCGCGCACGATCAGCACGGTATAATCTAGCCGTTTTATCGACGCAAAGGGAGACGAGTTACTCATAGGTCGACTTGGGGCGCGGGTACTGTTGGGGTCACCGGATCAAGCGGATGATCGGGTTTGCGCCGGATGATAATATCGCCATTCGGCAGCATTTCAGGCGCGCTATAGGCGCTCCAATCTTCAACCTCGCCCATCAATTCGTGCAATTTTGGCCCCATCTTGGTCGCGAAATCGCGCAAAAATGGGCCCATTTCCTCAGCAAATTCCGACAGATCGTCCAGGGCTGGTGCCATCTCATTAAGCAGACCCTCGAGGAACATCTGCGCTCCGCGCTCCATCAAGGTGGAGGGCGCATCCTGCGCGTGGGCAGGTACGGAAATCAAAAGGGCAAGGGTGGCGACAACGTGTTTCATATGGCCAATATAGTGTGCTGAGCGCAAAATTTCAAAACTTCAGGCGTCAAATTCGATCGTCAGCGGGAAATGGTCAGAAGCCTTCACCAGTGCATCGCGCAGAGCCGCAGTGTTCCAGCATTCTGGATCATCCAATGGGTGCCAGATCCGCCAAACCGCCCCGCGTTCCCGAAAATGAGGTGTGACCATGATGTAGTCCAACAGCGCTTGCAAATAGCGCTTTTCCTTCCTCATCCAAAACCGCGATGTTGTAGGGCTTGCCCCAATGCGCTGGCCTAGAACACGCTCTGCATGCGGATCATAAAGGCTGCCCTCCCGGCCGCGTCCCAGTACGATCTCAACCGAAGAGCGGCCAAAGAGGTCTTCGAATTCGTCCAAACCGGGGCCATCATTCATATCGCCCATCACCATCAAAGCATCTGCAGCCTTGATGTGTTCGTCGATCCGGCCCCGCAGCCAGATTGCCTGCGCAAGCTGTTTGCGCCGATTAGCGATAGCATATTGCATCACTTGCGCCGGATTTGTCGCGCCATGCGGTGCTTTGGATTTCAGATGTGCGCCGATCATGCGAAATTCAAAGCCGCTCTGGCTGCGCAGGGCCAATTCCAGCGGAGGCTTGGAAAACACCACCAAATCCTCGGTGGCGTCGATATCCAGATCAATCCGTAACACCCCATCGAATCGGGGCGCGCCAGTGGTCCCATCTGGCCCGGTCGCAGCACCTTGCGGATCATGCGAAACCTCGAGCACGCTGGGGTCATACATCAACGCTATTTCTTGTTGGGTGTCGTTGGCAAACCCCATGATAGCGGCGTTCGCGCGCAGGCCAAACCGGTCAGCGAACCCTGTGAGAGCTGCGATCGTGCTGTGTCTGCGCCCTTGATCCGGGGCTTCGATGACCATGATCGCGTCTGCATCTAGCGCGCGGAAAACGGTAGCGAGCGCCGCTATTTGTTGTGCACGGGTCACGCCGTAACGGCCCGAACTGCCATTGTCGTCGATCAATCGGTCTTTTTTGTCAAAAAGGTTGCCAAACCACTCAACGTTATAAGTGGCGATGCGCATGTCAGCGGCCTTTCTTTGACAAGGTATCCCATGCGCGGTTGATGTCGATCATTCGTTTTTCGGCGAGCCGCACCGCTTCTTCGGGCAATCCACGCGCAATCAAAGCATCGGGGTGGTTGGCCTTTACCAGTTTGCGCCAAGCCGCGCGTGCGACCTCCTTTGACGCGCCCGGGGCGATGCCCAAAACGGTATGCGGCAGTGGCGAGGTGTCGGGGACGAACCGTGCCCGCATTCCTTCAAAAACCTCGTCGGGCAGCTCGAATATTTCGGCAACGCGTTCCAAAAACGCGTTCTCGTTTGGATGGTAGATGCCATCGGCCATCGCGATATGAAACAACCCTTCCATCAGGTCACAAAGCATATCTGGCGTGCCCGAAAACATCGCAACGATGCGGTTGGCGTATTCCTCAAAGCCAGCGACGTCGCGCCGTGCTAGATCAAAAACACGCGCAGCGCCTTTGGCATCATCATCGGCGATTTTGAATACTTCGCGAAAGGCCGTAACCTCATCTCGCGTCACGCGCCCATCGGCTTTGGCCATCTTGGCCCCCAACGCGATGACCGCAATGGTGAAACCAACAGAGCGTTCAGGCGGGGCGCGCAGGCGGTCGAATACCTCCGACAGGCCTTCGCCAGAAGTCAGGGCAGACAACGCCTCAGTGATGCGGATCCAGATCGACATAGGTGTCTTGTAAACCGCCCGACTGGGGAAGTCAGGGCGCAATCAAGGATTTTTGCATCAAAATCAAATCCAGCCAGCGGCCCGATTTTTGCCCTACCTGAGGCAGATGGCCAACTTTTTCAAAACCCATGGCGGTGTGAAATGCCACAGCGTTTGGGTTTTCACCACTGATCGCTGCGATCATCACATGGATGCCCTGCTGAATTACTGCATCTTGAGCGGCCAGCATCAAAGCGCGCCCCATCCCCTGCCCGGATTTGCCAACGATCACGCTGTGCTCGACCGTCCCGGCATATCCCGGACCTGATCGAAATTGGCCCCACGTCACAAAACCTTGCACATGATCGCCCCCCGCCACCAGAAAACTGCCCGACCGGTCGCGGATCAGCATGGTGATATCCTCATGCGATTTTTCAACCGTAGTAAACGTTCCCGTCGTATCGCGAATAAGCGCATTCCATAGCTCAGAAATAGCGGGGGCATCGCGCAGTTCAGCCTCTCGGATCAACGCAGCCATACGGCCCCACCGGGCGTTTGCATCTGTGCCGCCAATGCCGCGGGCCCTGCGACAAAGCCGATGCGTGCGTCTTTCAGAAACGGAGCCAAAAGCGCCTCTAGTTCACCTGATTCTGGGTGGGATACTTCCAAGTTTGTTATGCTGCATCCTTGTTGCTGCAGGCGCCCTGTTGGGTGCGCGTCGCTTTGCCATTCGATCAACGCGGGGGCGCAGTTGTCAAACGGCAGCACACCATTTTGTGGCACCGCCATACGCCAGCGTATGTCACCTCGCGCCAGATCAACCGGCTTGCCAAACCCAGCAGGCAAAAGCGCAAGAGCTGCTTCCAAATCATCGCAGCGACATATCCAATTGGTAAGACGTGGCAGGCCACTAAAGCGGTCCAAATCGAACCAGCGCGCGCGATCAGGTTTCGGCGCATCCGGATTGACTGCAATCGCCTCAAGGTACAGATCATCGGACAAACCAAGCAGTGTATTGTGAGTATGAAACACCGCATGCACGCCTCCGGGTTGTAACGGAACCCCCAATGACGCCTCAACATGGCGCGTAGCAGACGGCAAATCCGAAGCCGAAACAGCGATATGATCAAGGGTCAGCATAGGTATCCTTTCGCAGTAAATTGGCAGGCCCGACATGCGGAAACTGGCCTTTGCTTTTGTGTGACCCATCCGAGCGGTGCGTGCCCATCCGATACCGATGGCGATTGAGTGCATTTTGTCGCGAAAGCCTGTCAGGCTGCGATAATTTGCACCCGGCCAAAACTGCATCTGGGTCGGAAAAGGACGAATTAACGTCCTTCCCCATTTATTTACGCCCGTGTGGACCGAATGAGTTTCAGAATATCCTGCGCAGCTGCTGGGATATTCGTACCAGGTCCAAAGATTGCTTTGACCCCTGCATCATACAGAAACTGGTAATCTTGTTGCGGAATAACCCCGCCACAAATGACCAAAATATCTTCTGCTCCGGCGTCTTTTAGAGCTTTGACCAATTGCGGGGCCAGCGTTTTGTGACCAGCGGCTTGGCTCGAGATGCCGATAACATGCACATCATTGTCAACGGCATCCTGCGCAGCTTCCGCTGGGGTCTGAAATAGAGGGCCCACGTCGACATCAAATCCGATATCGGCAAACGCAGTGGCGATCACTTTGGCACCTCGATCGTGCCCGTCTTGGCCCATTTTGACCACCAACATACGTGGACGACGGCCTTCGGCCTCGGCGAAATCTTCTACTGTTTTTTGGATCGCAGCAAAGCCTTCATCGCCTTCATAGGCGGCACCGTAGACACCTGCCAACACTTTGACCTCTGCGCGGTGACGGCCGAATTCTTCTTCCATAGCCATACTAATTTCTCCCACTGTTGCCCGCGCACGCGCGGCCTCAACCGCACCTTCGAGCAGGTTGCCGCCTTCTTTCGCGCGGCGAGTCAGCTCTGCAAGCGCCGCGGTACAGACCGCATCATCTCGAGTGGCGCGGATGCCTTCCAGACGTTTGATCTGGCTCAGCCGCACTGCGACATTGTCAACATCCAAGATATCAATCGGGTCTTCTTTGTCACGGCGGTACTTGTTCACGCCAACGATCACTTCATTGCCCCGGTCGATATTGGCTTGCCGAGTGGCGGCCGCTTCTTCGATGCGCAGCTTTGGCATGCCCGAAGCGACGGCTTTGGTCATGCCACCCAACTCTTCGACTTCCTGGATTAGCGCCCAGGCGGCCTCAGCAAGATCATGGGTCAATTTTTCTACATAATAACTGCCAGCCAGAGGGTCGACGACGTTGGTGATCCCGGTTTCTTCTTGCAATATCAACTGCGTATTACGGGCAATACGCGCTGAATGATCGGTCGGCAAACCGATTGCCTCATCGAGCGAATTAGTGTGCAGGCTTTGTGTGCCGCCCAATACCGCGCTCATCGCTTCATAGGCGGTGCGCACGACGTTATTATAAGGATCTTGTTCGGCAAGACTGACCCCAGATGTCTGACAATGGGTCCGCAGCATGCTTGATTTGGGGTTCTTGGGTTCAAATTCCGCCATGATGCGATGCCACAACAAACGCGCCGCGCGTAATTTGGCCGCCTCCATGAAAAAGTTCATTCCGATGGCGAAGAAAAAGCTCAAACGCCCCGCAAATAGATCGACATCCATACCGCGCGCAATCGCGGCGCGCACGTATTCGCGACCATCCGCAAGCGTAAATGCCAGCTCTTGCACAAGGTCCGCGCCGGCCTCTTGCATGTGGTAACCTGAAATCGAGATCGAGTTGAACTTTGGCATCCCAGTCGATGTGTATTCAATAATATCCGCGATGATCCGCATCGAAGGTTCGGGCGGGTAGATATACGTGTTGCGGACCATGAACTCCTTGAGGATGTCGTTCTGGATCGTACCTGCGAGCACGGATTTATCGTGACCTTGTTCTTCACCAGCGACGATGAAACTTGCCAAAATTGGGATCACCGCGCCGTTCATCGTCATCGAGACAGACACTTTATCAAGCGGAATGTCGTCAAAGAGGATTTTCATGTCCTCAACGCTGTCGATTGCTACGCCCGCTTTGCCTACATCGCCCTCTACCCGCGGGTGGTCACTGTCGTATCCGCGATGGGTCGCAAGATCGAAGGCGACTGAAACCCCCTGCTGGCCCGCTGCCAATCCACGCTTGTAAAAGGCGTTGGATTCTTCTGCCGTGGAAAACCCTGCGTATTGACGGATCGTCCAAGGGCGGCCTGCATACATTGTGGCCTTCACCCCACGGGTAAATGGTGCGGCACCAGGGATGCCGCCCAAATGCGATACGCCCTCAAGGTCGTCAGCCGTATAAACCGGTTGAACATCGATCCCTTCAAGAGTTTTCCACGTCAGGTCTTCGGGGCTACGCCCGCGCAGTTCCGCTTCAGCCAGACCGCGCCACATGGCGTGGTCGGGGGATCGAGGAGTGTCCTTGGTCATTTGAGTGTCCTTGTCTGATGTCGCCCGCAGGCTGGCTTTTGCCTGTTCTGCTGCGGGTCGGGTCCTGTGTCAGTGTGGCTAGCCCGTCTGCACCGGCAGATAACCACATCATGTCGTCTTGGTATGTTTCGCGCATGGCAGCGGTGTGCGCCGGCGCAAAGGGTTGCCAACGGCCGTCGCCCTCTGGCAACTCGGAAGCGTCTCTGTCTTGTTGTTTTATCGCTGTGCGCATCGCTGCAAGATCGGGCGAGCGATTAAGCCACCCGTCCGCGTGTGTTGTAGGTGCCGGTCTGTCAGTCGCGGCAGCAAACAGCAGATCGGGACGCCCCACATGATGCTCAAACGGCAGCACCCTAATTTCGGCTTCGGGTGCAGCGCAGGCGATGTCGGTAATTACATCACGCCAACCGCGTCTTGTATGCGCAATGCGCTCGCAATGACGCGCGGTAGGCACGCTGTGACCTCGGTAAACCGCATAGGCAGAGGTGGACGCCCACCAAAGGTCCTGCGCGCGCAAGCTTAGGACAATTCGACTGATCCGGCCACCAAAGGCCGATGATATGCGCGCCATCCGGTCACCAACGGCAGGATAGAGCAGCCCGTCACGCAGGCAATGCCGCGGGGAGCCGATCATATTCTCGTCGCTGACGATTAATCGATCAACACCGGCCTGCTCAGCCAGTGTCAGATGCATTTTGACGCGTCCCTCGGCCCGGCGTTGCAAATTGCGCCCACTCGCCCCGGCAACTCCGGGAAAGAGACCCGAAAACAACCCCTTGCGGGTGCGCAATGGCCCCCAATAGCCAGTCGCGTCCTCGCTCAAAACCGCTGCATTGGACTGTAAGTAGTGCTGGAAACTGGTCGTACCGGTGCGATGTGCACCCACATGCAGAATGATATCCATGAAAAAGCGCGCCGCCTTGATGCTCAGGGCCACCCCATTCGGCCATGTCGAGGGAAGTGCGGCGATCATGCTGTATAACCCCTTGCGGTCAGCTTAATGTTAAAATTGGCGCACAAAGCCTTCGCAAAGACGGCTGAGCGGCTTATATGGGTAGGTGAAGGAGCGCCAATGAAAGCCATCTTACTATCTGTTTTTACGGGACTATTCCCTATGCCCCTAATGGCCCAAACCGCCTTAGAAACACCCGTTTCAGAGCTATTCATCGCCGCAGATACGGTCGATTTGAATGAATTAGTCTGGAAAAAGCGACCTGTCGTCATCTTTGCAGACAGCACCGATGACCCCGCATATATCGAACAGCTGAAATTGTTGGAAGCGCAGAGCGACGAATTGATAGTTCGCGATGTGATTGTGGTGACCGATACGGACCCAGCGGCACGTGGTGATTTGCGGCTGAAACTGCGGCCGCGTGGTTTCATGTTGGCGCTTATCGGCAAGGACGGCGATGTGAAGATCCGCAAACCGTTCCCATGGAGCGTACGCGAGATCACCCGCAGCATCGACAAGATGACGATCCGCAAACGTGAAATTCGCGAACAAAAAACAGCTGGCCCGGCAGCTAGATAGCTGCCGCGCCCTAGTTTGGTATTGAGGGTTGCCGTGATCACTCGAACTCCATGATGACATCGTCGACAGCAAGACTATCGCCAGCACTGGCATTGATCTTGGCGACTTTTCCGCGTTTTTCAGCGCGCAGGATATTCTCCATCTTCATCGCTTCGACAGTGCACAGGGCCTGACCGTCTTCGACTTCATCGCCAACTTCGACGTTTAACTTTACGACCAACCCGGGCATCGGGCACAACAAAAGACGCGACGTATCGGGCGGTAGTTTTTCGGGCATCTTGCGCGCGAGTTCAGCCTGCCGTTGTGTGCGCACATGAACCTTGAGGTCCGCGCCGCGTGTACGAATCCGGAAACCGCCAGATATCTTGCCAACCTTTAGCACCAGCGGAGCATCAGCGACCGTCATCAAGGCCAGCTGATCACCAGGCGTCCACGGCCCACTTACCCGCAAGGTTTCGCCATCCGAGAATGTGACGCTCGCCCCTTCGGGATCAGCATTGATCATCACATCAAACGATTGCCCCTGCAGGGCGACATTCCAATCGGACCCGACCTTGCGCTCGTGGTTGTCCATCCGGCCAGAGACCCGCGCCCGGCGGATTTCACCCACCCGGTGCATCGCCGCTGTTGCCGCAGCAATTCGGCGCAGATCGACGTCAGACAGGGTCACGCCCTCGAACCCATCAGGGTATTCTTCAGCAATAAAGGCCGTTGTCATATCGCCAGAGATAAACTTGGGATGGTCCATCACCGCGCTGAGAAACGGCAGGTTATGCCCGATCCCTTCAACTTCAAAACTGTCGAGAGCCACGCGCATCCGCTCAATCGCTTGCGCCCGTGTCGGGGCCCAAGTGCACAGCTTTGCGATCATTGGATCATAGTACATCGATATCTCGCCGCCCTCGTAGACGCCTGTATCATTGCGCACCACGTGGGTGTCTTCGACCACTTCTGCTGGCGGGCGATAACGCGTCAAACGGCCAATTGAGGGCAAAAATCCACGATATGGATCCTCGGCATAAAGACGGTTTTCAATGGCCCAGCCATTCAGTTTCACATCTTTTTGGCTGATGCTCAGGGGCTCGCCATTTGCGACCCGTATCATCTGCTCAACCAGATCGACGCCTGTGATCAATTCCGTGACGGGGTGTTCCACCTGCAGCCGGGTGTTCATCTCAAGGAAGTAGAATTTCTTGTTGCCGTCTACGATGAATTCGACCGTGCCAGCGCTGGTGTAACCGACGGCTTGCGCCAACGCGACAGCCTGCTCTCCCATGGCTTTGCGGGTTTCTTCATCTAGAAACGGGCTTGGGGCCTCTTCAACAACCTTTTGGTTTCGACGTTGGATCGAGCATTCGCGCTCCCCCAAATAGATGCCATTCCCATGCGCATCACACAGCACCTGAATTTCGATATGGCGCGGCTGAGTTACAAATTTCTCGATGAAAATGCGGTCATCACCAAAGGAATTTGCAGCCTCGTTTTTGGACGAATGAAACCCCTCACGCGCTTCTTGGTCGTTCCATGCGATCCGCATGCCCTTACCTCCGCCGCCAGCGCTTGCCTTGAGCATCACGGGATAACCAATCTGGTTCGAGATCTTGACCGCTTCATCCTCATCCGCAATCAAGTCCATATGGCCTGGCACGGTGCTGACACCTGCCTCTTGGGCGATCTTCTTGGAGGTGATTTTGTCCCCCATCTTTTCAATGGCACCAACGGGGGGGCCGACAAAAGCAACACCAGCATCTGCAAGTGCTCCGGCAAATTTCGAGTTCTCAGACAAGAAACCATACCCCGGATGTACGGCTTGCGCGCCCGATGATTTAACCGCCGCCATGACCTTATCGATCACAATATAGGACTGGTTCGCTGGGGGCGGGCCGATATTCACCGCCTCATCTGCCATCTGCACGTGGAGCGCCTGACGGTCTGCGTCCGAATAAATGGCGACGGTATGAATGCCCATCTTTTTGGCGGTCTTAATAACGCGGCAAGCAATCTCGCCTCTGTTTGCGATCAGGATCTTAGTGAACATGAGCTGTCCCTTTTGCTGAGGTGAGGCCACGAAAAAACCCGCGCCGGCGCAGGCCGGGCGGGTTTCGTGTGTGTTTGAGCCGGTCTTTTGGACGCGGCGTAAGCGGTTGGGTTAATTGCAGTCGGCGATTTCCGTGTTGCAGGCCACCACATTTGCGCCTGCACCAATTGCAGCACCTTTTGCGATGTCTCCGTCCGTGATGGCTGCAATGCCCGCACCGATGGCAGCACCTCCGAGGGCTTGCTCGCCCACATTGTCGCCACAGGCAGCGAGACCGAGTGACGCTGCTGCAATAAGAGTGAATGTCTTGAAACGCATGGAGGTTTTCCTTTTGTGCTCTTGCCTGACCCCAAAACGCAACTGGGATGGTATGAACCAACCACAAACGCGTTTTTCCCAAAAAAATCGGGCAGCGGCACCGTGTGTGAAGCGCGCTGCCCTGGAGGGGAAGGGGTATATGTTTTTTTATCCGTCAGAATGTCTTTGGAGGTTCCATCACTGACTGAAGCCACGTTGGCCGATGAATTGACCCGCGCATAGCCGGAAACGCCCACCAGGCCGATATCGGCTGTTGCCCGCCGAAATCCTTCTGACACACGCAACAAAATGCCGATCATGAGTCGAACACATCGGGGAATGCAGCGCGTGCGGCCGCTTCGTCGACAACCAGCATCGCTTCATAGCTTGCAGGATCAAACGGATCTGTCGCTTCCAACACTTCGCGACCCAAGAGCCACGACAACCGTCCAGCGTCCAGATTGCCACGCTCGAACGGCGTATCGCCGAAATTTTCCCACAAGGCGCGCATAAAGCCTTCGTCGGCGTTTTTATCGGGTGAACGGCGGTCTGGGCGACGCTCACGCGCGATCAGCGGTGTGGCCCCTTTGGGGTTGGCACGTCGAAGGGTGAATTGGTAATCCGTGCGCGGCAAACGGCCCGGAAAGCCGCGATGCTTAAGCATATAGTCTAGTGCCATGCCAAGCCCTCCTGTGGGAAGGCACTCAGGACGGGCGCGACCAATTGGCGGGGCGCCCGTCCTGTTTCGGTATTACTTGTACTTACCGGTGTATGTCGGCTCGACCGAGATGGGCTCGGGTTCAACCACGACAAACTCTTCGACCTGCTGCTCACGCGCACAGGCGGCAACCACGGTGATGAAACCGAATGCTGCCAACAGTTTGATGCTCTTCGACATCTATTTCTCCAGTCACTAATGATGCGGGGACGCAGCACATGACGCACCACTTGCCCCGCCTTTGAAGTAAGAAACACCTGAGTATTTCTTGGGCTCAAGATAACGGATCGCGCAGCGCAGCGATATGCGGACAATTTCAATCGGCAAAGATGTGACTCCAAAGCCTCATTGAGTTGGCCGGATGAGCGTAACCTCGCAAGATATTGTGGGTGCATCAGAAATCCTCCCAAATGCAGGATGCGTTTTCGATGCGAAATGCCTCAAAAAACTGGGTAGCGTCCGGATCAGGCACAGCAAAATCAGTAATCCGGTCCATCAAAGAAATCACAATCACATCTGCTTCAAGTTCATATTTGGCTATGTAAGGCACTGCCAGCGCATCGCAAAGGTGCACCATATCGGGGGCGGCAGTGGCGTAGTCCAACTGTGTGTCGCCCCGCGCAATCTGAGGTGCCAAAAAGCGAAAGCGCAGCCATGTGCTCTCAGGTTGCGAATCCACAAGCACCTCATGCAGCGTGATCTGCTGACCCGAAGGCACATCAGCCGCAGCCAGCGGTGTCGCAACAAAGATCAGGGCAGCAAGCAATCTCATGGGGCGGTTTCGTCCTTGGTGTCAAAGCTCGCGGGCGAGATGATCTCAATCAGCTCCATATCGTCGGAATGCCGGACTTCGCGGTGTTTGATACCGGGGGGCTGCAGCACAGATGAGCCCTCGCGTAGCAGATGCTCGCCGCCGCCCTGCCCCTCCTGCCCTTCGTACTCAAAGACAACCCAGCCTTTGGTCACATAAACCATCTGAAAATCCAGATCATGTGAATGCCAAGTGCCGGGGCCTTCCATGCCGGGCACTGCTCGGATCACATGGGCACCATACGCGCCCTTAGTGGCCGCAGAGACGCCAAGCTCGCGATACTCAAAGAACGGACGCAGGCCCGCGCCCTCAAACTTACCATCATCGGCATGAGCGATGGTAAAGGACTGGTTTTTCCACAGCTGGGTCATTGGGGTCCTTTCATCGCTCGGTTTGGGCCATCTGTGACCGCTGCTAACACTTTCATCAAACGCACGGGTCTATCCCTCAGAGCGGGATATTGTTGTGCTTCTTCCACGGGGTCGTGACCTTCTTGTTGCGCAGGCTGGCAAAAGCGCGCGCGATGCGTTTGCGGGTCATGCGGGGCTGAATAACCTCATCGATGAACCCACGTTCAGCGGCCACAAACGGGTTGGCAAAGCGTTCTTCGTAATCCGCCGTGTGCTTGGCGATCTTATCGGCGTCACCCAGATCAGCGCGGTGGATGATCTCTGTCGCGCCTTTGGCCCCCATCACGGCGATCTCGGCAGTGGGCCAAGCGTAGTTAAAATCTGAGCGCAAATGCTTGGACGCCATCACGTCATAGGCACCGCCATAAGCTTTGCGCGTGATGACCGTGACCATCGGCACTGTCGCTTCGCCGTAAGCAAACAAAAGCTTGGCACCGTGCTTGATCACGCCGCCGTATTCTTGGGACGTGCCGGGCAGGAAACCGGGCACATCGACCAACGTCAGCAGAGGGATTTCAAACGCATCACAAAAGCGCACAAACCGCGCGGCCTTGCGCGAGCTGTCGATGTCCAGACACCCGGCCAGCACCATCGGCTGGTTAGCAACAACCCCCACGGTGCGGCCCTCAATCCGGATAAAACCAGTGATGATGTTCTTGGCGTAATCCTCTTGGATTTCATAAAAATCGCCCTCGTCGCCCAGTTTGAGGATCAACTCTTTCATATCATAGGGCGTGTTGGCGTTTTCCGGCACCAACGTATCGAGTGACGCTTCAATCCGTGCAGGATCGTCAAAGAACGGACGCACAGGCGGCATCTCGCGGTTGTTGGAAGGCAAGAAATCGACCAGTCGGCGCACTTCGGCCAACGCCTCTACATCGTTCTCAAATGCACCATCTGCGACCGAGGATTTGCGGGTATGAGTGGCGGCACCCCCAAGCTCTTCGGCGGTGACCTGTTCATTTGTGACCGTCTTGACCACATCTGGGCCTGTCACAAACATGTAAGAGCTGTCTTTGACCATAAAGATAAAGTCAGTCATCGCTGGTGAATAAACCGCTCCGCCTGCGCAAGGGCCCATGATAACGCTGATCTGCGGGATCACGCCGGACGCCTCGATATTGCGCTGGAACACTTCAGCATAGCCCGCAAGGCTGGCCACGCCCTCTTGGATGCGCGCACCGCCGGAATCGTTGATCCCGATCACAGGCGCGCCGTTTTGCACGGCCATGTCCATGATTTTGCATATTTTTTGCGCATGCGTTTCTGAAAGAGATCCCCCAAAAACGGTGAAATCTTGACTAAAGACATAGACAAGCCTGCCGTTGATTGTGCCCCACCCTGTGACAACGCCATCCCCAGCCGGTTTTTGCTTTTCCATGCCAAAATCCGTGCAGCGGTGCGTCACGAACATATCGAATTCCTCGAAGCTGCCTTCGTCCAACAGCAAGTCGACGCGCTCTCGGGCGGTCAATTTACCGCGAGCGTGCTGCGCATCGATCCGCTTTTGGCCGCCACCTAGGCGGGCATCGGCGCGGCGATTTTCGAGTTGTTCGTGGATATCTTTCATGGGGCGCTCCTTTGAGGGCTGGTCGCGCGTATATTACGCAAGTGCGCGAGGAACCAAAGGCCATTCGTGCAAATTTGCAAACTATTTTCAGCCGATCGAGTGCTAATTGCAAATTTGCTAATAAATTTAGCGTGGACAAGATCGCAGCACAGGATTACCTAAATTTGCATGCAAGACACCCTTCCCGACGTGGCCCCCGCCAAATTTGGCGACCACACCACACCACCACATATCGTCACATTGATCCTACTGGCAGGCATGTCAGCGATCGTGATGAATATATTCCTGCCTAGCCTGCCGAAGATGACCGAACATTTCGAGACGGATTACGGCATCATGCAACTGTCCGTTGCCCTCTATCTACTGTTCAGCGCCGGCTTGCAGCTATTTATAGGACCACTCTCAGACAGGTTTGGGCGAAGACCTGTCATGTTATGGGGGTTGGGGCTGTTTTTGGCGGCAACTGTGGGGTGCATCTACGCACCCAATGTGCACGTATTTCTAGCATTCCGGATGTGTCAAGCAGCTGTCGCGGTTGCCATGGTGTTAAGCCGCGCCGTTGTGCGCGACATGTATGCGCAAGACCGGGCGGCTTCGATGATTGGGTACGTAACAATGGGAATGGCCGTCGTCCCGATGGTGAGCCCTGCTTTGGGCGGCATTCTGGATCAGTTCTTTGGGTGGAAAGCTAACTTCTGGGCACTTTTCATCATGGGTGCTGCCGTAATGGCGTTGACCTGGGCCGACCTGGGCGAAACGGCACGAACCTCTGATAAATCCCTCGTTGCGCAATTCAAAGAATACCCCGAACTTTTCCGTTCCCCGCGCTTTTGGGGATACGCGTTGGCGGCTGGTTTTTGTTCAGGTGCGTTTTTTGCCTATCTGGGTGGTGCGCCATTTGTCGGCACAGAGGTCTTTGGCATGAGCCCCGCCAAACTCGGCGTTTATTTCGGTGCTCCAGCGGTCGGATATTTTGTCGGTAACTTCATCACCGGGCGATACGCCACCAAGTTTGGCATCAACAAGCTGGTGTTCTGGGGCTGCGCAGCAAATGCTGTAGGGGGTGCCATTTCGTTGCTAATCTTCTTGGCAGGCTATGGCAGCCCGCTCAGCTTTTTCGGCATGATGACGCTTGTGGGTTTGGGTAACGGGCTATGCATCCCCAACGCGACGGCCGGCATGCTGTCAGTGCGTCCTCATCTAGCAGGCACAGCCTCCGGGCTGGGCGGTGCGATCATGATTGGTGGCGGCGCTGCCCTAAGCGCCCTTGCAGGCATGCTGCTTGGACCGGAAACAGGTGCGTTTCCACTCCTATGGTTGATGCTGGTGACCGCAATAGCCGGATTGATAGCGATCTACGCCGTGATCCGTCGCGAACGCTCACTAGGGCTTTAAGTCGCCAAAGGCCGCTTGCGCGACACAGTTTGCAAAGCTAGCTTAAAGCAACTGCAAAGTTGCAAAGGGCGCGTTATGGCCACTCAAAAACTCTATGCTGGAGCTAAGCTGCGCGAATTGCGCACACGACTTGGGCACACCCAAAAAGACTTTGCCGCACGACTTGGTGTGTCCCTGCCCTATCTCAACCAAATGGAGAACAACAACCGCCCGGTGTCGACAACTGTGGTGTTGGCGTTGGCGTCAGAATTCGGCCTTGATGTAACGGAACTCAGCGCCGGAGACGGTGAACGTCTGGTCAGCGACATGCGCGAAGCTTTGGCCGATCCACTTTTTGAGGGCGTCATGCCGCCTCTTGCAGATTTACGCCTTGCCGCCTCAAACGCACAGGGCCTAGCACGGGCCTTTCTTACTCTGCACCAAAGCTACCGACAAACCCAAGAACGCCTTGCATCCCTGGACGAAGCACTGGGGCGTGAAGATGCGCGCGCCAGCCCAAGCCCTTGGGAAGAAGTGCGCGACTTCTTTCACTATTGCGATAACTACATCGATGCTGTGGACCGGGCTGCTGAACATTTCGGCAGGGCACAGGCGAAGGGTGTATCGATCCGAACAACGGCCATTGCCGCCCTCGCCGACGCTGGCGTCACGGTCGAGCTGGCAGAAATGGACGCGCTGCGACTGTATGATCCAGACGCACAGAGCTTGCAGATTTCAGCCCATGCCAGCAGCGAAACGCAGACATTTCAGATGCTTGTGCAGGTGGCGCTTTGCCGTAATGACGCGCTGCTTGATGCGACATTGGACCTTGCGCGGTTCCATACTCCGGCGGCACGCGGCATCGCCAAGTTAGGGCTCGCCAACTACTTTGCCGGGGCGGCGCTGATGCCTTACCGCGCGTTTCAAGATCGCGCCCGTGAAGTACGTCATGATCTTGAGATGCTCGCTACCCATTTTGGGGCCTCCATCGAACAGGTGGCGCACCGCCTGTCGACAATGCAGCGGCCCGGCGCAAAGGGCATTCCGTTCTTTTTCGTGCGCGTTGATCAAGCCGGTACAATCACCAAACGTCATTCTGCCACACGGCTGCAATTTGCGCGATTTGGAGGGGCCTGCCCCCTTTGGAACGTGCATAGCGCATTCGAGACACCGGGGCGCTTTTTGCGTCAGTTGGCGGAGACGCCCGATGGTGTCCGCTATATTAGCTTGGCGCGTGACATCTCGAAATCCGAAGGGCGGTTCGGCGCGCCTCTGCGCCGTTTTGCAATCGCCCTAGGGTGCGAGATTCGCCATGCCGCGCAGCTGGTCTATGCCGATGGGCTGGACTTAAGCCGTACGTCAGCATTTGAACCCATCGGTATTTCGTGCCGTATTTGCGAGCGTAAAACGTGCCACCAGCGCGCCGTTCCCCCGTTGGAACGTAAACTGGTCGTAAATCCTGACCGCCGCGACATACTGCCTTACCGTGTCGACTAATCTTTAGCGCCGCGCTGCGCGCCAACCGGCCGCCTGTGCCGCGGCTTGAGAGCAAAACCACCGTTCGCCTTTTCTTATGGAGATGCGGGTTTGTTGGTAAAATTGCTGACCCGATATGTGGTAGATGCGTGTCCCCCTCGCCGATATGTTTCCCTTGATCTGGCACTCCCCGCTTGGTGCAGCAGCAGCTTTGCGTTTGGCGCGGCGGTGGTCTTCAGGGGCTTGAATTTGGGTGGCATGTAGGCCCCGGTTTGCCCGTGCTGCAACACGTTCTTGGGCGACATAGTCACTGCCATATTTGACATAGGCAAAGGCCATCCCCTGATCGACCAACCACGCGCCAACATCCTGTCCGCCTACCACACAGGTTGCTACCGTCCGGCCATATCGATCCGTATCGCGCGACGTGCACGTGGCGATTTGACCTGCAAACCGGTCACGCACCACCTTGGTGATCCAAACGCCGCAATCCCACGTCGCACCCTGCACTGCTTTACAAGTTTGGTCCATTTCGGGCGCATCGACCGCATGAAGCCGGACGCGCGTGCCTCCAACATCAAAGGTATCGCCGTCAATAACTCGGACGGACCCCGAAACGGTGTCCCGCACCGCAGCCTGCAACGGCACTGCAAAGAGAAAACAGAGGGCAAACAGTGAACAAATTCTTAACATGCGCCGGTTATGGAGCCGAAACTGAAACGGCGCAATGCTATTTGTTAGGCTGAGTTAACGTTGTGTTACTTGCCAATTCGGATGGATCCAAGGCTGGTCATTGGACGCTGGTAACGGGTCCAAACCCAACAGATGGTCAGCCATTTTCTCGCCCACCATGATCGAAGGTCCATTCAGGTTCCCATTGGTAATGCGCGGGAAAATCGAGCTGTCAGCAACACGAAGCCCTTCAACCCCAATCACGCGTCCATGGCTGTCTACCACTGCGTCCCGGTCATCCGCCCGGCCCATTCGGCAGGTGCCGCAGGGGTGATAAGCGCTCTCCGCATGCTCCCCGATAAAGGCATCGATCTCGGCGTCGCTTTGCACATCCGCCCCCGGCTGGATCTCGTGTTTTACAAACGGCGCAAAGGCTTCCTGCGCAAAAATCTCGCGGGTTAGACGGATACATGTACGGAACTCCTCCCAGTCGTCTGGATGAGACATGTAGTTGAACGCAATCTTTGGTTCGTCAGCGGGATCTGCAGAGGCAAGGCTGACACGTCCGCGAGACTTTGAGCGCATTGGTCCTGTATGGGCTTGAAACCCGTGCCCTTCAGCAGCGGCTTTCCCATCGTAGCGCACAGCAATCGGCAAGAAATGGTACTGAATATCGGGGTATTGCACGCCCGGTTTGGAGCGTATGAAGGCCGCACTTTCAAACTGGTTCGAAGCGCCCATCCCGCGTTTCGTCAAAAGCCACTGCGCGCCGATCACGGCCTTTGATACCAGATTCCAGTGCTTATAAAGCGTGATTGGTTGGGACGCTGCCATCTGCAGATAAACTTCGAGGTGGTCTTGCAGATTTCCACCTACGCCCGGACGGTCAGCGACCACATCGATCCCATGTTCAGCTAGATGCGCCGCAGGGCCGATCCCCGACAACATCAGCAGTTTTGGCGAGTTGATCGATGACGCTGCAAGTACAATTTCGCGGCCCGCGCGCAGCACTTCGACTTTACCACCCCGCTTAACCTCAACACCGACGGCTCGTTTACCGTCCATCACAACTCGCCGCGCCAGAGCACGGATAACATGCACATTGCCTTGCTTCTGAGCGGGCCGCAGGTAGGCGTTTGCCGCCGACCATCGCCGCCCATTCCAGACGGTCTGCTCCATGGGGCCAAAGCCCTCTTGCTTCTCGCCGTTGTAGTCGTCGGTTACTTCGTACCCAGCTTGCTTGCCCGCTTGGACAAATGCATCGAACAACGGGTTGTCGCGCGGGCCGCGGCTGACGTGCAGCGGTCCGTCCGTGCCGCGCCAATCGGGATCGCCACCATGATCCCCATCGTGCCAAGTCTCCATCCGCTTAAAATAGGGCAACACATCGGCATAGCCCCAGCCATCCGCACCAGCCTCGGCCCAGTGATCATAATCCATGGCATGCCCACGCACATAAACCATCCCATTGATCGAAGAAGACCCGCCAATCACTTTGCCCCGTGGACACACCAACTTGCGCCCACCCAGATGGGGTTCGGGCTCGGACTGAAAACCCCAATCGTAGCGCTTCATGTTCATCGGATAACTCAGGGCGGCGGGCATCTGAATAAACGGCCCTGCATCGGTGCCGCCGTGCTCAATCACCAACACCGACGCGCCTGATGCACCTAGGCGGTAGGCCATTGCACAGCCTGCACTGCCTGCCCCTACAATAATAAAATCTGCGTCCATCGTGTTATCCTTCGTGATCTGTCTGCAGGTCAAAGAGGCCCGTTTTTGGCATGATCAATTCCACCAAATTCCCCACGACACCCGCCCTTTTGCGAGCACGTTTGCCGCACATCCCAAGAATGAAATGCGCGGCAGCGCACCTTTGAATTATGTCTTGTTTAGAAAGGTGCCTCCAACGTGCCCATACGTACATAGACCGATTTCAGCTGAGTATAATGCTCAATCGCGGCCTTGGAGTTTTCGCGCCCCACGCCTGAGTTCTTCGATCCCCCAAAAGGGGCCTCAACAGGCGCATCATTATAGGTATTGATGTAGCAAGTCCCCGCCTCAAACCCTGCAGCGATCCGGTGCGCACGCGCCAAATCACGGGTAAAGACGCCTGCGGCCAAACCAAACTCGGTATCATTGGCACGCGCCAGCACGTCGTCTTCATCGTCGAAATCCAGAACAGCCATAACAGGCCCAAAGATCTCTTCGCGTGCGATCACCATGTCGTCGGTCACATCTGCAAAAACGGTGGGCTGCATGAAGAAACCCTCACGGTCCAGCTTTGCACCGCCGTAAACCAGACGCGCACCCTCCGCTTTGCCTTTTTCAATATAGCTTAGCGCGATGTTCATCTGGTTTTCCGACACCATCGGACCAAAGGACGTGGCCGGGTCCATTGGATCACCAATCACGGCTCCTTCTAAACGCTCTGCGAGGCGGGTCAGGAAAGCCTCTTTAATTGCGCGGTGCACAAACACGCGTGTGCCATTGGAGCAGACCTGGCCAGAGCTATAGAAATTGCCCATGATCGCACCCGAGATTGCGCTTTCGATATCCGCGTCATCAAAGACGATCATTGGCGATTTGCCACCCAACTCCATCGTGACATGTTTGATACCGGCCGCCGCCGCTGCATAAACCTTGCGGCCCGTTGGGACGGATCCGGTAAGTGACACCTTGTCTACGCGAGGGTCGGTGACAAGAGACGCACCCACGTCGCCCCTCCCCTGCACCACGTTGTAAATCCCAGCAGGCAGCCCGGCTTCATGCAAAATCTCAGCAACTTTTAGCGCGCAAAGGGGCGTGGTCTCGGACGGCTTAAAGATCATCGCATTGCCGCATGCCAGCGCCGGAGCGCCTTTCCAGCAAGCAATCTGGGTCGGGTAATTCCACGCGCCGATACCGACGCACAAGCCGAGAGGCTCGCGGCGGGTATAGACCCAATCTTCACCCAACTGGATGTGCTCACCCGTCAAGGTCGCGGCCATTCCGCCAAAAAATTCCAACGCATCGGCCCCACTTGTCGCATCTGCGACAGAGGTTTCCTGATAGGGTTTGCCGGTGTCATAGGTCTCAAGCACACTCAGATCATGGTTCCGCTCGCGCAGAATGTCAGAGGCACGGCGCAAGATGCGACCACGCTCGGTTCCGGTCAATGCAGCCCATGCGCCTTGGGCACGGGTTGCCGCAACAATCGCTTGCTCGGTGATGGCGGGCGTGGCGGCGTGCACGGTGGCGATCACTTCACCAGTGGCGGGATAGATCACCTCGATCGGGGCACCTGCGGTGTCCTCAACGTAACGGCCGTCGATAAAATGGCTTGCTTTGGGTTGGGTCTGCATAAGTCTCTCTTTTGGTTGGAGAGCCCCGCCTGACATCGCAGACGGGGCCATTCGATATTATTCAGCAGCGAAATTCGGCTCGCCTGTTAGGCCAGACAGCTTCGAGCGTTTGACAAAAAACATGTAGGCCAGCGCCATCAGGTAAATGCCAATCACGACGGACCCGACCCACTGGATCTGCAGCCATTGGGACTGAAACAGCAACGTCAGGACAAACAGGCCGATGGTGTTGGCCAGCACATATGACGTGGTGCCAAAGCGCACAGTCGTGAGGTTGAGGTTGTCGGTATAAAGCCGGATGAGCGAGTCAAACGAGTTGATCACAAACACGATCCCCACAATTGTCATGGCCCAATTTGGCAAACCGGCCGTGCCGATCCCGTTGAGGTAGTAGTAATACAGCACCGAAAACCACAACGCCAAGGGGATTGACGGGAACACCAGCAAAGCCGCCAGCAACTGCCATGTCTTAAGGCCGCCCACAAACCGGCTGACAAATTGACCGATCATGATCGACCATGCAAACCACCAGAACAGATAGAATTCGTGATATTCCGTCAGAGGTATGATGAACGTGTGGATGTTGCTGAAATAGCCACCGACATTGCTGGCCGTGGTCACAAATTCACCCACACCCATACCTGCGTTCAGCCACATATAAGCAATCAGGCCAAAGAAAAGCACTGTTGAGCTGACGGACAACAGGCGGACGAACTTAAGATCCGTTGAAGAAAACGCCGCCACAAGGATCACCAAGAAGCAGATCAGGTAGAAGACCGGCAAAATCGTCTCTCCGTCGCCCACTTCGGCGATGTAATACGGCATGTAGATCAAGAACAGCGCGCCGGTAAAGGCGCAGGTCGTGATGATTACAAAGTTGTTCAGGAGCTTAACGGCAGGGATTTCAAAGAATTTCACCCGCGGCTCGATTGCGCAGAAATAGAACGTCGTCAGGAAGTAGAATGCCCAAATCAGAAAACCCCAAAAGCCAAACTCCAAGGCCAAGGGGTTGGTAAAGGCATAAGCTGGCTCCGTGGCGGTATCGGCATAAAGCGGAAAGTCAAAAGCCAACGGGAACATGATCAGGCCCACATCTAGACCGGACGTAAAAAGGATGGCGATAAAGGTAAAAAGCGGCATCGGGGTGACGCCTGTCAGTGGTAGGTCCCACCATTTGATGACGCAGATTATCACCAGCACAAATGCCAGGATAACTCCGAATGAGATTACAGACGTAAGCATGTTGTCCCTCGTTTTTGTTGGTCGCTTTTTTTTGATCGGTGCATATTTTTTGCTTCTTGCGGCACTGCACCGTTGGTTTTTTTGTTTTTGTTGATTATTCCCCGCGTGGGAACCGTTTGTTTTCCTCAAGCACGTTGAGGTCCATATGATTGCGCATATAGGCCTCTGATGCATCGCGCAGGGGTTGGTAATCCCATGGATAATAACCGCCCTGACGCAGCGCTTCATAGACAACCCAACGGCGGGCTTGGGATTTGCGCACATCCGCGTCATAGGCCGCCAGATCCCAACGCGCTTCTGACTTGGCGCGCAACGTACTGCGGGTGCCCTGATGCTCAGGATGCTCTGCAAGATTGTTCAACTCATGCGGATCGGCTTCCAGATCAAAGAGTTGATCGGGATCAATTGCACAGCGGTTAAACTTCCATTTGCCGTAGCGCAGCGACACCATCGGTGTTTGGGTTCCCTCGGCCGCGTATTCCATCGCCACGGGTTCGGTGCGTTCCACACCCTGCCCCATGGGCACAAGCGACTGACCGGTGGTCCAATCCATCACCTCGTCCATGGAGACGCCGGCAAGCTCGCAAAGTGTCGGGCAGACGTCGATGTTACTGACGGGCGTCGTGTGCAGACCAGGCTCCATCTGCGGAGCGGCGATCATCATTGGCACGCGGGCCGAGCCTTCGAAAAAGCTCATCTTGAACCAAAGGCCCCGTTCGCCCAGCATGTCCCCGTGATCCGAGACGAACATTATGATCGCCTCTTGCCGGGTGTCTTCAAGCGTCTGCAGGATCTCGCCGACCTTATCATCGAGGTAGCTGATATTGGCGAAATAAGCTTGGCGTGAGCGCTGGATGTCTTGATCCGTTATGTCAAAGCTACGCCAATCGTTGGCGTCAAAAATACGCTGTGAGTGAGGGTCGTGCTCCTCATAAGTCATCGCCTTAACGTCGGGCTGCAAGTGCTCGCAATCGTTGTACAAATCCCAATACTTCTTGCGCGCTACATAAGGGTCATGCGGGTGCGTAAAGCTGACCGTGAGGCACCAAGGCCGCGCATCTTGACCGCGTGATAAATCATAAAGCTTGCGCGTCGCCTCATACGCCACGGCGTCGTCATATTCCATCTGGTTTGAAATCTCGGACACACCCGCGCCGGTGACGGAGCCCATATTGTGGTACCACCAATCGATACGTTCACCCGGCTTGCGGTAATCTGGTGTCCACCCGAAATCAGCAGGATAGATATCGGTGGTCAGGCGTTCTTCGAACCCGTGAAGTTGGTCTGGGCCGACAAAATGCATCTTGCCTGACAAACATGTTTGATAGCCCGCACGCCGCAGGTGATGTGCGTATGTGGGAATTGATGATGCGAATTCAGCCGCGTTGTCATAGACCCCTGTCGCCGATGGAAGTTGCCCCGACATGAACGCCGCGCGTCCCGGCGCACAAAGCGGACTGGCTGTATAGCAATTCGCAAAACGGGTCGAGCGCGCAGCAAGCTTTTTGAGGTTGGGCGCATGCAGCCAGTCGGCAGGACCATCAGGGAACAATGTCCCGTTCAACTGGTCAACCATCAGGATCAGGATGTTGGGCTTGTTCATTTGGGCATATCCAGCAACAGATCAAGGATCGACATCGCGGCATTGCGCGCATCGTCGGCAGTTGCGGCCTCTGACAAAGCGGCCCGCAGATAAAGTCCGTCGATGAGGGCAGCCAGTGTTTCTGCATCAGCCTCGGGCTGCGCACTGATCGGGCGCAGGGCGTGGCGCAGGTTGGACCGCAGACGCCCCTGATAAAGCCGTAGCAAACGCTGCATCCGCCCACCCTTGCTGGCAGCAGCATAAAGCGACATCCATGCGCAAATCGTCTCTGGGGTGAAACAGGTTTGGGCGAAATTCGCGCGCACAATTGCTTCGGCCCGTTCCCGAGGTGTTTGGGTACCGGCCAGCGCCGTGCGGACCTCAACCCCGTATTCAACAAGGATATGGCGCATTGCCGCAAAGAAGATCTGATCCTTGCCGCCAAAATAGTGGTGCGCAAGTGCGGTGGACATACCGGCGGCCTTGGCAATTTGGCCGACGGTCACGTCAAGCGACCGGGCCCGCCCAATCTCGGAGATCGTCGCCTCTACCAATGAGGCACGGCGCAGCGGCTCCATTCCAACTTTGGGCATAAGATTCGGGTCCTTTAATGGAAGCCCGATCAGGGTGGAGCGCTTTTATTGATCCGTCAATCAATAAAAGCGCTAAACCTTTGTCTCATTCGTGTGGGGTGTGATGTGGCGGCCCTTCAGAACCGCCTCTCGCCACGTGATAAAGGTGACAGAGGCGAGGATGACAAACCCGCCGACCACGACCCAGATATCTACCGGTTCCGCAAACATGAACGCCCCCAGCGCTGCGGCCCAGATCAACTGCAAGAACGTCACCGGTTGCGTCACTGTCACTGGAGCGGCAGCAAAGGCCAGCGTCATGGTGAAATGCCCGGCCGTGGCAAAGCAGGCGACGGCAGCTAGAAATGTCAGCTCTTTGGCATTGGGTACGATCCAGTCATAGGCCGCAAATGGTGCCAAACTGATGGTCACAAAGACCGACAACATTGCGACGACAACGGCTGGTTTCGTTTCATCCGCAAGGAGCTTGGCAATCAAATAGCTTGCGGCGAAGACCACTGCTGCGATCAGCATGGCTAGGTGGCCGCTGCCGACCTCACGAAAACCGGGGCGCAGAATGATCGCGGCCCCTACCAACCCCATTACCACAGCGAAAATTCGGCGCGCTGCCAGCCTCTCTCCCAGAAATATCGCAGCGCCGATAGTCACGTAGATCGGCGCAAGGTAATTCATCGCCGTCACCTCTGCGATTGGTATGCGGGTCATCGCGTAGAACCAGAGGATCACACCGCACGCATGGCACAGCCCCCGGATTGTAAAAAGCTGCCACTGTCGGCGTGTCAAATGCGCCGCCCTGAGGGTTGAGATCACGGGCAGCACAAACACCAATCCCATTGCGTAGCGCAGAAATGCCGCCTCAGCAGCGGGCATGCGCGACCCCATTGATTTGACCAATGCGGTCACCAAGATGAAACAAACGCCCGTTACAAGCATCAAAAAGATACCGGTCATGGGGCGATGAGGAAGCTGTGTGGCCATAGCCGGACAAAAGCGCAATCAGCGCATGTCTACAAGCGCTTAACCAAAGATCAGTTTGGCCGCGATGCCCCACATCGTGAGTGCGATGAGCCCGTCTAAGATTTGCCAGCTTCGGGGGCGGGTAAAAAGTGGACCCAACAGGCGCGCACCGTATCCAAGCGCGAAGAAGAAGACAAAGCTCGCCATCACAGCGCCGACGCCAAATGCAAACCGGTCAGGATATTGCGCCGAGATCGATCCGATCAACACGACTGTATCGAGGTAGACATGCGGGTTTAGCCACGTCAGCGCTAGCAAGGTCGCCGCGATCCGTGGCAAGCTTTGCTCGGTGCTGCCTTCAATGTCCAAGGCCGCGCCTCCGCGCCACGCGCTCTTTGCATTGCGCCAGCCGTACCAGATCAAGAAAGCGGCCCCGCCGTAGCGCATCGCGATTTCAAACCACGGCAACGCTTGGGCCAGTGCACCGAACCCTGCCACCCCAGCGATGATCAACAACGCATCCGACACCGCGCAGATCAGGCAGACGGCCAACACATGTTGCCGCTTTAACCCCTGCCGCAAAACGAATGCATTTTGTGCACCGATCGCAAGGATCAACGTCAGACTAAGCGCAAAGCCGGGCAGAAAAGATGTGATCACGCAGGGCCTCGATAAATCAGTTCAAATTTCGCAAGTTTTGCACTTGCGGCGGGCGGCTTTGCCGGTGATACCCCCCTTCCGCGCATTATCCCAGTCAGCTGCGCGCACCAACTCCACATTGCCTGAATTTTTCATGCATGCGCCCCGTTACTCTTTGTAATGAGCGGCGACGGAACTTGGCGCGCTGTCCGTATTGATATGCAGCGGGCAACAAAGAGCCCAAAAAAACCGGCTTGTAACCCAACCTCGCAGTTTCGTGAGGAATTGCAGACACATCACAGTGATCTGATCGGGGCGGACTAGCGTATAGACTATACTAACCCTATCTGGATATCAGGTATTAAGGATAAAGACATGTTTGACACAAACACAAAACTAGACGTGAGCTGCAAGGAACTGGACTTGATTGAGTCCGCACTGGAGACCCAAAGCAAAATTTTGCAGGTTCAGGTCAACGCAGGAACTGAAGACGTTCTGGGCAAACTCAACGACGTAAAACGCCTGCTCACGCAGATCGACAATGCACGCCCTAAACGTAAGTGCTGCACGTCTACCACCACCAGCTGGCTGAGCTTCTTGCGCCCGGCCAGCTGAACAGCGAAGGCGCCACCACCTGCATTTTCAGATAGGCGCTCGCAAGTAAAAAGGATCGGAGATACGGAATTGATGCGCAGAAATGCGCTTTTTTCTTTTCTAGCCCACAATTTTCAAACCGGCTCAGCCAATAGCGAAAATTTCCGAACAACACGCAATTTCGGACAACGCCGCGCATTATATTTGTGCTGTCTAATTTAAAACCAGGTCAGATTGGTCGACACGCGGCGCTTGAGACGCCGCGCGACAACATCATTCTTCGGACAGCTGTTCCATGACCTCATCTGAGGCCTCGAAATTGGTGGTGACCCGCTGTACGTCGTCGTCGTCTTCGAGCGCATCCATCAGCCTCATCAGCTTTTGCATGCTCTCTAGATCCATTTCAGTTGTGATATTGGGCTTCCAGACCAGTTTGGTAGAATCGGATTCGCCCAATTCGCCCTCAAGCCCGGTCGCGACATCGTTCAGATCCGTGTCCGCACACCAGATCACATGCCCCTCTTCGGTGCTTTCAACATCTTCAGCGCCAGCTTCAATCGCGGCCATCATCACCGTATCGGCATCGCCCGTATCAACGGAATATGTCACCTCGCCTTTGCGGTCGAACATAAAACCAACACTGCCGGTTTCGCCGAGGTTGCCGCCGTTCTTGGTAAAGGTCGACCGCACCGTTGAGGCCGTGCGATTGCGGTTGTCGGTCATTGCTTCGACGATCACAGCCACGCCATTGGGACCGTAGCCCTCATAGCGGATTTCTTCGTAATCATCGCCCTCGCCTGCTTGGGATTTCTTGATCGCCCGATCAATCACTTCCTTTGGCACAGAAACAGATTTTGCTTCCTTCACGGCCATGCGCAAACGGGGGTTTTTGTCAGGATCAGGATCGCCCATTTTGGCGGCTACCGTAATTTCCTTGGACATCTTGGAAAATACCTTGGCGCGCAATTTGTCCTGACGCCCTTTGCGGTGTTGGATATTTGCCCATTTTGAGTGGCCTGCCATGGAAACCTCATGTCTGAAAAGTTGCTTTGCGTTTCTATATGCCAGCCCACCGCGCCCGACAAGGCCAGCGCAGAGGCTTGCAAGCAATCAAAACCCTAACCTAGCGCGCCGGTTGCAACCGAAATCAGCCGGGCATGACGTCGAGGGGTGGAAAACCCTCAGTTCCGCCCCTACGCTCACACCGTCAAAGACCCCGTAACGATTTCAAAGGCGACCCCGATGACAACCGACCAAATTATCCTGTTTTCGCTTTTTGGAAGCGTCTTTGGCCTCTTGCTATGGGGCCGCTTTCGTTATGATCTTGTGGCCTTTTCGGCGCTGATGGCTGGGGTGGTGTTGGGCGTGGTCGACACCAAACACGCCTTTGACGGTTTTGGTCATCCCGCGACACTGGTTGTGGCATTGGTGTTGGTTGTTTCTGCCGGGCTTGTCCGCTCAGGCGCGGTGCTCTTGATCACACGCACGTTGGTTGATGCCTCGCGCAGTCTTGGGGCGCATATCACGTTGATGGGTGTGGTCGGCGGCGTCCTGTCGGGCTTTATGAATAACGTGGCGGCACTGGCGCTTTTGATGCCGGTCGACATCCAGACGGCGCGCAAGGCCGGGCGCGCACCAGGCCTATCGTTGATGCCACTAAGCTTTGCGACGATCCTTGGCGGGATGGTCACGCTGATTGGGACGCCGCCCAACATTATCATCGCTTCTATACGCGAAGAGGCGCTGGGTGAGCCGTTCAAGATGTTCGATTTTGCCCCCGTGGGCGGGATTGCCGCCATTGCGGGGCTTGCTTTTGTGGCCTTGATTGGTTGGCGGTTGATCCCTCAGCGCGCAGATGCGGCCGTGCAGGCCGATGATTTGGCACCCTACATGGCCGAGTTGGTGGTGCCCGAAGACAACAAGCAGATCGGCAAACGCGTGGCCGAGCTTTATGAGGTCGCCGAGAAATCTGACGTGGCGATCTTGGGTCTGATGCGTGACGGTAAACGGCGGTATGGCACGGCGCATAACACGCCGATCAGGGCGGGTGATACGCTTGTGCTTGAGGCCACCCCTGACGCACTCGACGAATTCCGCACCACGCTGGAGCTGGCGCTGGCCGATGCCGAGCGCGAAGAGCGTCTGCATGCGGATGGCGAAGGGGTCGAACTGATCGAGGTTGTGGTCACTGAACATGCCCGGCTTGCGGGTCGAACGGCGCAATCAGTCGGGCTTGCATGGCGCCAGCGCACCGTACTCTTGGGTATATCAAGGCAAGGCCGCAAGATCACCTCGCAGCTTCGCAAGACAATCCTGAAGCCCGGCGATATCCTTTTGTTGTTGGTGCCGCGCGATACGGCAGCCCAAGTGACGGATTGGCTGGGTGTGTTGCCACTTGCCGATCGCGGGCTGGCCGTGACGAACGACAAAAAAGTGTGGCTGGCGATTGGGCTCTTTGCAGCGGCAGTTGCAGCCGCATCATTTGGGCTAATTTACCTGCCAGTCGCTCTTGGGATCGTGGTTGTGGCCTATGTCTTGGCCAAGATCGTCCCGCTGTCAGAGCTTTATACCCATATCGAATGGCCCGTTGTGGTGCTGCTGGGCTCGATGATCCCGCTGGGTGCGGCGCTCCAAACATCTGGCGGCACCGAATTAATTGCAGGATGGTTAATTAACCTGACCCAAGGCATGCCTGCATGGGCCGTGCTTACCGTATTGATGGTGGTCACGATGACCTTGTCAGATGTGCTGAATAATACGGCGACCACGATTGTCGCAGCACCTGTAGGCATCCAGATGGCGCAGACCTTGGGTGTATCGCCGGATCCTTTTCTGATGGCGGTTGCGATTGCGGCGTCGGCGGCATTCCTGACGCCAATTGGGCACAAGAACAACACGCTGATCCTTGGCCCAGGGGGTTATGGATTTGGGGATTATTGGCGGATGGGATTGCCGCTAGAGATCATCGTGATTGCGGTGTCTATCCCTGCGATCTTGGTGTTTTGGCCGCTGTGATAAGCGCTACCAGAAAAACGGGATCATCGCGCTGACGATCAACGACATGCTGAGGTTTAGCGGAATACCAATGCGCATAAAGTCGGTGAATTTATAGCCCCCCGGGCCGTAGACCAATGTGTTTGTCTGATAGCCAATAGGCGTGGCGAATGCACAGGATGCCGCGATCATCACTGCAACAACCAGCGGGCGCGGATCCATCCCAAGGGCAGCGCCAAGGCTGATGGCGATGGGCGTCATGATGACGGCGACAGCGTTGTTAGACACGATTTCGGTTAGGATCGTCGTGAGTAGAAAGACACAGAAGATCACGTAAAAGGGAGGCAAGGATGCCAAACTTGGCGCGATGCTGTCAACGATCAGCGTGATTGCACCGGAGTTTTGCAAGGCAGCCCCGACAGCAAGCATCGAAAAGATCAGCGCAAGAAGGCGCCCATCGACAAATGAAAACGCCTCTTCGGCGTCGATGCAGCCGGTGGCAAGAACCACCGCCACAGCGATGACAGCCAAAAGCAGGATCGGAGCCACGTTAAACGCCGCGAGTACCACAATGCCGAAAAGCGCCGCAATGGCGATCGGCGCGTGGCTCCTGCGATAGGCACGCGCAGAAGGTTGGCTGACGTCGACAAGGTCCATGTCAGTGGCTAGGCGCGAGATGTCTTCGGCGGCCCCTTCAAGCAGCAAGGTATCACCGACCTTTACGATCAGATCGTCCAACTGCCGTCCGATGTTTTGGTTCCTGCGGTGCACCGCCAGCGGATAGACCCCGTAGCGACGGCGCAAACGCAGATTGCCAAGTGACCGGCCCACCATTTTGCAACCCGGCGAGATAAGGACTTCAACGGTGGTTGTCTCAATCGCGGAAACTTGGTCAACGCGCTTGAGTTCTTTGTTGGCCTGAAGGCTTAGCAGTTCAGTCATCTGAGTGCGCAAAACCACGCGGTCACCGAGCTGAAGCTGAACCCCTTTGAGGTTTCGCCGCAGCGAAGTATCGCCGCGCACAACGTCAATGAGCCTAACACCCTCGCGTTTAAAGAGCCGCACATCGGTTACATCGCGCCCGATCAGGTTGCTTTCGGGCGGGATCACAGCTTCGGTAAAGAATTTCATCTTTGAGCGATCTGACAGCATGTTGGCCATGGAATCGCGGCTTGGCAGCAGCTTTCGGCCGATTGTGCTCATGTAAATGAGGCCCCAAGCACAAACAATCAGACCAATGGGCAGGATTTCGAAGATACCAAACGGTTCCATCCCGTTTTCGCGGGCCACACCATCAACCAGAAGGTTCGTCGAGGTGCCGATCAACGTCAGTGAGCCACCCATGATCGCGGCATAGCTGAGGGGGATCAGCAGCTTGGACGCTTTCGTACCCAAGGTTTTGCTGAGCTGCACAACGACGGGGATCATCACAACAACCACGGGCGTATTGTTCATAATCGCGGAGGCCCCCATGACCGAAAGGATCACGCCCACCACGGTGGTTTTGGGATTGGTGCGCGCATAGCGTTCTGCCAGCCGGGTTAGTACATCCAGCGCGCCCGTGCGCACCAGCGCCCCCATAACAATGAACATTGCGGCAATCGTCCAAGGAGCTGAATTTTGCAACACGGCCTGCGCATCTTCGTAAGGCAACACGCCTGCAACAAGCAGCAATGCAGCGCCCGTTAGAGCCACTACTTCGGTCGGTAGGGACTCGCGTAGGAACATGATAAACATGATCACCACGACGGTCAGTGCGACAACGGCCTCGGTCGTTTGGGAAAAGTCGAATATTTCCATAGTGATAGCTTGCGCCTCGCGCCAGAAATTTAGCCCTTAGTGTTGCCCATCGCAGGTGCGTCGGCAAGGGCAACCTTTGGCCGGGGCTGAACCAGATACATACCAAGGAACATCGCAGCCAACGCAGCCCAAATCAGAGGGGAATATGCTTCTGACAGTATAAGCTTGGCCCACAATAAGCCAAAACCCATCACAAGATAGCTGACCTGAACGGCAAACACGGCCCCTGCCCGACCAACCAGCCAAACATATGTGGCATAGACAAAGACATGCACCACCGAAGATGCGGCCAACGCAGCTTGCGGTATATTGGGCGGCCAAACCGGCGTAACAAATTGACCCGACAGGACGGATACCGGCCCCATCAAGAGGACCCCGATCAGCGTAGCACCCCACATGACCTGAAAAGCATCGAGCCCTTCAGTGCCCCATTTGGCAACGTAATTTCCCTCGAACGCGTAGAACATGCCCGGGATCAGCGCGATAGCGACCCAGAAGAGCGGCAAGTTGAGACTCACTTCGGCACCCGGTGCCACGATCAGCAGCACCCCAAACAACCCGCAGCCAAGGCCCACCAAACGGCGGGCTTCAAACCGGTCGTTGCCTAGCAAAAGCGCGACGGGAAACGCAAACATCGGCACCATGCTGAGCAGCAGCGACAAGATACCCGACGGCAGATGCACGGCGGCCTGATAGCCGGCGGTGTTGGGTAAAATCGTCCCGATCAACGCAAGGATCAGGTATAGCCGCAGCGCACGTGGGTTCAGCGGCAAGCGAATGCCCCGCAGCGTACAGACCGTACCCATGATCACGCAACCGATCGCGAGCTGCCAAAACACCAACCCGAAATGTCCGTAGCCCGTGCTGACAGCAATCTTGGTCAACGGGATCGTAATGCCCCAGCCAGCACCCATCAGGATCAGGACGCAGGCGTAGAATAATGTCTCGCGCCGGGTCACGGAGCGCTTTGCTGAAGGGCCCCGCCTTGGCGAATGGAGACGATGCGCGTGGCTTTGCCAGTACGGTCGTCCGTTTCAATGTAGACACCTGACAGCGTGGCTTCACCATTTGCGGGGGTGAAACGTTCGCGCGGCATGCCAGTGATGAAACGGCGCAGGGGCTCCGCTTTGTCCATGCCAATCACCGAATTGTAATCACCGCACATGCCGCCATCGGTCATGTAACCCGTACCGCCCGGCAGGATCATCGCGTCGCTGGTGGGGACATGGGTGTGGGTGCCGACAACAAGGCTGGCCCGGCCATCGCACCAATGGCCCATCGCCATCTTCTCGGATGTGGCTTCGCAGTGGAAATCAACGATTATCGCAGAAGCCATGCCGCCCAACGGATGGGTTTTCAAAACCTCATCAAGGGCTGAAAATGGATCATCAAAGGGGCGTTTCATAAACACTTGGCCAAGCGCCTGGGTGACTAGCACCTTGCGTCCTGTTCGCGTTGTAAAGACACGCGCACCTTTGCCAGGTGCAGATTTTGAGAAATTCAGCGGCCGGATGATACGTGGTTCTTGTTCGATAAAAGCCAACATATCCTTTTGATCGAACGCATGATCGCCCAATGTCAGGCAATCAGCACCCGCCTCAAGCAGGGTCTTTGCGTGCATGCCCGACAGGCCCATACCACTGGTCGCGTTCTCGCCGTTGACCACGACGAAATCGAGTTTCCAGTCTGTGCGCAAGCGCGGCAGGTTTTCGGTGATCGCGCGGCGCCCAGCGCGGCCCATCACATCGCCAAGAAAGAGTATTTTCATGGCACCGGGTTAGGACGCCGCGCGCGTCACGGCAAGGGGTCATTCGCCGCAAGCCAGCTTTGGCCTAGCTGCGCGTGACCTCAATCACACCACGTTCTGTCACGATCAGGTCCAACGGTTGATCTGTCCCCTCGAGTGGGATGTCATTTGTCTCTTGGCCGGCGAAGGCAAAACCGATGGCTAATGTTGCCCGCTTTGCGCGCAGCATCTCAAGGGTACGGTCATAAAAACCACCGCCATAGCCTAATCGTCCCCCGGCGCGGTCAAAGGACAACAGCGGCACGATCACGATCTCTGGTTCAAAAAACACCGGATCCTGTGGGATCAACGCGCCAAAGGCACCAGCAGCCATCGCAGCATCTGGGGTCCATTGTGCAAACCGCAGCGGCGTATCCGCGGCGACGATCACCGGAACACCAACCGGACCATGCGCGCTTGCCTCAGCCATGGCAGGGACGGGATCGATTTCGGTGCGTATTGGCATAAACCCCGAAAGGGGCACGCCGCGATACCCGGCAAGCACCTCGCTGAGGTATCCGGCCTGCGCAGCATTGGCATTTTCAAATAGCGGTTTTCGGTGGGCAAATGCTGCTTTGCGTGCGGCATCTTTTGCGCCAGCCAAGCTCATAACAAAACGGCCGCTGCCAGGCCGAGGAACGCAAAAAAGCCCACCACATCTGTAACAGTTGTCACAAATGCACCTGAAGCCAGCGCGGGGTCGATCCCCATCCGTTCCAGCAAAATCGGTATGCCCGTCCCTGCAAACCCTGCCACGACCATGTTGATCACCATCGCGATCGCGATGACGTAGCCCAATTCCGGCGAACCAAACCAGATCATTCCGACGATCCCCATGATAACGGCAAATATTGTCCCATTCACCAACCCAACAAGGCATTCACGCCGGATAACGCGCCAGACGTTCGAGCCGGTGAGATCCTTGGTGGCGATCGCGCGCACCGCAACGGTCAGACTTTGCGTGCCTGCATTCCCGCCCATGGACGCAACAATCGGCATCAACACGGCCAACGCAACAATCTGCGCAATCGCCACCTCAAACTGTGAAATCACCATGGAGGCGGCAATGGCTGTGATGAGGTTGACACCCAACCAGGGCAGACGCTGTTTGGTCGTCTCAATCACGCGGTCAGACAAAGAGCCTTCGCCGACACCGGCCAATCGCAAGATGTCTTCTTCGTGCTCATCATCCAGTACGGCCATCGCATCATCAATCGTAATGATCCCAATCAAGCGCCCCTCGTCATCGACCACAGGGGCCGAGATCAGGTGGTACTGGTTGAACGCATAAGCCACGTCGCCCTCATCGCGCATGGCGGGGATCACGTGAAATGTTTCTTCCAGAATGTCGCGCAGCAAGGTCGTGCGTTTGGACCGCATCACCTTGCCGAGTGTGACGTTGCCAACCGGATGCAGGCGTGGATCGACCATAATAATGTGATAGAATTGGTCAGGCAGGTCTTCTTCTTTAGTGCGACGCAGGTAATCGATCGCGTCACCGACGGTCCAATGTTCGGGGGCCATGACGACTTCGCGCTGCATCAGGCGCCCGGCAGAGTATTCAGGGTAGGTCAGCGCCTGTTCGATGGCCACGCGGTCGCTGTCTTCGAGCGCATCTAGGATCTCTTCTTGGCGGGAACCTTCCAGGTCCTCGACTAGATCCACCACATCGTCACTGTCCATCTCGCGGACGGCTTGCGTCAACACATGGGGCCTCAGGATCGCGATGACTTCTTCGCGGATCGACTCGTCGAGTTCTGACAGGATTTCACCGTCAAATTCGTGGTCGTAAAGCCGGATCAAGCGGGTACGTTCAAAAGCACTGATTTGCTCAAGAAGGTCAGCGATGTCGGCTGCGTGCAGTGGCTCCATCAACTCGGTCAATTTGACCTGATCGTCGATTTCTACCGCATAGAGTATGGCGGCAACATCGCGTTGGTCCAACACGAACGCTTCGTCTTCGGTGCTGTCATCGTGAGGGGGCTCTGAGGGCTCCAAAATCTGCTCTGACATTGCGCTCACTCCCTTGCCTGCGCGATCATAAACGCACCCTTTTGCGGATACAATGCCGCGGGGACGCGTTCTCGATTGCAGCCCATACGCCAGCAAGACTAGAATGCGGCATGACTCATAAAACACTGCTCTTAGGCCAGACCTTACTTTTTGATGCCGACCCGATGACGCATGCGTGGTCTGATGCCGTGCGGGTTGATCCTGCCGGTGGCGTTTTGATCTCGGACGGGCACATTACCGCCGTGAGCGATGGTGCGACATTGCTCCGCGATCACCCACAATCCCAAGTGGTTGATTACGCGGATGGTTTGATCTGCCCCGGCTTTGTAGATGCACATGTGCACTACCCGCAGACCGCGATGATCGCGAGCTGGGGAAAACGCCTGATCGACTGGCTTAACACCTATACTTTCCCTGAGGAATTGCGCCTGAGTGATCCAGCCTATGCCGCCGAAATTGCAGCGCGGTATTTGGACCTTACAACTGCGTGTGGGACTACAACCGTTTGCAGTTTTACGACCATCCATCCGCATAGTGTGGACGCCCTGTTTGATGCTGCCGCAGCGCGCGGACAATGTGTGGTTGCGGGCAAAACCTGCATGGACCGCAACGCGCCAGACGGGCTGCGCGACACGGCGCAATCGGCCTATGACGACAGCAAAGCGTTGATCGCCCGCTGGCAGGGTCAGGGCCGTGCACAATACGCGATCACACCACGATTTTCGCCCACTTCATCGGTTGAACAACTCAGCGCTTTGGGCGCGTTATGGGCCGAACATCCGGAGTGCCTCATGCAGACCCACCTCAGCGAGCAGGTGGACGAAATCGCCTGGGTTCGAGACCTGTATCCAGATGCGCGTGACTACCTTGACACCTATGAAACCCATGGGTTGCTCGGAGAGCGTGGTGTTTTTGGTCATGCCATCCATCTGACACCGCGTGAAGTGGACCGTATCGCAGAAACAGGTGCCGCTTTGGTGCATTGCCCCACATCCAATACATTCATCGGATCAGGGCTTTTTGATATGGCCGGACTGGCCGCGCGCAATATTCCGGTGGGCCTCGCCACGGACACCGGCGGCGGGTCGTCCTTTTCGATGTTGCGGACAATGGCTGCGGCATATGAGATCGGGCAACTGCGCGGCACAGCGTTGCACCCTGCGCAATTGATGTGGCTAGCAACAGCCGGATCCGCTCGATCCCTGCATTTACAAGATCAGATCGGCCATCTGCGCGCGGGTGGTTATGCGGATATTACCGTGCTTGATCTTGCCTCAACCCCGGCCATCGCACAGCGTGCTGCGCAGGCCGAAACAATCTGGGAAGCTGTATTTCCGACCATCATGATGGGCGATGATCGTGCCATCCGAGATGTATGGATCGCAGGACAGTTACAACGCTAACTCAGCAGCGTTTGGCGGCCAGCAACATCACCCAGACATCGCCAACATGCGCGACCCCGACGTCACGCGCTTGGCGCAGCGCCATATTCTTGAGATGGCCCGGCGATTTCGTCCAGACACTCATAACCTCTGCCGCGGATTTTTGTCCTTTGGCGATATTTTCGGCCACGATGCACCAACGATACCCTGCATGTTTGGTCCGGCTGCCCACAGTCGACCCATTGGCCCCGCGGTGATCGAAATAACCTTTAGTGTACATCTCGCGCGCATGATCCTCTGCGGCGCGTTGCAGTGGCTTCGAAACACTTAGTTTTGACAGGCCCTTTTGAGCTCGAAGATTGTTCAGACCTTTGGTCACAGCCGCATCAGAAAGCGCCAATTGCGCGCTAAAGACCAGCGCCGCAAACATGAGGAAAATCTGTTTCAAAGCGTGTCCTGTAGGTGCTCTGCCAATTTGTTTTGCCGAGCAACAAGGGCCCCCATGTCCAGCGTTGTAATCTGCCCGTCCCGCACAATCTGGCGGCCTTCGACAAACAGATCGCGCACTATCGTTGGGCCTGCAAGCAACAGAGCTGCCTTGTCCCAACTGCCTGCGGCAGCAACGCCAGTCATATCCCACACGGCGATATCAGCACGTTTGCCAACCTCAAGCCTGCCACAATCGGGGCGGCCCAGCACATCTGCACCACCGCGTGTGGCGATCTCAAGCGCCTCGCGGGCACTCATGGCGTCAGCCCCGCGCGCAACCCGTTGCAGCAACATCGCCATACGCGCCTCGGCGACTAGATTGCCGGCGTCATTGCTTGCTGACCCATCAACCCCAAGGCCCACTGGCACGCCTGTGTCCCGCATGGCGCGGATCGGTGCGATCCCGCTGCCAAGACGGCAATTTGAACAAGGACAATGCGCAACCCCGGTACCCGTTTGAGCAAAAAGCGCGATCTCGGACGAATCAAGCTTGACGCAATGGGCGTGCCATACATCCGGTCCAACCCAGCCAAGGCTTTCCGCGTATTGCCCCGGCAAGCTGCCAAAATTCTCAAGCGAATAGGCGATATCTTCGACGTTTTCGGCCAAATGCGTGTGCATCATCACGCCCTTGTCGCGTGCCAATAGCGCAGCATCGCGCATCAGTTCACGGCTCACCGAGAAAGGCGAGCACGGGGCAACACCCACTCGGCACATCGATCCTTCGGCGGGATCATGGAATGCATCAATAACCCGAATGCAATCGTTGAGGATGGCGGACTCGTCTTCGACCAACGCATCGGGGGGCAAACCGCCGGCACTTTCGCCGATGCTCATCGCGCCGCGCGTGGGATGAAACCGCAAACCAAGTTCAGCGGCCGCGTGAATCGTATCTTCGAGCCGCGCTCCGTTTGGATAGAGATAAAGGTGATCAGAGCTGAGGGTGCAGCCCGATAGGGCCAGTTCCGCAAGGCCAACTTGGGCAGACACGTGCATATGCTCTGGCGTGAACCGCGACCAGATCGGATAGAGCGTGCGCAACCATCCAAACAGCAGCGCGTCTTGCGCCGCTGGCACCGCCCGTGTGAGGCTTTGGTAAAGGTGGTGATGTGTGTTCACGAGGCCCGGTGTAACGAGGGTGCCACGTGCATCGATGACTTCGGCATCGTTGGCTGGCAGGTTTGGTCCGATTGCCGCGATCACACCGTTTTCAAGCAAAATATCCACACCTGAAAGTTCGCGGCGGGTATCGTCCATCGTCAGGACCGCATCGGCATTTTTGAGTAAGATTGCCATTAGCTTTGCATCGCTCCTTGGAGCAGCGCAATCGCTTCGGCGTGGATTTCGGGGTTCGCGGCGGCAATGGCGCGACCGCCATCATGGGCCGGGCCGCCTTCCCAATTTGTAACGATCCCTCCGGCTGCGTGGATCAGCGCGATGGGGGCCTGAATGTCATATGGGGCGAGCCTTGCTTCAATCACCAGATCGATCTGACCGGCAGCAATGAGAGCATAAGCATAGCAATCCATCCCGTAACGGGTCAAACGCGCCTTGCTTGCTACGGCGTTAAAAGCGACAGCGTCTTGCGGCGTGTCGACCTCGGGGAATGTCGTGAAAACCGTCGCTTCTGCCAAAGCGCGAGGCGCGCGTGTTTTGATCGGCCCAGATCCCTGCGGGCCCGTCAGGGTCGCGCCTTCGGGATGGCCGATAAAACGCTCCCCTATATAGGGTTGATCGACGATGCCGTAAAAAGGCCCCTGCGCGTCACCTAGGGCGATCAGGACACCCCAAGTAGGTGCACCAGATACAAAACCACGGGTGCCATCAATCGGGTCAAGCACCCAAGTCAGGCCAGAAGTGCCTGGTTTGGTGCCGTATTCTTCACCAAGGATTGCATCATCAGGGCGCTCTGTTTGAAGTATGTCGCGCATGGCACGTTCGGCTGCCCGGTCCGCTTCGGTAACTGGGTCATAGCCTGCTGCCAACTTGTTATCCGCACCAAGGTTCGGGTCGCGAAAAAAAGGCAAAATAACGGAGCGTGCCGCATCAGCCAACATCTGGCCAACACGGTCAATTTCGGGATCAAATCGGGTTTTATCTGTCATTGCAACGGCGTGCCAGCTAACGCTTACCATTGCAAGACCGGGTCCGCCTTATCGGCAGACCCTTGCGCG